>JBAWBR010000060.1:0-3733 GCA_049589875.1 Terriglobales bacterium
GCCAGCGCCTCGCCGCAGGATCCGGCTCGTTTGCTTCCCTGAAAATACAAACATAACAAGCGTTTATAGAGCCTGCCGATTGTGGAAATCGGCAGGCCCCTTGATTCCGGCTCACCCCAACAATCAGAGCCGGAAAACAAGGAGCAAACACAATAGCATAGTTAGTACATTACATAGATAGACATTATTCATTTTTCCGGATTTTGAGCCTCGCTTATCGCCTGCGCTTTTCTGGAGATGCGGCCCGCGTTGTTACAGCATCCTGTCCGAAGTCGGGGTCCACCTTGGGTCCCGCGTAAGCTCCAAAGTCCATTGCCGGATCATCCATTCTCCCTTTCGAAATGTGCCGTTCTTTACAATTACAAAACAATTACCAAAAATTTTTTCGTGTTATATACTGGCCGCACCCCAACAATTAAACGTGTATTAGTACGCGGCGGATGCATGAAAATTCCTACGCCAGCAACGTACCGGATCCAGACCGTGGGTTCCTGTGGAAACTCTCGTCTGTTTTCGTGTCCGATCACCCTTATTTCAGTCATTTGATTTTTTGTAATTCAAGGAGCGAATCTCATGGCGACAGCAGAAGTTCGTCATACGCTGAACGAGCAACAGGCTCGGCAGCTCTCTACCGTCACAAAAACAGTCCCAATGATGGAAGCGATCACGCCGCGCTGGTTGATCAGTTTCCTCTCCTGGGTTCCTGTTGAAGCCGGTGTATACCGGTTGAACAAAGTAAAGCCAACGCGTCCCGGAACGCGCACCATCGAATGCAGCCCGGATGAAGAAGTCGAACTCCCTGAAATTTACGTCGACTACGAAGAGAAACCCCGCGAATATACGCTGAATGCCGTTACCAGCGTTTTGGATGTGCAAACTCGTATCTCGGATCTGTATCGTAGTCCGCATGACCAGATACGTGAGCAGCTCCGTCTAATGATTGAAAAGGTTAAAGAGCGCCAGGAAATCGCGCTCATTAACAACACTGAGTATGGTCTTCTCAACAATGTCGCGCCGGAGATGAAAGTGAAAGCCAGAAATGGCAATCCTACGCCCGATGACATGGACGACTTGATTGCTCGCGTGTGGAAGGAGCCAAGTTTCTTCCTGGCGCATCCGCGAGCCATCGCCGCCTTCGGCCGTGAATGTACCCGTCGCGGAGTGCCTCCTCCAACTGTCACCATGTTTGGTTCCCCATTCATGACGTGGCGCGGGATTCCGTTAGTTCCATGCAACAAGCTGCCCGTTAAAGCAGAAACTACTGACATTCTTCTTCTGCGCACCGGCGAGAAAAAGCAGGGAGTAATTGGGCTATTCCAGCCCGGAATTCCCGGGGAAGTTTCCCCGAGTCTTTCCGTTCGCTTCATGGGCATCAACCATAAGGCGATCGCTTCCTATCTGATCTCTCTCTATTGCTCGGTTGCAGTGCTGACCGAAGACGCCCTCGGCGTGCTGGAGAATGTACATGTCGACAGATACCACGAATACAAGTAACGGCACGGGCAACGGGGCGAGCAGGTCCAAGTCCGGCGCTCGAAAATCGGCTGCAGGCGAAGGGGGGCAGCGCTTTCCCTTCGCATCGATTCCATTGCCCGATCCAGCTTTGCTCGAAAAACTAGCGAACGAGTTTTTTTTGGTTGTGCCGAGGGACATGGGGAATGGACATGACGCTGCAGTTCCTCCGGAAGATGTCGAATCGGATGAAATTCCGGTCACGATGTTTTCGGAGGAAGTACTTCCGCTCCGCGACACACCGAATGTTGAACCATCACCGAATGCCCCTGCCTTTCAACCATCGATTCAACCCGGCCCGCTGACGGAAACTGATTTACGCGCCATTTCTTCCTCGTTGGCAGGCTCAACCGCATTGGTACGCGGCAGTCCGGGAACCGTGCCAGCTGTCTCCGGCGTGCCCCCCGGCTTCCTGGCGGACGCGAATGCTTCCCCATTCGCTCTCGCTCCAACAATCCCCTCGGGAGACAAGATGTTTTCATTTCCGGGCATGGCGGGAGTGCCGTCTTCAGCTCCAGGCGCTTCGCCAGCAGGCGCTGATTTGACCACGGTTTCGCCGGGGAGCGCTCCAGCGGTACCCGGCTCAACGCCATACCTTTCGGAGGGCGAAAAGGGCGCGTCTCCGACAGCCCAGCCGGTGTTGCCGCCGGACAACGAACTGCTATCTTTTCCTCGTGTTCCTTCGATGCCAAACGTTCCTGGCATACAAACGGTACCGAATCCGCCCGCGCCACCTTTATCACCGTCCGCAACCCCGCCAGGCGCATCCGGCGGAACTTCAATTCCTGCTCCGGCGCATGAGTCCAGCGCAGCAATGCCACAAGCACCGGCGCTACAACCGGGTGCAACTCCAAAGCCGCCCGCACCCGGCGACGAAGCAACTGACATCGGCGGTTTGCAAGCATCCTCGCCCGCTGCGGATAGCGCAGTTTATCCCGGCGTAGTAACTGCATTTCCTTCTTTGACTGAATGGTTCTCTTTTCCCGGAGTGGCTGGAGCACAATCGCCGCCAAGTGTTCCGGTCTTTCCGTCGTCAGCGCCAGCATCAACACCGACGCATGCTGGTCTGCCATCTTCTCCTGGTGTCGCGCTGCCTGCGAGCGATCTTCATTCTGCGATTGCCTCCCCGGTCGTTGTTTCCTATTCAGGAGTGCCTCGCACCGCAAGCCCAGCTGAGACAGGAAACACACCAGACACTGCGACCCCGCCGCTTTTCATCCAGCCATTCGAGTTCCGCCCGGACGTTATACCCGATCTCGGCACGGCCAAGCGTCCGCTCGATCCGCGGCTCATCCGCCGCGATTTCCCAATTCTCGAAGAGAGGGTTCACGGCCGGCAATTAGTCTGGCTCGACAATGCCGCGACCACCCAAAAACCAAACGCAGTCATCGATCGCATTTCATATTTCTACCAACACGAAAATTCCAACATTCATCGCGCGGCGCACGATCTTGCCGCGCGGGCCACAGACGCTTACGAAAGCGCGCGCGAAAAAGCCCGCCGCTTTCTTAACGCTTCTACCACCCGCGAAATCATCTTCGTGCGCGGCACGACGGAAGGCATCAACCTCATCGCTCAATCCTGGGGACGCCGTAACGTTCAAAAAGACGATGAGATCGTAATCACATGGCTTGAGCACCATGCGAATATCGTGCCCTGGCAGCAGCTTTGCTCCGAAAAAGGAGCGCGTCTCCGCGTCGCTCCCGTCGATGATCGCGGCGAAGTGATCCTTGAGGAATACGAAAAGCTGCTAGGTCCGCGCACGCGCATTGTATCGTTCAGCCAGGTTTCAAATGCTCTGGGGTCGATCACACCGGCGCGCGAAATGATCGAAATGGCGCATCGTTATGGCGCGCGGGTCGTGGTCGATGGCGCGCAGGCCGTCTCGCACATGCGCGTGGATGTGCAATCGCTAAATTGCGACTTCTACGTCTTTTCGGGACATAAGGTCTTCGGGCCAACCGGCATCGGCGTGGTCTACGGGAGGCTCGATGTGCTGGAAAACATGCCGCCATGGCAAGGCGGCGGCAACATGATTGTTGATGTCACATTCGAGAAAACAACATATCAGTCTGCGCCTGCGAGATTTGAAGCCGGCACCGGGAATATCGCTGATGCCGTTGGGCTCGGCGCTGCTCTCGATTATGTCGATCAGGTTGGGATGGAAAACATCTCTTCCTATGAGCACGAATTGCTGCAATACGGGACGGCAGGGCTTCTT
>JBAWBR010000061.1:0-18146 GCA_049589875.1 Terriglobales bacterium
ATCACCACCATGTATCCCGAGCGCCGCTTCTACAAAGCCAGCGGCCAGCCGCAAACCTTGCCGCGCATCTATCCCAGCTTCCGCGAAGATCTCTTCCTCGTGCACGATCTCTATCTCGTATACGAGGGCAAGAACGAAACCACCGGACGGCCCATCATCAAGGCACACCTCAATCCGCTGGTGCCGTGGATCTGGATTGGCCTGATCATCATGGTCTTCGGGACGGTTGTTGCGCTGGTGCCGAATACAGTTCCGGTGACGGCGCCCGTGGCGGCCCGAGTCCCGGAACCCGTCCACACAGGAGCGGGGGACTGATGAAAATGTTCAACTCTGTTCGTACCGACCCGCATTGTCATCCCGACCAATCCGTTCGTAAAGCGAATGCATTAAGCAAGCTCTCGATCAACAACCAGGGAGGGCGCGATTTCAGTCGTGCCGGGAAATTGCCCGAAGCTCTCCGCGCTTCAGCGCCTGAGGGCCGCTTTTGGGTGGCGCAGCGCTTCAGCGCTGCGATAAAGTCGCTATCTCGATCGGCGGCTTTAGCCTCTGAGGTCCGTCGTGCCAAGCCAGCTCTTCACGCGCTCCTTCTCGCTGCCTCCGTCTTTCTTTTCATGGGCGCGAGCGGCAATCCCGACGCCCGCTTCAAAGACCTTGGCCATCGCATGATGTGCACCTGCGGATGCGGTCAGGTCCTGCTCGAATGCAATCACGTCGGCTGCAAGTCGTCCGACAAGATGCGCGACCAACTCATGGCCGCCATCGACAAGGGAGACAACGACGACCTCATCCTGCAAGGCTTCGTGCAGGAGTACGGGCCTACTGTCATCGCCGCGCCCACCGCCACCGGCTTCAACAAAGTTGCATGGATCATGCCCTTCGTCGCGCTTGCGGCTGGCATTATTTTCGTGACATGGGTCGTTCGCGCCTGGAAGAATCGCCCCGAGCCTGCGCTCGCCGATGGCATCGTCATTCCTCATGGCCCCGAGCTCGACCGCTTCCGCGCACAGGCCCGCAAGGAGACGGAACAATGATTTACTTTGGCATGTGTGGCGCGGGTGCCAGCGCCCGCGAAAAGCACGGCTACGTGTGGCGCGGACACTCCTGTCCGCGCAGAGTTGATGACCGACGCCTGCGGAAGCTTTTGGGTGGCGCAGCGCTTCAGCGATGCGATGAGCGCCCATTTTGCTGGGGGTTCAGCCCCTGAGGGAGCACGGCTCTTGAGCTTTCCACTGAGAACTGAGAACCGGGAACTGAGAACTCTATGAACATGGTCATTTTCGTCTGCGCCGTCTTCACCTTCGCCACGCTCTACTATGTTTTCTTTTTTCCCGGCGAGGTTTACGCCGGAGAAGAAAAAACGCGCCTCGGCTATCTCCGCGAACGCAAGGAATCCGTTTACGAAAACCTGCGCGACCTGAATTTCGAATACAAAGCCGGCAAGGTCCCCGACGTCGATTACCAGTCCATGCGCACGTCGCTGGAAGAAGAAGCCGCCGCCATCATGGCCGAAATCGCGCGGCTGGAGCAGGCTGCCGGGCAGGTGGTGTAGCCTTCACGCTCACAAGAAATGACAAGTGACAATGTACAAACCTCTTCGATGCGTGTTTACTCAAACGCGTGGGTTTCGAAGGAGGCTGGCGATCTGCTTGGATACGAGTTGGCAGTAAAAGAGTCTGGTGACGGCAAACTCGACGCTCTCTTATACGTCTACGAAGGGGCGCCGGATGATGGCATTCTCTTGCCGGGTCGCATTAACGGCAAACATGTCACTATTGAGGGAGACTGGATTGAGCATCAGGTTGAATATCCCTCTAAGAAAGAGATCATTCAAACTCATCTTGTGAGAATAGAGGGAGCGCTCGATCTGACCTCATTCCATGGCAGGTTGACCATCAAAGATCTGTCTGTTGATAGTGATCTGAAGCTGAGAAGAGTGCAGCATATCTGGTTTTGCAAACCATAGCCAGTCACTCGTAGCTTCGACCGAAAAGCAATAAGGAGCACTTTTGACCAACCTCACCAGATCCGTCGTACTCGCCGCGACACTCGCGCTGTGCGTTCTCTCCATAGCGACGATCTCCGCCGCCCAGATCCTCACCGGCACCGTCACCAACGGCACCACCAACAAGCCTGCTGCTGGGGACGAGGTCATCCTCATCAACATCGCCAATGGCATGGACATCGCTGGCAGCACGAAGGCCGACTCCGCGGGCAAGTTCAGCTTCACGCTGAAGGATGCGGGAGGTCCGCACCTCATCCGCGCCGTGCATCAGGGAGTCAACTATCACCAGATGGCGCCTCCCGGCACCAGCAATGTTGAAGTCAAGGTTTACGACGTCGTCAAGAAGGTGAATGGCCTCAGCCTCACCGCCGACGTCATGCGCTTCCAGGCCGACAAAACCAGCCTGCAGGGCATTCGCCTCTTCGCCGTGGACAACAATTCTTCTCCCGCCGTCACCCAGATGAACGACCACAACTTCGAGTTCTATCTGCCCGCCGGAGCCAAGGTTGAACAGGTGCAGGCTAAAGCGCCCAATGGACAGCCCATCCCGGCCGATGCCGTTCCGCAGGCAGAAAAAGGCCGCTATGCCATTGCCTTCCCGTTGCGCCCCGGGGAGACGCAAATCCAGCTCGAATTCACCGTGCCTTACACTGGCTCGCTAAAAGTCGATCCCAAGCCGCTTTATCCCGCCGACCACTTCGTTGTCATGATGCCCAAGTCGATGAAGTTCACGGCTGCGGACGCGTCTACCTTCAAGTCGATGCAAGATCCAAATCAGTCCGACTCGCTCGTCGAACTCTCGCAGCAAACTCACGTTGGTGAGCAGCTTGGATTCACCATTAGTGGCACGGGTACTATCTCCGACGAAGCACAGGGCGCAGCCGCTGGCTCGCCGGAGGCACAAGGTGGGGCGCAAGGTGGTCCCATGAATGAGAATCCGCAGGCTGAGAGCAATCGGCCTGGCGGAGGACTCGGCGTGCCCATTGACGCTCCCGATCCGCTGGAAAAATATCGCTGGTGGATTATTGGTGCGTTCGTCGTGTTGCTCGGCATCGGCGGCTGGATCGTCACAAAACGCCAAGGCGCGGTCTCCGCAGCCTCGGGAGCAACAAGCGGTTCGCCGCGCGCGACCTTCGCATCCGGTCCGCTGGCCGCTCCGATCACCGGCCCCGGAGCCGGGGCAATTTCAGGAATGTCGCCGCCATCGTCAGGCAGAGGCACCAGTTCGTCATCCGCGGCTGCGCCATCCGTAAGTGCGTCAGGGGCGGGTCAGACATCGGCGATCGGAAAATCCTCGGCAATCCTCGAAGCCCTGAAAGAAGAGATGTTCCATCTCGAAGTCGACCGCAAGCAGGGCAAGGTGACCGCCGAGGAATATGAGAAGGCCAAAGCCGCACTCGACCAAACATTAGACCGCGCGCTGAGACGGCAAAGCTAACCGAAATCCGGCGCCGTCCTTAGTTTCTTGTAGCTCCGTATTCCTGGCTGCAGGGCGCACCGGCGACTTGAACTTTCATATCCTTTAAGTTGCTTCGTTATCTAAGACATAGCGAAACAATGTGGGTAATAACAAAGAAAGTGCGAACCAAGCCCGCGACGTGAGCCGAGTCGGAAACCGTAGCATCCAATACAATGTCCGGATAAACGGCAATCAATTTAAAGCGAAATAAATATGAGCAATATCTTCAAAACCACCCTGCTGCTCACCGTGATGACTCTCCTGTTCATGTTGGTTGGCCAGGCTCTCGGCGGCCAGCACGGCATGTTCATGGCGTTGATCTTCGCCGCCATGATGAATTTCGTCTCGTACTTTTTCTCCGATAAGATCGCTCTGGCCGCTTACCGGGCGCAGCCCATCACGCGTGACGATCTGCCGCGCGTGTACAACATTGTGGAGCGCTTGTCGCAGAAAGTCGGATTGCCGACGCCGAAGGTTTATCTCATCCCAACCGATTCCCCCAACGCCTTCGCCACCGGACGCAACCCGAATCACGCGTCAGTCGCCGTCACTCAGGGCATTCTCGGTCTGCTCAACGATGACGAACTGGAAGGCGTGATCGCGCACGAGCTCGGCCACGTCCGCAATCGCGACATCCTCATCAGCTCGATTGCGGCTACGCTCGCCGGCGCGATTACATGGCTCGCTAGCATCGCCAAATGGGGGATGATCTTCGGCGGCATGCGAGGCGGCGACCGCGAAGATCGCGGAGGAGGTGGAATTGCCGCCATTGCCATGATCTTCCTCGCTCCTTTTGCTGCCATGCTGATTCAACTTGCTGTCTCACGCTCGCGCGAATATGGAGCCGACGACACAGGAGCCCACTGGACGGGCAATCCCTATGCTCTAGCCAGTGCGCTCGCGAAAATTGACGCCTATTCGAAGCAGCGGCCGCTGGTCGCAAGCCCCTCGACCGCGCATCTTTTCATCATTCAACCGTTCCTGGGCGGGATGAGTTTCGGCAACCTGTTCTCGACCCACCCGCCGACCGCGAAGCGGATCGAGCGCTTGACCGGAAGACCGGCAGAATTCTTGCGGTGAGTTCTCAATTCCCGGTTCTCAGTTCTCAGTAAAAACTGGCCGAGAGAACCAGGAACTGAGAACTGTTCGTGACTCCCGTAACCCGCTCTACTCGCGAGCCGCATAGTAAAATTCAAGCAATGTCCGCACAGGCAGTTACCGCCGCTTCCAGCCGCGCGGCGCAACTGGAAAACTCGCTGCGCACCGTGATTCGCGGGAAAGACGAAGTCCTTCGTCTCGCCCTGGTTGCGCTTTTCGCGCGCGGCCATCTGCTCATTGAAGGCGTCCCCGGAGTTGGAAAAACCACGCTCGGGCGGGCGTTGGCTCGCGCGCTCGATTGCTCGTTTCAGCGCGTTCAGTTCACCAGCGACATGCTGCCATCCGATGTGATCGGCATCTCGATCTATTCCGCCGCCGAACAGAAATTTGAGTTCAAGCGCGGGCCTGTGTTTGCCAATATCCTGCTCGCCGATGAGATCAATCGCACCACGCCGAAAACGCAATCCGCGCTGCTGGAGGCGATGAATGAAGGCCAAGTCACGGTCGACGCGCATTCCTATGCGCTGCCCCAGCCGTTTATGGTGGTCGCCACGCAGAATCCGATTGAACACCATGGCACTTATCCGTTGCCGGAATCTCAACTGGATCGTTTTCTTTTGCGCGTTCGCATGGGATATCCCGAAGCGACGGCCGAGCGCGAGATTCTGCGCGATGAAGCCGGCGCGGCGCAGCTCGAGAAACTCGAGCCCGTACTCACGGCCAACGATGTCGTTGAAATTCAGCAGGCGGTTACGCGAGTCCACGTCGATGAGTCGCTCATCACTTATGCGCTCGCAATCGTCGCCAGGACGCGCGAATCCGAATATCTTTCACTGGGAGTTTCGCCGCGCGGGGCGCAGATGTTCTATCGTGCCGCGCAGGCCATGGCTTTTACCGAAGGCCGCGACTACTGCATTCCCGAGGATTTCAAACCGCTCGCGGTTCCAGTTTTTGCCCATCGCGTCGTCGTCAATCCGCTCTATTCATCCACCCTGCGAAAGTCCGAGCAATCCGAGCAGGTGCTGCGGGAGATTGTCGACAGCATAGCTGTGCCTATCTAGCCTCTCCCCTCGCTCTCACTTTTGGCTTTTCATTCTTCCATGCCGCGCGCCCGTAGCTATATACGAGCCGCCGGTCGTGCGGAGACGTGCGCGGAGGAAAGGCTATGCAACCGTTGTTGCACCACAAACGCATAATGCACTGCCGAGACAATCGTGAAGAGAAAGGTGGCGCGAAGAAGGGAAGTGCGAGCGATCCAGATCCAGCGCAGAGGCGCCACCAGCAGAAGCATCACAAAGAAAACCGCTCCCACCTGTGCGAACGTGTTGGCTTTGCCGAAGATGCTCGGCCGGAAATCGCGCAGACCGGCGATGGTAAAGAGCACGCCGCTGATAAGCAGGATCGAAACATCGCGGCTGAAGACCACGACTGTATATTTCCAGGGGATAAGATGCTCGATTGAGAGCACGAGAAACATCGTGCTCATGAGCAGCTTGTCTGCAATGGGATCGAGATACTGGCCGAGCACAGTTTGCTGATGCAGCGTGCGGGCAAGCAGGCCATCGAGGCCATCGCTCATGCCCGCCAACACGAATAGCGCGAGCGCCCATTTGAAATCGTGCTTCACCAGATTGATCACGATGAAGGGCAGGAAAATCATGCGCAACAGGGTGAGCTGATTAGGTGCGGTGAGTATCTGGCGGAGGTTCACCGGGGCGCATCTCCCGCGGAATTGCGCTCGTCCAGGCCAGCCTCTTGATCGCTAACTTCGTCTTGCATGCCATCGGGCAAAAACTCGCTGACCAGCAGCGGAGCCGGATCCAGTCCGGTTTTTTGAGCGAAGCGCTGCGCCATGGATGGAATGCTGCCTTCGGGTAGATCGAGTTCCAGCCGCTCTAGCCGATGCATGGGAAAGAATGTAACGCCCGCCGTAAAGGGCTCGTCGTCGCGAATCTGAATGATGAAATCGTCGAAGGAAGAAAGGTCGACGCCGCGCAAACTCAGTCCGATTGCCGAGAGATTCAGAATCGCGCCCCAGAATTTTTCGCGCGGATTCGCAAGCGTGGCGACAACAAGCGCTCCGGCGCGAAAAGGACTGGCGTTTTGCATTTGCGAAGGCATGCGATCAGCGGTCAATGGGATTGTCTTATTGGCGGACGGAGAATGCAACTGCTGGCGGATCAGGGTCGCTTCTGAGATAGGCGCAGCCTCACCACTCCAGCAATACGAACTCCGAGCAGAAGCCAGGACCCATCGCCGCAAGGATGCCGCGCGTGCCCGGCTCAGGACGGCGATTCTTCATTACCTCTTCGAGCACCACTAACACCGAAGCCGAAGATAGATTACCCGTGCGCCGCAGGCATTCCCAGGAGGCGTCGAGCTGGCCATCCTTCAGTTCGAGCGCGTCGGCGGTGGCTTCCAGAATCTTCGGCCCGCCGGTGTGCAGCACCCAGCTGCCGATATCGGCTCGCGTCAGCCCACGAGATGCGAGGAAGTCATCGACATCGTGCGCCAGGTTCATTCTCACGAGCTTTGGTACTTCCGGAGAAAGAACGATGCGAAAACCTTTTTCCGAAATGTCCCAGCCCATCATCTCTTCCGTGTCCGGATAAAAAACCGAACGCGTAGCGGCGATGGTTGGACCGGCGAGACCGCAGTCGGCGCCGGCAACAATCACAGCCGCTGCGCCGTCCCCAAATAATCCCGACGAAATGAGATTGGCCATCGAGATGTCGTCGCGCTGAATGGTGAGCGAGCAGAGCTCCACCGAGAGCAAAACCGCGGCCTGGCCCGGATGAGCCTTCACATAATCCGCCGCACGTGAAATGCCCGCCGCTCCTGCCACGCAGCCCAATCCAAATATCGGCACGCGCCGGATGTTCCGGCACAATCCCATTTTGTTAATCAGCAGCGCATCAATGGAAGGGCTGCAAATTCCTGTTACCGACGTAAAAAAGAAAGCGCCTAAATCCTGGGGTCGCAATCCCGCGCTGCTGGCCGCGCTCGCCACAGCCTTTTCTCCCAGTTCGGTTGCCGTGCGAATCCAGTGCCGGTTCGCCTCTCCCCAGCTTTTCATGGTGAGGTATTCGCTCTTCGGAATCGAAAGATAACGGCCAGCCACACCGACGTGTCGATGCAAACGCCGCAGCACTTCGGGATTCTGAATCCGGTCACCCCAATATTTCTGGAGTTCTTCGACTAGCTCTTGCTGCGGATAGTAGTGCTCGGGAAATGCGCTTGCGACGCCGGCAATTTGCATGGTTAGAGTCGTATCCTAGTTTTGAAAGTTGCGCAACCGCGCCCCAGCAAAAAGGATAGGTGAAAGCATAAGCCTTTTGCGGGCGAAACTGTCCATAAATTTGTAAAACTAAGTCGAAGGCCTGGTGGCGCTTTTCTTGGATGCGGCCTCCCCGCCTTGCGGTCGCGTCATTCTCCGAATGAATCACCCGACGGATGGCGCGCGGGAATGCTAAAGTAATGCAAACTTTGAAAGGAAGGATCAACCCTTGAAATTCGTCGCCGGATTGGTCGTGGGCATTATTTTGGTTCCCGTGTTGGTTTATTTTTATTTCACCAGTGGCAGCGCTCCAGTCGCGACCACCGACTCGGATATGCCCTTCGAATCGTTCCTCGCCCGCAAAGCGCAGCACGCGCGCATTGAAAAAGATATGCCGAAGAACATTCCGATTCAGCCGACGGAAGCGAACTATGTGGATGGCGCCGAACTCTACAAGCAGCATTGCGCCGTTTGCCACGGACTCCCGCTTTCGCCGAAGACGGCCATCGCGACAGGAATGTATCCTCATCCTCCGCAGCTTTTTCAGGGAAAGGGCGTGACCGACGACGAGCCGGGCGAGACGTACTGGAAAATTTTCAACGGCTTTCGTCTGACCGGTATGCCCGGATTCTGCAAGTCGCTCAATGAAACTCAAATGTGGCAGATTTCGCTGCTGCTGGCCAATGCCGATAAGCTTCCGCCATCGGCAAAAACCGCGCTGGTGGCTCCGCCCGCTGGGGCGCCGGGAAGCGCGCCGGCAATGAATACTACGCCAGCGACTCCTGCCTCGCCACCGCAGCCGATGCCCTGAGCGTTGGGGTAAGCGTTGAAGGTTCGGCGCTCCAACTGACAATCGTTACCGCTGGCGCTATCGTGTAGTCATGGCGTTCGCGCGTCCCAGCAAGCTTTTTACCGAAGCCGAGCTTTACGATTACGCGGTCGGGGCGCTCGCACGCCGCAGCCGTTCGGTTGCCGAGTTAAAGCGACTATTGCGCAACCGCGTCGAAGCCGACACGGAATTCGGCAAGACGCTGGTTGAACTGATCATCGTTCGCCTGAAAGATCAGGGATATTTAAACGACGCGCGTTATGCGGCGGCCTATTCCTCCTATCGCCGGGACAATGAAAAACTTGGCCGTTTGCGTGTGGTTAAAGATCTGAAGGCGAAGGGCGTCCATGGCGACGTGATCGAAACAGCCGTAGCCTCGGTTTACGATGGCGTGAAAGAAGAGGGACTGGCGCGAGCCTATCTGCGGCGTAAGCGCTTCACAAAGCCGAAAGACCAGAAACAGACCGCGCGAATTTTTCGCAACTTAATGCGTGCCGGATTCGGATCGAGAACGATCTTTACTATTCTTAAAAAATGGGATGTAGATGAAGAAACATTAACCAGCCTGGAAGAAGAAGTTCCAGAGACGGGATAAAGAAATTAAGATAAAGAAATTAAGACGAAGCTTTCGGGTCCCTCCGCGCGTCTTCGTGTGCCCCGTGGTTTCACGTTTTTTGCCGGCACTAAATTAAAAGTTCAGATACGGGAAAATAGATGCGCCGCGCGGCTTCTGGCGCATTCACAGCCGGCCTTGCGCAGGCGCCGGTTGCTAACTTGCTCCTATCTCTGATAGAACTCTGCCACAAATCAAATCCAAATCCTTGGAGGAATTTATGAAGAAATTCTTTGGGATGTCTGCCTTGTTCCTTGGCTTGTCAATGTTTGCATTTTCGCAAGGGGCCGGAACTGACGTGAAAAAAGCTGCCGATGATACCGGCAAAGCCACCGAAGATGCCGCGAAAGATACCGGACATGCAACCAAGAAAGCCGCGGTAAAGACCGGCCACGCGACCGGGACCGCTGCCAAAGACACCGGCCACGCCACCAAGACTGCCGCGAAAGATACAGGTAAAGGCACCGAAAAAGCTGCCGACAAAACCGGTCATGCTACAAAAACAGCTGCCAAAGACACGGGCCACGGCGTGAAGAAGGGAACCAAGTCCGTTGGACACGGCATAAAGAAAACCGCCGACAAGGCCACCGACAAGACTCCCGCAAAGGCCGACGATACGGCGAAGTGATTTCTGGGGCGGCGAAGACTGAGATCGCCTCGATGTCATGTTTTGAACGGGTGCGGCTTCCCGCCGCACCGCTAGTCCTTGTCATTCCGAGCAGTCGCTTGCTTGCGCGGCGAGCACTGCCAGGATTTCTCTATTCCGCGCCTCTTCCCCAGGCGATGGAACTCATGCCCTTTGAAAAAACCGTGGGGCTGCGGTTTTTGGGTTACTGAGTCCGGGAACTGAGAACTGCTTCGCATGGAATCGTTTAGAATTTAAGTTTCCATGCTTACAGGCTCACAAATCCGCCGCAAGTTCCTGGACTTCTTCATCGAGAAGGGGCACCGCGAAGTGCATTCCTCGTCGCTCGTTCCCGCGAACGATCCCACGCTTCTTTTTACCAACGCCGGCATGAACCAGTTCAAGGACGTTTTTCTTGGCCTCGAAAAGCGCGACTACAATCGCGCCACCACGTCGCAAAAATGCGTGCGCGCTGGCGGCAAGCACAACGATCTTGAAAATGTCGGCTTCACCAACCGCCATCACACGTTCTTCGAGATGCTCGGCAATTTTTCTTTCGGCAATTACTTCAAGAAAGATGCGATCGCCTACGCGTGGGAGCTGGTTACTTCGCCTAAGTGGTTTGGGATTCCGAGGGAGAAGCTCTACGTCACGATTTTCAAAGGCGAAAACGGAGTGGAGCGCGACTCCGAAGCCTACGATTTGTGGCTCGGCCAGGGCGTGCCGAAAGAGCGCATCTACGAATTCGGATCGAAAGACAATTTCTGGCAGATGGGTGACACCGGCCCCTGCGGCCCCTGCAGCGAGATTCACTATGACATGGGCGTGATCGCGTCGGATCAAGGACACACCGACTGCACCTTCGGCTGCGATTGCGGGCGGTATGTGGAACTTTGGAATTTAGTCTTCATGCAGTTCGACCGTTCCGCTATCGTCGAGAAGGGCAAGACCACTGGCTACAAGCTGGACCCGCTGCCAAAGCCGTCGATTGATACGGGAGCCGGCCTGGAACGACTGGCGGCTGTGTTGCAAGGAGTCATTTCGAATTACGAGACGGATTTGTTCACGCCGCTAATCCAGCGCGCCGCGGAGCTGACAGGTGCTGATTCTCGTCATTCTGAGCGAAGCCCGAGCGCAAGCGAGGGCAAGTCGAAGGATTCCTACCTCCAGAAAGATCGTGTGGGAGAACAGGATAAGAAAGCGGGGGCTCACGGCGCAGCTTCGTTACGAGTAATCGCCGACCACGCGAGGGCTGCGACGTTTTTGATTTCGGACGGAGTGACCCCGTCGAACGAGGGGCGCGGCTATGTGCTGAGGAAGATTATCCGGCGCGCAATCCGCCACGGTCGGCTGCTGGGCCAGACAAACCCATTCCTCCATCATATGGCCTTCACAGTCCGCGACTTGATGAGAGACGCCTACCCAGAAATAGTTGAGAGTGCGAAGCGAGTAGCCGACGTCATTGCGCTAGAAGAAGTGCGCTTCGCTCGGACGATTGCCGTGGGAGAGGAACGACTGGAATCGATTGAACGGGATGCTTCTCTAGCACGAATGGGCTCGATTCTTCTTGAGGCGGCAAAGGCTACGGCAGATGTAAGAGAAAGCGCTGAACTAGAACGCAAGGGAACCATCCTTTCCCAAGGTCCAAGATCCGTAAACGATGTGATTGAGAAGGCCTGGTACGAACGAATTAGGCAAATCGCCCACCGCTTTGCGTCCTTTTTTGACGAAGACATTGCATTTCTCTTGGCACGTCTCACTCCCGGCCCAATCGATAACTTTGAAAAGACCGCGCAAATGCTCGTGGGTTCCCAGCGCATGTCGGAGTTTCGCGACTACTTCAAGAAGGAGCTTGCGGAGCACCCGCCACTCTTTCCAGGCGATGAAGCCTTTAAGCTTTACGATACTTTTGGCATGCCCCTGGATTTCGTTCAAGAGGCAGCGCGCGACGCCGGCTTAAGGTTCGATCAATCCGGGTTTGACCGAGCGATGGAAGACCAACGGCAGCGGGCCAGGTCCTCCTGGAAAGGCGCAGTCAAGCAAACTGCCAACCCCGCGTATCAGCAGCTTCCGAAATCTGAATTCGAAGGCTACCGCCAGACGCGCTCGGATAATTGTGAAGTGCTGGCCATCATCAAGAATGGCCAGGGTGCACAGGAACTCAAGCCCGGCGAATCCGGCGAAGTCATTCTCGACCACACGCCCTTCTACGCTGAATCCGGTGGCCAAGTCGGTGACCGCGGCCTGCTTTATGCCGACGATCACAACACGGTCGTGGCCGAAGTAACTGGCACCTACTCGCCGATTCAGGGAGTGCGCGCGCATCAGGTCGTCGCCAAACAGCCGATTCGTGTTGGCAACAAAGTTGACGCCGTGGTCAACACTGACCTGCGCGCGGCCACCATGCGCAATCACACGGCCACGCACTTGTTGCAGGCCGGACTGCGCGAAGTTCTGGGCAAGCACGTTAAGCAGGCCGGTTCGCTGGTCGCGCCGAATCATTTGCGCTTCGATTTCTCGCACTTCTCCGGAGTCGCCGAGGAAGAGTTGCAGGACATTGAAGACATCATCAACAAAGAAGTTCTGCGCAACGAAAAGGTCAACGTCATCGAAAATGTCCCGATTGACGTGGCCGTCAACGAATATCACGCCATGGCGCTGTTCGGCGAAAAATATGGCGACAGGGTTCGCGTGATCAAAATTGGAGATTTCTCCACCGAACTTTGTGGCGGCACGCACACGCTAGCCACCGGCGAAATTGGATTAATCAAAATTTTGAAAGAGGGAAGCGTTTCCTCGGGCGTGCGGCGAATTGAGGCCATCACCGGCGAGAATTCGCTTCGCCACTTTAGAAAAGACCACGAACTTGAAAACGTAGTTTCCACTTTTATCTCTCCCGCGTCCTACCGCCTTGGGGGGAGAAAAGAAGTGCCACCAAATGATGAGGGCCATCTAGCCGCCCTGAAGTCCATGCCCCCGGCCACTGCTGTCGAAATCTCTCCGGCGGAAGCATTGAAGTTTGAGCTTGAGAAGAAAGATGCCGAAATCAAGCGCTTGACGCGGGAACTCGATCAGGCGCGCATGAAGTCGGCGTCATCGGGTGCAGCCAATGTTGCAGACAAAGTAAAAGACGTACGCGGCATCAAAGTGCTTGCCCATCGCGCCGACAATCTTGAGCGCGCGCAACTGCGCACGCTGGTCGATCAACTTCGCGACAAGCTTGGTTCGGGCGTAGTTGTCATCGGCTCGGCGAGCAATGGCAATGTTTCGCTGATCGCCGGCGTGACAAAAGATCTGACCAGCCGCGTGCAAGCCGGCAAGATCATTGGCAAGGTAGCGGAAAAGGTCGGCGGCAAAGGCGGAGGCCGTCCCGATCTCGCCGAAGCCGGAGGCAAGGACCCCGGCGCTCTCGACTCCGCCTTGGCGGACGTGTATAACGTAGTCGAGTCAATGTTGATGTAAATCGGGCTTTCGGCGTTAGCTCTCTCCTGCGAGGACCATGGCGGCTGAGGCGAGAGCCGGAAGCCAGAGCCTAAGACCAAGAGCCCAAAGCCTGTTCTTCATGGACGATCGCATTCATTTTATCGAGCACAACGGCAAGCGCATTCTCCTGCTCGATTTTTCTCATGCCACGGCCGCGCAGATGCAGCTTCTTCTGGAACATGTGCGGGTGACGGTCGCCAAGCAGGGCCGCGAATCGCTATTGATTCTCGCGGACTTCGCCGGGGCCGAGGTCGATCACACGGTGGCGATGAAGATCAAGGAAGTGCTGACGCTCGACCGCCCGTTCGTCAAGAAATCGGCCTGGGTGGGTGCCGAGCATATTCCGCACGCCTTCATGGAAAACTTCCACAGCTTTTCTCAGCGCGAGATCGTCACCTATAAGACCAGAGACGAGGCGCTTGAATGGCTGGTCGCGGAGTAGTCCCCAGTTCCCGGTTCTTCTCAGAAAAACCTTCTCTCAGACTGTTAGGCCTCGGCACCTCGGTTGACTGCAATTGCGCTTCTGCAGCACGCGTTCTGAGAACGCCCACCGAGAACTGACAACAGAGAACTGACAACTGAGAACTGTTCTCTTAGCTTCTCCAGCGCAGCGTTGCCGGCCCGCTCATCGGATGCTGAAATTCTCCGCCGGACTTCTTCATCTCTAACATGGCCTTCTTCAGTCCGAAGTACCATTTTGCCGGCCGGTCCGCGTCGTCGATCAGCATCAGGTGCGGGTTGTGCTTAAGGCCTTCAGCTTGCATCTCCATGGTATGGCGGTCCTGCTCCACGAATTTCGCGAAGACAAATTTCAGCAGCGCGGGCCCGAATGGAATCCAGCGAAACAGATTCCAAGCTGCGACCACGTCGATGCGGCATTGATTACGCGTGATCGGAGTAACCGTGGTCAGGCTTGAGAACCAGTATTTGCCGGCTCGAATCACTTCCGAACGCAGGTTGGGCAAAATAAAATCGATGGTCGTCGTGATGGAATCCGCATTGGCGTAGAGGCGCAAAAGCTTATAGGGAGCGCTGTTGGAGCTGGGAGTATGCGCGCTCATGCGAAAGCCGTAAGGGATGGGCTCGAAGTTTTTCTGTTTTTCGTGGATCGAATGCCGCGAGCGCCACCACCATGCCTGGTGAACGAACGGACCATGAGCGGGGTCCATGAGGCCGATAATGCCATGATCGACTGAGCAGGGAAGATACGCGGTGAGATATGCCCGCTTGTAGTGTTCGCTGAATTTCGGAACTTCAGGCGCGGGGTTAGGCGCCGGTGCGGCTTTTGTGAATCCAGCGCTGGCCGCGACGGGATCGGGGATAAAGACCCAGATGAAATCGTCCCGCTCCTCGCAGGCGTAGCTGCCCGCGTAGACGCGATCGATTTTCATTTTCTGCTCGGCGACAAGCGATGGAATCAGCGTGCACTGCCCGGAGTGCGCTTCGAACTTCCAGCCGTGATAAGGGCATTCGACATTCCGCCCGTCAAACTGCCCATAGGAAAGCGGCATGCCGCGATGAGGACACGCGTCGCGTAGAGCAAACGGTTTTCCCTCGCGGTCTCGTCCCACCACGAGCGGCTGTTCGAGAAGCATCGCCGCCTGCATCTGGCCGCGTTGCACGGCATTGCTTGCAAGCGCGCGATACCAGAAGCCGAACAGCATCAGGGCATCCGGTGTTTGCGGCTGCAGTGGGGAGTCGTCGGGCATGGACAAGGCAGGATACCAAAAAGCTGTCAGTTGACAGCTTTGGATTTCCTACCTCAGCCTGGAATTCAAATGAGCGTACACGGTGCTTGCCGCGCCCGGTTCCTCAAGATGGGCCAGGAACAGCCGGCGCACGGCGGATGGAGCGATGCGGCCATCAATGTAGGCGTCATACAGGTCATTGCCGACAAGGGAGCCAAGGCGTTCGGTCACGAACTCCCACTTGCGACCGGTGAAGGCGAGCGCGCGCGACCAATCTCCGCTGACCGGCCGCTCGCGATATGTATGGCCCGATTGACGATGCCACGCCAGAAAGTCGAGGGCCTCGACCACGTCGACGTGTCGCAGTGAAGTTTTCTGTTCAAGATCCTCGGCCGTAAATTCATACCACTGCTGCAAATCCGCATCGCGAAAAGCAGGGCGCGCAGGGTAGAGGACGCGCGAACCAAAGCAGGCCAGCGCATGTTCAATGGTCGCGGCAAAAAAAGCATCCTCCGCGTTGCGTGGCTCGGGCGCTTTTTCGTTGACGCGGTCGGGCACGCCGCGACAGGCATGATGCAGAAAACGCGCCGCATCCTCTGTCGCTGAAATCATGTCAAACCTGCGGACGTAGAAGGCGTTGAGCGGCGCCAGATATGCGCTGCCGCGTTCGTGTACCCGTCGTAACATCGCTCGCCGCTGGGTTGCCGAGAATCCTTTTCGCGAAAGCAACCGGCGCAAGAGTGCGTCGGAATTGCGCGAATAAACTTCTGGCATCATATCCACCAGCATGCGCGGCTGAGTCGTGTTGTGCGAGGAATAAATCTTGATTCCGAGAAAACGCACGAGTCCAGCAATAAGGTTAAAAACAGTGGGGCCAAGATCGGGTGCGCCACTGTCGTCGCGAATGCAGCCGTTTAGATAAAGCCGGTAATTCTCGTATTTTTCGAGTGGGGTCGCATTGAACACGCAGAGCACATCGCTGGCAACGCGCACCGCTTCCACGTGATCGAGTTTTTCTCCGGCCGCCCGCCAGTAAAGAGCGTCTACATTCTGCAGAACGGTGAGCACATTCTCTTCCGGTAGCAAGTGGCGAATCTGCGCCGGCAAGTGAAGCGGGGCCAAATGCGATTCGCCGAAGAGCACTAGGATCAAAGCATCTGGATGGCGCTTGCGGATCTCGGAAATTTTGCCGGCCGCGTGACGGTCTCGCGCGCCAATCTTTCGCAGGTCCTCGCGCGGCATGCAATCCAGGCCATACAGCCCGGTCGCTTCGTCCCGCGCGGCCGAAAGGAGTTCGTAAAACGGAGCCCATTCGTAGCCCCAATCGAGATCGAAGCGGATGCGTTCCCGCAACTCGGCTTCATCGATCTCTCGTCGCCGCCATTCATCCACAATGTGCTGGTCGCGTGAAAAAATCGTTTCTACGCCCACCACAATCGGCCTCTGGCGCAAATCGTTCTCCCGGATCAGGGAGGCGAGATAGCGTTGAGAGCTTGGTAGCGCATGATAATCGGCGATTAAAGCGATTCCCGCATTGGCGATGGCCGCCCGGACCTCATTTGAGTCGAGCACCGTTTCGTAGGTTCGATAGGCGTCGTAAAAATCGCGGAGATATTTTCGTCCCCCTGCCTGATCGTAGCAGCGAATTTCCCGCTCCACGCTCACCGTCGCGTGCTTCTGCGCCAGACTGCGCCGCGAACGTAAGGTGACGGTTGTCGCCATTGAATGTATGCCTGTAGGGCTCAGCTTGCCAAATGCACGTTTCGCTCAAAGTAGCGCGCAACTTTCAAAGCGCGAAGTTCATGGCGCCTTGACTTGCTTTGGATGCATCTCTATGCTCAAACGTCCTGACTATCTGTGTCTCGCGGAGCGCTCACTTGCCCATACTCCCGCCAGCCAATCTGACCGTCGCTACCACCGGTGCCAGCGGATCCATCTTTCTCAAACACTTTCTGCTCGCAGTGAATCGCGATCAGCGCCTTAAGACTGTCAACTTCATCGCTTCCGATAGCGCCCTCCGCGTTATGGCCGAAGAACTGGAACTCGAGGGCCGCTCCGGCCTCGTACATCAGATCATCGGCACTTCACCGGCAAAAATTCAGCTCCAGTCCAACTCCGATATCGGTGCCAATGTGGCCAGCGGGTCATACCCGTCGGACGCTATGGTTGTGATCCCGTGCAGCGTTGGTACACTTGCCCGCATCGCCAATGGAACCGCTTCCCACCTCATAGAGCGCGCCGCCGACGTTACGCTCAAAGAGCGCCGTCCGCTCGTTTTATGCGTGCGCGAAAGCCCGCTTAATAAAATTCACATCCGCAACATGTCGCTCGCCGCCGATGCGGGCGCGACCATCTTTCCGCTGATTCCGACTTTTTATAATCACCCGTCGAGTCTCGAAGCCATGGCCCAGGAATTTTCCAACCGCGTGCTCGCCCATATCGGCCTACCGCAGGCGGATGCGTATCGCTGGAAAAACGCCGTTTAGCGGGAGCAATCGCGCACGCCTCCCGTTCATTGAAATTCAGCAAGATTATCGAAGCCCTTTCGGCCGCTCCCGAACCCATGACTTCAGTTTTCAGTGTAGGGACACTCCGGTAACGAAGGTAGGTATCTGGCGGGCATGTACCGCAAGGGCCGGCGGAGGATCGGCCCTTAAAACAGCCAGCATCGGTGAGATTACCGATCTAATCTTCATCTAATGTTGCCGCGAGAAGATCAAGAGGGCCGGGGCTCGCGCTGTGTTGGACGAACAGTCGCATTTGGCTCGTCTGCTTCTTCAATCGTTCCACGCCCCGGATCTTGATCAGCCCACGAATTGGCTGCTGCTGCACTCGCACTCCGCACCACGACATTGCGTCCACAAGCAGATCACTTTCGGATGATACAATTAACGTTTTCCCACCCGACCATTCCGGGGCGCGTAGCTCAATTGGCAGAGCAACTGACTCTTAATCAGTAGGTTGAAGGTTCGATTCCTTCCGCGCTCACCATCTTTCAGGCACTTACCGATTGTCATAAACCTCAAAATTCGAGGTGTGCCATAAAGTGTGCCGTAGCACAAACGCTTCGCT
>JBAWBR010000062.1:0-26741 GCA_049589875.1 Terriglobales bacterium
GGCCAGGGCCTTATAAAGAGATTCGACCTTTTCGCGCTCGCTGCCGTCGTCCGCGCACTGCAATGAGAACGACTCGACTGCGGTTGGTGCTTCTTCGGTCGCCAGCGATCCCGCCGCATCTTTTGCCTGGTGACTTAGCCCGTAGACCACCGGAAACGCGGTTTCCCGCTCAGCGCGTCCACGCACGCCGCGCACTGAAAGCACGGCGTCCTGCGGACGGCGATAACCTTCTTCCCGAATCCTGGTTTTCTTGCGCCACAGATCGCTCTGAATGGCATAGCGCTGAGCCATTTCGTTGTAGCGGTAGCGCTGCGCGAACTTCATCCGCGAGCCATCGCTGAACTTACGGATCAAGCTCAGCACTTTCCATTCAATATCGGTAGGCGGACGTTTTGCCGGATTACTGAAAAAAATCTCGTACTCGATCTTCAGCCGCCGCAACAACTGGTCCAGCATATCCAGTTCTTCGTCAATCGTCACAGGGATCCCCTGCGCATTAGCTTAACGGGGGAATAGCGACAATGGCAGGTGCCTCCCGGCCATGCGGGAGATGGTACCAAGGTCATCGGAACAGGGCGGAACTTGGCTTTGGGCGCTGGGCAAGCGCGAAGCGACGCAACGCCAAGGATCGTGCTGGTCTGAAGGTGAAAGCAGAATGCTAGAGCCGAAAGCCCAAAGCCCAGAGCCCAAGCCCTACTTCGCGCTGGCCGCCATTTTCTTGACCATGGCCAGCACCAGCTTGCGGTCGCTGTCATTCAGATTGACAGCGTACCGGCGCATTTGACTGAGGAAGCGAACCTCATCGTCGGAAAGCTGTGGAAGACCTTTGTGGTGGCCGTTCGAATTCCCGTCGGCGAAGAACTGCGAGAGCGGCAGATCCATCGCCGAAGCGATTTTCGCCAGCGTATCGAGCGATGGAATGGTGTGACCGTTCTCCACGCGCGACAGATAGCAGCGCAGGAGGCCGGTACGTTTTTCGATGTCTCCCTGCGACATGCTCCGCTGCAGGCGATAATTCCGGATGGTCTCACCAATGTTCATAGCGCACGATAAGGAATGAAAAAAGCTGGCTGCATAGTAACCAGAGTGGCACCATCTGGCAAGTGGAAATTCCGGAATCTGTAAATAACGCCTGAATCGCGCCTGCGCGAGACTCGGCGCAGCCGGCTTTCAATCACTTTTTCAAATTAGCTGCCAGAAATGCGATTGTCCGCTGCCAGGCATCCGCCGCATCTTCGGCGCGGTACGCTTGTTTGTTGGTATCGTTTTCAAAAGCGTGCCCGGCATCGGGATAAATCTTCACATCGATCTTCTTGCCCAGTTTCTCCATGGCCTGCTGAAATTTCTTCACGTCGTCGGGCGTGATGCCGCGGTCCATGCCGCCGAAACTTCCCAGGATCGGAGCCTGTATTTTTTTCATTTCGACAGGATCGGTGGCCAGATGCCCGTAGTTAATAACGGCCGCGGCGAGTCCGGGTTCAGCGATGGCCACATCCAGCGAGTAGCCGCCGCCCATGCACCAGCCAATCGATCCAATTTTGTTCTTCTTCACATCGGGCCGCGCTGCCAGAAAATCATAGGCCGCTCTTAAATCCCGCAGCGCACGATCTTCCGGAACGCCGCGCATTAGTTCGTGCGCCATATCCGGTGTATCGGCGACTTTGCCCCGGTAAAGGTCGATGGCCAGCGCAACATAGCCCTCATCGGCGAGCTTCGAAGCCTGCTCCTTTACCCAATCGTTAAGTCCCCAAAATTCTTGAATCACGATCAGGGCAGGGAACGGCCCTTTACCCGCCGGCGTGTAGAGCATGCCCTTTACGGTTTCGTCGCCAGACTTGTAGGAAACGGCTTTACCGTCGGCCGCCGCTGCTGAAATAGAAAGAGAGGCAATGAGACAAAGTAGAAGAGTTTTCATCAGAATGCTCCACGACGCTGGGACATTATAGAGTGTGGCGCGGGCGCCCCTGAAAATCTCAGCCAGGTCAGCACGTCGTCCATCGGCGAAAGGGATCATTCAACAGGCGGAGTATTCGATTCCATCGAATCTCGAAAGTTTGCCGCCGCGGCAGTTAATCTCTATTTGCGTGGTCCGCTGAGCCATTCTTCCGGCCATACCAGTTGCACGACAATGCAGGTTACAAGGGTAAGAAAAAATCCGGCCAACTGAGGATGCTCGGGCCACATCTTGTGCGTCAATCCAAGCCCGGAGGCCCAAAAACTCACGGCCGTCGCAATCAGAGTCGCAATCAAAGTGATTTTCAGCGTTCGCATCGGTTCTGAGCCCTCACGAAATGATACGCCGCGCACCCCACTTTTGTTCCCATTAACTCTCATGCAGAAGGCCAATAACGTGGGGCTGGGCCTTCGCAATCGGACTTCTTACTTCTGACCTCTTAACTCTTACCTCCGACGTCTTACTTCCGACTTTGGCTCAGCCGGCAATCATTGGAACCGCAGCCAGCGCGGCCACCATGCCCAGCGTGCGCCAGCGGCTGAAATGCTCATGCAGAAAAATGCGCGCCAGCAGAACCGTCACCGCCGGATAAAGCGAACTTAGGACGACCGCTGAATCAAGCCGCCCGATCTGCGACGCCACAACGAACACTGTGCTTCCGGCAATGTCGAGGATTCCGGCGGCAATAGCGATTCCAATAACCGGACGCGGCAGCGCGCGAATGAGTCCGCCGAAAACCACAATCGCCACTGTGACCGCAAGCGATGCAGAGCGGGAGCATACTGCAATCCAAAGTGCCGATCCATTTCCCGCCTGATGAATGCACAGATAGAATCCCGCAAAGCCACAGCCAGCGAGAACAGCCAATCCCAGGCCCTCGGGGCGTGCAGTGGCATCCTCTCCGGTGCGCTTATCCGACGGTCCTGCCTCCGTCTGACTATCCTCGGCGCGAGAGATAAGCCATACTCCGATTCCGGCAAGAACGAAGCCCGCAATGTGCCGCCAACTCGGGAAGCCTTCACGAAGAGCCGTGACGAGCGTTGGAATCGCTGCCCCAAGCACAGCCGCCACGGGTGCGACCAATCCCATTTTTCCCGTGGCCAGTGCGCGATAGAACAAGGCCAGTGCCAAGCCTCCGAGGGCTCCTGCGGCCAGCGCCCAGCGCACGCTATCGAGGGCCGGGAACGGCAGACCGATAGCAAATGCGAGAGCGCCCGCGAGCACCATGCCGCTCAGGTGAACGAGCGACGTGAACAGAAATGCGTTAGCGCGCCGAGCGCCGAGGCCGCCCAGAAAATCGCTCGCTCCCCACACGCCAACGGCGCTCAGGCTATAAGCAGCCGGTAGATAAAGATTCTCAGACAGCACAAGAAATTGAGATTAGCACGGAGACCTGGTAGGGCACGGACCTACCCTGAGCGTAGCGGAAAAACCCTCGCCCGCGAAGACTCCCACATTTAAAGCGCTGCCGCGTGCAGATTCGCGTGAGCGGAATTCTTATGCCGTCACCGCTTGCGGCTGCTCTTTTCCCGCCAGCAATTGCCGCAGCACATATTGCAGAATGCCGCCGTTGGCGTAGTAGAGGGCTTCCTGCGGCGTGTCGATGCGAACGATGGCTTGGAATTCGCCCGTCTTTTTCCCGGTGCCGCCGCTCGTGCTACCTGCGCTCTCGCGGTCCCCGCTCTTTATCCGGACAGTAATCTTGCGCCCCGAGGCAAACTTCTCGACCACCTCTCGCACACCGGCAATCTCAAAAACTTCCTGACCGGTTAATCGGAGCGATTCCGCGTTTTCTCCCGGCAGGAACTGAAGCGGAAGAATTCCCATGCCCACCAGATTGGAGCGATGAATGCGCTCGAAACTTTCCGCGATTACAGCTCGAACACCAAGCAGAAGCGGTCCTTTTGCTGCCCAATCGCGCGAAGAGCCCGAGCCATATTCTTTTCCGGCGAGAATCACCAGCGGCACTTTATCCGCATGATATTTTTCCGCCGCATCGAAAATCGACATTTCCGTGCCATCGGGCAGATGCCGTGTGTAGCCGCCCTCGGTCGCGACCATCTTGTTGCGCAGCCGCACGTTGGCAAACGTGCCTCTGACCATCACTTCATGGTTGCCGCGCCGCGATCCAAAGGAATTGAAATCCCCAGGCTGCACGCCGTGCGCAATCAGATATTTGCCCGCCGGGCCATCCTTCTTAATCGATCCCGCCGGTGAAATGTGGTCGGTAGTCACGCTATCGCCCAGCACAGCCAGCACGCGCGCGCCCTTGATGTCCCCAACCGGCGAGGGCTTCAACGTCATGTCATCGAAATACGGAGCCTGGCGAATATAGGTGGAATCCTTCTCCCACGTATAGGTTTCGCCCTTTGGAACCGCAAGTGAGCGCCAGCGCTCGTCGCCCGAGTAAACCTCGGCATAGCTCTTGCGGAACATCTCCGACGAAATCGCACCGGTCATAGCCTGCTCAATCTCCGATTGCGATGGCCAGATATCGACGAGATAAACAGCTTCGCCGTCCTTGCTCTTGCCGATCGGATCTTTGCGCAGATCGACGTCGATTCGCCCAGCGAGCGCGAACGCGACCACCAGCGGCGGCGACATCAGGTAATTCGCCCGCACTTCGGAGTTGATGCGGCCTTCAAAGTTGCGATTGCCGGAAAGGACTGAAGCGACGACCAGGTTCTTCTCTTCGATTTCTTTTGATACTTCGGTGGGCAGCGGCCCGGAGTTGCCAATACAAGTCGTGCATCCGTAGCCCACAATATGGAATTTGAGCTTCTCCAGATAGGGCATCAATCCTGCCTTTTCCAGATAATCGCGCACTACTTTCGATCCCGGAGCGAGAGAAGTTTTCACCCACGCAGGCATCGTCAGGCCTTTCTCAACAGCCTTCTTCGCCAGCAATCCGGCCGCGATCAGCACGGATGGATTCGATGTGTTGGTGCACGAAGTAATGGCGGCGATCACCACGCTGCCATGTTTGATTGCCCTGGCCGAAGCCGCTGGCACATGCTCATGCACGTTCGGATCCTCAACTCCCACCGCGGCCGGGTTCCCGCCTTCTCCCTCCCAGCGTTTGGTATTCACGGAGGAGGTGACGCCCGATCCTGCTCCCGCCGCAGCATTTCCGTTTTTCGGCGGTTTAATGAGCAGAGGCAAAGCCTGCGTGAACGATTCACCCGCCTTCGAGAGCACAACGCGATCCTGCGGACGCTTCGGCCCGGCAAGGCTCGGCTCAACCGTCGAAAGATCCAGGCTGAGCAGTTCGGAATACTCCGCTTCCGGAGTCTTCGCATCGTGAAACAGGCCTTGCTCGCGGGCGTAGGCTTCCACCAGCGCAATCTGCTCGTCGCTGCGGCCGGTCAGTGTCATGTAGCGCAGGCTCTCTTTATCAATGGGGAAGATGCCGCACGTGGCGCCGTACTCAGGAGCCATGTTTGCGATGGTGGCGCGATCCGCCAGCGGCAGATCCTGCAACCCCGGCCCAAAATATTCCACAAACTTTCCGACCACGCCATGCTTGCGCAGCATTTCGGTGATGGTGAGAACAAGATCGGTTGCCGTGGCGCCTTCGCGCAGACGCCCGCTCAGCTTTACGCCCACAACCAGCGGAATCAGCATGGAAACCGGCTGGCCCAGCATGGCAGCCTCGGCTTCAATTCCGCCGACACCCCAACCCAGCACGCCGAGCCCATTCACCATCGTTGTATGCGAATCGGTGCCGACCAGCGTATCGGGATACGCTGTCCGCTTGCCGGCTTCTTCGTGTACAAAAACAACGCGCGCCAAGTATTCCAAATTGACCTGGTGAACAATTCCGGTATCCGGCGGCACAATCGCGAGATTACGAAATCCAGTCTGTCCCCAGCGCAGGAAGGCGTAACGCTCTTTGTTGCGCTGGAATTCCAGAAGAGCATTCATATCCAGCGCGCCGGGTGAGCCGAATTCATCCACCTGAACGGAGTGGTCGATCACCAGTTCGGCCGGTTGCAGCGGATTGATTAGGGTCGCATCGCCCCCCAGCCGCTTCATCGCATCGCGCATCGCGGCCAGATCC
The DNA here is from genome assembly GCA_049589875.1 of Terriglobales bacterium. Lineage (GTDB taxonomy): Bacteria > Acidobacteriota > Terriglobia > Terriglobales > Acidobacteriaceae > Acidiflorens. Next base: position 6,015 of record JBAWBR010000062.1, read on the forward strand.
ACCACCGCTGGGACGCCGGTGAAATCCTGCAGCAGCACGCGGCTCGGCGTAAAGGCAATTTCCTTCTCCGGCTTTGAATTCTTGTTCCACGCCGCCAGCGCGCGAATTTCCTCCGGTGTCACATTGCGCCCGTCTTCGGTGCGCAGCAGGTTTTCGAGAAGAATGCGTAACGAAAACGGCAGGTGCTTCGTCGAAATCCCCTGCTTATCTAAAGCGTCGATGCGGTAAATTTCGTATTCCTTGTTACCGGCTTTCAAGGTCGCGCGCGCGCCGAAACTGTTGGTGGACATGAGGGCCTTTCTGAATGCTTGCTAGGTAAATGATAAATGGTAAATGTTGCAGGAAAATGTATGCCTGGGCTGTGATTGCGATCACAGCGGAAACCGTAGTTTAGCCCTTATAAAGGAGAAAGTGTAACTGGCCGCCCAGCCGGCGCCGGCTCACTTGGCTCGCAGCAGCAAAACCGGCGCGCTAATGCTGTGCTGGACGCGGCTTGCCGTCGTCCCCAGAAAAACGTCCGCCAAAAAGCGGTGTCCGTGCGTGCTCATGGCGACTAAGTCGCATCCTTTTTCTTTCACCCACTTGATGATTTCTTTCGACGGCTCCCCGAATGCCAGCTCCGCATCGGCCGCAATTCCCGCAGCCTGAAACTCAGCGCGGACTTTCTCAAGATAGGCGGTATCCTCACCGATTTCCGGACTTACAGCGTCCCTGCCGTACGTTCTGGCGGCCCATCCGTCGGCCACGTGCAGCAACACCAGACGGCTCCGCGCGAGCTTGGCCAGTTGCTTGATGTGCTCAATGATGGCCCGGTCCGTCGCCGTGCCGTCGAGCGTCACGAGAATGGTGTCATACATAGAACACCTGTTGGGGATGGGACGGCCACGTCATCCGCCCACCACAACCTGCCACGCCGTCCGGATCGAGTCCGGCAAGCCGTAGAGGTCCATTGCGGTGATCAGGATAGCACTCGCCCAGCCTGCGGCCAGCAGAAACGCTCCATTCTTCCAGCGTCCCATCCTTGCGCGCGAACTCGTGAATTGCAGCAGCGGAAACATGGCAAATGGCAACTGCAGCGCCAGCACGACCTGGCTCAGCGTCAGCAGATCGGTCACGCTGCTCTCGCCGCGCAGCCCGATAATCAGGACGGCCGGCAGAATCGCCAGCGTGCGCGTGATCAAACGCCGCACCCAGGGCTTGATCCGCCAGTGCATGAATCCTTCCATCACAACCTGCCCCGCCAGCGTTCCCGTGATGGTGCTGCTTTGTCCGCTGGCCAGCAGCGCGACCGCAAACAGGGTGCTGGCGGCCGCTGTCCCCAAAAGCGGCGCAAGCGTGAGATAGGCAACGCGAATCCAATCGCTGTTCGCGCTGAATGTGACGACCTGCCCCCCTACTGCCGTTACGCTTTGCTTGCCGAAGAACACCGTTGCCGCTAGCACGAGAATCGCCGCATTCACAAAAAATGCAATCGTCAGCGCAACAATCGAATCGATGGTGTTGAACTGAATCGCGCGCCGGATCGAAGGTTCGTCTTTCTGAAGTTGCCGGCTCTGCACCAGCGCCGAGTGCAAATACAAATTGTGCGGCATGACCGTCGCGCCAATGATCCCGATTGCGATGTAGATCATTCCCGCATGTCGCAAGCTTGGAAAAAGCAAAGACCGCCCCATTTCGAGGAAGCTCGGCTGCGTCTCCGGCAGAATGAAAATCTCTATGAAATAGCAAACGCCGATCGTGACGATCAGCAGCAGCACCACCGCTTCAATCGTGCGCATGCCAAAGCCCTGCAAAGCCAGCAGGAGCAAAACATCCAGACCGGTAATAATGACTGCACATAGCAGTGGAATGTGAAACAGCAGATTGAGCGCGACCGCGCTGCCCAGCACCTCCGCCAGATCGCACGCCCCGATGGCCATTTCGCTCATCAGCCAGTTCGGCCAGCGCGTCCATTCCGGATACCAGTCGCGGCAGCATTGCGCCAGATCCTTGCCCGTGACCACCCCAAGCCGCGCCGAAATTACCTGCATGAAAATTGCAATCAGGCTGGCAAGGCCGACCACCCACAGCAGCCCATATTTGAATTGAGCGCCGCCTTGAAGGTCGGTGCCCCAGTTTCCCGGGTCCATGTAACCCACGCTTACGAGGATTGCCGGGCCGACGAAGGCGCGCCATTGCTGCCAGAATCCAGCCTGGTGATGTGGAACCCCCACCGTGTTGTGCACGCCCTCAAGCGACACATGGCCAGCCTTCGCGGGAGTCGCGGCTTCAGTTTGCGCACCGCCGGCTGCCTCTTGCACCGCCGCGCCCTTGATAGTTAGCGAGGATGGGGAATTCGTTTTGGTAGATGGTTTCAGAAACACTCCAGGTCAACTAGCATACACAAGACAAGATTAACTGTGGTTAATTATACGGAACAGCGGGCAATCGGGAAATCCAAATTCTTTCGGCCGCGGAACGTCCCAGTACAACTGCGCCCGCCGCTGTTTTGATGGAGAAGGTTTTGTCGTAATTGCGCTCGGTCAGGCTCAACTTGGCGCCCGGACGAATTCCGCGAGCCTCCAGAAATTCCAGCAGATGCCGGTCGCGCTCATAGATTCCGCTCACCGCATAATTCTGCCCGGTTTCTGCTTCCGAAAGCAGCACCAGTCCGCGCCGCCTCCGGCTATCCGGACTTTCCAATTCGCTCAAATTTCCATGCGGACAGGGCCGCCCTCGCCCCAGTTTCGCAATCAGTCGTGCTTCAAACGCCGGTGAGACCGCGTGCTCCAGTCGCTCTGCTTCGTCATGCACCTGATACCACTCCATTCCAAAAATTTCCGTCAGCATGCGCTCAATCAGGTGATGGCGCTCGGTGAGTTTGCGCGCTATCTTTCGTCCCGCGGCGGTGAGCCGGACCCGTCCATCGCTATTCACCCGCACCAGCCCGTCTTTTTTCAGACGGCGCACCGCCATCGTCACCGCTGGAGGCGAAACCTTCAGCCAGTGAGCCAGTGTCGCTGAGATGACTGTCTCGCCCTCACCCTCAGCTTCGAGGATCGCTTTGAGGTAGTCCTCTTTGGAAACAGTAATCATGGGAATAGAATCTCTAAGTAAACCGTATTATACGGCCAATGATTAAGTGCAGTTAATTACGATCGTGACAACCTTTGGTGCGAGCAGCCGGGGCGACAACTGCATTTGTCTTAAAGCATTACGGATTCGGCCGCGTTATAGCAGTGTTAACGCTTTTCTGCGCGGCGCCGGCGGTTGCTTGCCTCCGGATTGACACGAAACCCGCGCGCCCCTACTCTTGAAAGTCCGTCAAATGTCCGGCTCCATGAAAATTCTCGTCATCGGCAGCGGGGGCCGCGAGCACGCGCTGGTGTGGAAGCTCGCCCAGTCTTCGCGAGCGGGCAAAATCTATTGCGCTCCAGGAAATGCTGGCATCGCCGAAGATGCCGAATGTGTTGCGGTCGATGTAAAGAGTCTGGATTCGATGGTCGCGCTCGCCAATCAGATTCAGCCTGATTTGACCGTCGTCGGCCCGGAGTTGCCGCTCATGCTGGGTGTTGTCGACGAATTCACGCGGCGCGGCTGGCGTGCGTTCGGTCCCACCCAGGCCGCGGCTCAGCTGGAAACCAGCAAGGGTTTCGCCAAGGAATTCCTCCAGCGCCACCACATTCCGACCGCTCACTATGCCATCTGCCATTCTCCTGACGATGTGCGCGATGCTCTTTCGCACTTTTCCACCCCCATGGTCGTCAAGGCGGACGGACTCGCGGCGGGCAAGGGCGTCGTGATCGCAAATTCAAAAGATGAAGCGTCGACGGTTGCGAACGAAATGCTGAGCGGCCGCATGCTCGGCGAGGCCGGCGCTCAAGTTGTGCTGGAAGAATTTCTTGAAGGCGATGAACTATCATTTCTGGTCGTGAGCGATGGTGAACGCGTGGCCCCGCTGGTAGCGGCGCAGGATCACAAGCGGGTGGGCGATGGCGATACCGGTCCCAACACCGGCGGCATGGGCGCCTATACCACCAAATCAATCATCGACGACCAGATGCGCGACTGGCTGGTGGCGCATATTGCGCGGCCTGTTGTCGCGGGCATGAAGGCCGAGGGCGCCGAATATAAAGGTGTGCTCTACTGCGGACTTATGATGACCGCGCGCGGACCCATGGTGCTTGAATTCAACTGCCGCTTCGGCGATCCGGAAACGCAGCCGATTTTGATGCGCCTCGAAAGCGACCTGGTCGAAGCCATGGAAGCCTCGATTGACGGCCGCACCAGCGATGGCGATTTCAAATGGTCGGAGGATGCCGCAGTCTGCGTGGTGATGGCGTCGGGCGGATATCCCGGAGCCTATGAGTCCGGCAAAAAGATGAGCGGGCTGGACGAGGCGGCAAAGATGGAAGGCGTAAAGGTTTTTCACGCGGGAACGTCCGCGCGCGACGGAGATTTCTTTACCGCGGGTGGCCGCGTGCTGGGCGTGACCGCAAGAGCGGCGGAGTTGCAAGAGGCTGTGGATCGCGCCTACGAAGCGTGTGCGAAAATTAAATTCGACGGCGCGCATTATCGCAAAGACATTGGCGCGCGAGCCTTGAAGAAGGGGTAGCCGAACAGAGATAAAATGTCGGGGTTCCTTCGTGTGCCTCTGTGGACCTCGTGGTTGCCGCTTTTCGCAGGAAGCCGAAATAGAATCAAGAGACGCACATAGAGCAGAAATCATTTACTAAAGGAAAAAACACAGGATTATGACTAAGCCACAAGTTTCCATCGTTATGGGCAGCGACTCCGATTTGGAGATCATGCGCGAGGCCGCTAAGGCTCTCGACGAATTCGGGATTAGCTATGAGATCGATGTCACCTCGGCGCATCGCTCTCCCGACCGCACCGCCGACTACGCCAAAAAGGCCGCCAGCCGCGGTATTCGCGTGATCATTGCCGGAGCTGGCGGAGCCGCGCATCTCGCCGGAGTGATCGCCGCCCATACCACGCTGCCGGTCATAGGCGTGCCGATCCCGTCAACTTCGCTGCAAGGCATGGATTCGCTGCTCGCAATCGTGCAAATGCCGGCGGGAATTCCCGTAGCAACGGTGGCCATCGGCAAGCCCGGCGCGACGAATGCGGGAATCTTAGCCGCACAAATCATCGGCCAAGCCGACGCCGCCACTTCCAAGAAGCTCGACGCTCACAAAGAAAAGCTGGCGAAGGGAGTGGAGGAGAAATCGGAGAAGCTCAGAGCCGGTCTGACCAAGTGAGACCTGCGCCGGTGGGCGTGCCTGGTGGCGGGTTTTAAGGGTGATTGGTACGTAGCGCGAGAGAGGAAAGCCAGTTGTCGTAATATCGCCATTACGCTCATTACCAGCCACTCTACAGCTTCAGCCCCTTCAAATACTCGCGAAACGCGCCGCCCAGATCATCTCTCTTCAGAGCAAACTCCACTGTCGCCTTCAGGAAGCCGAGTTTGTCACCGGTATCGTGGCGTCGGCCTTCGTAAACATACGCATACACCTTCTCGCGCTTAAGCAGCGCTCGTAGCCCATCGGTGAGTTGGAGTTCGCCGCCCGCGCCGGGCTTGATGTCAGAAAGCGTTTCGAAAACTGTAGGAGTCAAAATGTAGCGCCCAATCACGGCCAGGTTGGAGGGCGCATCGGCAGGCGACGGCTTCTCCACCAGGTCAAGCACTTCAAATAGTTTGCCGCCGGAACCCGCAACCTCTTTGCCCTTGATCACGCCATAAGAAGAGATGCTCGGACCGTCGATGGCCTGAATCGCAATTACCGAATGTTTCTTCTCGTTGAAGACATCCATGAGTTGCTTGAGCACGGGGACTTTGGCATCGATCACGTCATCGGCGAGCAGCGCGGCGAACGGCTCATTGCCGACAAGCTCGCGAGCGGTCAGCACGGCGTGACCCAGCCCCAGCGCTTCTTTCTGGCGAACGTAGGAGACATACATCATGTCGGAGATTTGCCGGACGATCTTCAGCAAGTCGTCCTTGCCTTTTTCTTCCAGCATTTTTTCCAGCTCGTAGCTGTGGTCGAAATGATCCTCGATCGCGCTCTTGCCGCGTCCCGTGATGATGATGATCTGGTCGCAGCCCGCAGCCATCGCCTCTTCCACGCCATATTGAATGATGGGTTTATCCACCAGCGGCAGCATTTCCTTGGGTTGGGCCTTGGTGGCCGGCAGGAATCGCGTGCCGAGGCCGGCGGCGGGGAAAACAGCTTTGCGGACAGTGTGGACGCGGCGGCGCTCTTCTGTAACGCGCCTATCGTGCTCAGGCATCATAGCGGACCAATTGTAAATGGAGAGGCAAAAGCCCGCTGTACACCAAACACCGCAGAAAAGTGTGCGAGGGATTCTCAGTTGGACGGATCTGGACCTGGCAGATTTCGTCGAACGAAGCGCTCACTCAAACTGCCGGCGAAAGCGCTCCCATTCGTCTTTCAGCGTCGCCAGCTCACTTCGCAGCGCAGACACTTCTTCTTCCAGCCGAGCCAGCCGGCCTGCGTCACCTGCGTGCAGATTCGCCGAAGCCGCCGCCGGCGGCGTCTCCGCTACCGCCACGTCTCCCGCCAGCAAATGCATGTAGCGCGATTCTTTCGTCCCCGGCTGGCGCGGCAGCACTTTCACCAGCGGAGGCTCGCGCTGCATCAGTCGCTGCAAAGCCGACTGCACATCGTCGAGCGTCTCAAAGCTATGCAGTCGTTCCGACCGTCCGCGCAATTCGCCTGGCGTTTGTGCGCCCCGCAACAGCAGCACACACAGCACCGCTTCCTCGGCCCGCGTGAAGTTGAAAACTTCCTGCGTGCGATGTTCATATTTTGTGACGCGGCTATCGGCGCCGCGCGCCGGTCCGGCCAGCTTGTTTTCCTGCAGCCCATTGAGCGCATCGCGCACGGTATCTTCCGTAAGCTGCATAACCGGCTCGCGATTCGATTTTTGATTGCACGCATTCACCAGCGCATTGAGCGATAGCGGATAGTATTCCGGCGTAGTAATGTCCTTCTCAATCAGCGCGCCCAGCACGCGCACTTCAGTTTCCGTGAGTTTCAGTTCCATAAATGTTCTTAACGAGGATATTCGCGCCCGACGCAGCCAGCTGTGGCCGCGCATGGCTTACACTGAATCAGTTTACGATTCCCAGTCATGATACGCGCCCCCCGGGTCTCGCTCCCTTTCGTTTGCTCGATCGTTAGTTCGATTCTCGCTTGCTTGGTGTTTGCTTGTTCGACTCTCGCAGCGGCACAAACGGCGTCGTCCAAGTCCGCGCCCGCATCCAAGCCCGCGCCCGCATCCAAAACCGCGCCGGATGAGCAACTCTATCGCAACGCGACATTCGGCTTCCGCTACAAAATTCCTTATGGCTGGGTTGAGCGCACGCAGCAGATGCGCGAACGCGATCCGAACTCCGTGCTGAACTCCGAGAAGTCCGAGTCGCCCGATTCTGCTTCAGACGACGCGCCGGACGCTGCGGCATCCACTTCATCTTCATCCCTGCAAAATTCAGCTCGGAAGGCTTCAGCGAAGGCTGGCACGGCAACGAAACCTCAGGGCGACCTCCTGCTTGCCGTGTTCGAGCGTCCCCCCAACGCACCCGGAGACACCATCAACTCCGCGGTTGTCATCGCGTCCGAAGTTGCCGCCGCCTATCCCGGCCTCAAGAAAGCGGAAGACTACCTCGGCCCGCTTTCTGAATTGACCACGGCAAAAGGCTTCAAATCCGATGGCGATCCCGACGTGATCGAGATCGACTCGCGGCAACTGATCCGCGCCGATTTCTCAAAGGCCATTACCGATAAACTCACCATGCGCCAGTCCACTCTCATCCTGCTCGCCAAGGGTCAAATCCTCTCGTTCACCTTCATCGCTGGCAGCGAAGACGAAATTGACGACCTGATCGAAGCTCTGCATTTCACCGCTACAAAATCCGGAGCGCGCTGACCGGACCGCCATTAGCAACTCCCGGATTGGCGGTTTTTTTTGCGGCGACGGGCCATTATTCCTGCCCCCGTTTGCGCGGAAATTGCAGATCCGGAACGTGCCCTCTAACCCCTACAGCGCACGCCATTTACATCTCTGGCTCCAACCCCAAAACCACCCCATTTTATGCTAGAATAAACCCAGCTCAGGTGACACCTAAATAGCAGAAAACTCAATAGGTTGAAGTCACCCCGCTTGTCCCGGAAGCGCTCATCCAGCCCGGCGCCGATCGGGCTTTTTTCACGGAGCATAATGGCAACGAAAGAATTGCAAGCAGAACTCGACGACGCCAAGAACGCCGAAATAAAAAACGCCGAAACGAAGAGCACAAACGCCAAGGCTAACAATGGCGATTACACCGCCGATTCCATCAAAGTTCTTGGCGGCATGGAAGCTGTCCGCAAACGCCCCGCCATGTACATTGGCTCCACGGGTGAGCTCGGACTTCATCACCTGGTCTACGAAGTCGTCGATAACTCCGTCGACGAAGCGTTAGCTGGATACGCCGACAAGATCGAAGTTACCATTCACGTCGATAACTCCATCACCGTAGTCGATAACGGGCGTGGCATCCCCGTCGATAACATGGATATCGATGGCGAGAAGATTCCCGCCGCCCAGGTCGTGATGACCACGCTCCACGCGGGCGGTAAGTTCGACAGCAACTCTTATAAAGTTTCCGGCGGATTGCACGGCGTAGGTGTGAGCTGCGTAAACGCACTTAGCCATGAACTTGAACTGGAAATCTGGCGCGACGGCTTTACCTGGGAGCAGACTTACTCCAAAGGCGAGCCCACCAGCAAACTCAAAAAAACCGGCGCGGTCAAAGCGAAGACGGGCACCAAGGTTCATTTCACGCCCGATCATGAGATTTTTACCGCAACCGAATACAACTTTGACACGCTGTCACAGCGCCTGCGCGAACTGGCCTTCCTCAATAAGGGACTGAGTATCACGCTCACCGACGAGCGCCAGACCGACTCCAAAACCGGCGAGGCCAAGAAAGCCGAGTTCAAATACAACGGCGGTATCGCCGAATTCATCAAGCACCTCAATCGTGGCAAGCAGACCCTGCACGAGAAGCCCATCTACATGGAAGCCGATAAGGATCAGGTTCATGTCGAGATCGGCCTGCAATATAATGACGGTTATTCGGAGTCTGTTTTCAGTTTCGCGAATAACATCAACACGGTCGATGGCGGCACGCACTTATCCGGATTCCGTACCGCACTTACTCGCACCATCAACTATGCCGGCCAGCAGATGGGCTTGTTCAAGGATGTAAAAGAAAATCTTACTGGCGACGACGTCCGCGAGGGATTAGTTGCGGTCATCAGCGTAAAGCTGCCGCAGCCCCAATTCGAAGGCCAGACCAAGGGAAAGCTCAATTCCGATATCGCCGGAATCGTACAGGCTGTAGTTAACGAAAAGCTGGGTGCATTTTTCGAGCAGAACACCGCCGTCGCCCGCAAAGTCATCAATAAGGCCATCGATGCTTCGCGCGCCCGCGAAGCCGCCCGCAAGGCTCGCGACCTCACACGCCGCAAAGGTGCGCTTGATGGTGGAGGCCTTCCCGGCAAACTTGCCGACTGTTCCGAGCGCGATCCTGGCCGCTGCGAGCTTTTTCTCGTCGAGGGTGAGTCCGCCGGTGGAACCGCCAAACAGGGCCGTGATCGCCGCTTTCAGGCCATTCTGCCTCTCAAGGGGAAAATTCTCAACGTCGAAAAAGCGCGCTACGACAAGATGCTGGCGCACGAGGAAATTCGCTGCCTGATTACCGCGCTCGGCACCGGCATCTCGAAAGAGGATTTCGATCCAACGAAAGTCCGCTACGCCAAGATCATCCTCATGACCGACGCCGACGTCGACGGCTCGCACATCCGCACCCTGCTGCTCACCTTCTTCTTCCGGCACATGCAGGAGCTGATCAAGCGCAACAACGTTTACATCGCGCAGCCCCCGCTCTTCGGCATCAAGAAGGGAAAGACGCACCAGTACATCAAGAATGAGCACGAGTTCGTCAAAGTGATGGTCAAGCGAGCCTCTGAGGGTCTGATCGTTCGCTACGGAGAAGGCGCGGCAAAACTCGAAGGCTCGGCACTTACTAAGTTCATCACCGTGTTGAACGAGTATCTCGGCTTTCTCGATAAACTCAATCAGCGCCTGCGCGAGGAACAGATTGCCGAGTTACTCCCTAAACTTGATTTGGCCAAACGCACCGATTTCGAAGGCGACAAGAAAGACGCGCCAAAGAAAATCGAGAAGCTGGAAAAAGAACTCAAGCGCCTGCAAAAGGATCTGAAGCTCAAGAGCGTGGAGACGCGCTTCGATGAGGAGCACAACCTGTGGGAAGTGATCTATGTCAACTCTCAGGGCGCCGAACATGTCATTAACTGGGAGTTAGCTGCGACCCCGGAAGGCCGTCAGCTGATCTCGAAGTTCAAGCAAATCGCCGAGTATCTCCAGCCGCCCTTCGTGGTTGAGAGCATGCCCAAGGCTGCGAAAAGCAAGGCCGAGGCCGGCGATGAATCCGCCGAAGGCGATGCTGAAAACTCGGCAGACGTCGAAGCGAAGACGAAAGACTCAGGCAAGGCCGATAAGAAATCCGCCAAAGGGCCCACGCGTCCAAAAGAGCCGGAAATCGTCGAGAAGACGACCGCACGCGAGCTCTTCGATTACGTTCTGAACGAAGGCCGCAAGGAATATACCGTCCAGCGCTACAAAGGTCTGGGCGAAATGACCGCCGAGCAGCTATGGGAGACCACCATGGACCCCGAGCGCCGCACACTCCTCTCCGTGAAACTAGAAGACCTCGCCGAATGCGAGACCATCTTCAGCACGCTGATGGGCGAGGACGTGGAAGCCCGAAGAAAGTTCATCGAAGAAAACGCCCTCGACGTGAAGAATTTGGATATCTAGCTTGTGTGATTAGCTTGTGTGGGGCGGACACTCCTGTCCGCCACCGTTGATCTACGGACATCAAACGCGAAGCACAATTCGTCATTTGCGTCGGTAACCGTGGCTTTGCCGCGTCGCTTGAATTGCGGTGTGTTTGCCATGAACACATCCTAAGACGCCGGGCGCGCGTCCCTGATTGCCGTCGGGCCTCGCCGCGGGCTAACACGCGGATGCATGGATAATGGATTAATGATAAATACGGACGCGCAGCAAACCGATGCCTGCATCTGTGACTCCAATACCCTGGATTTCCGGGCAACGCCCTGTGAACACTCGAAACAATTCGCCACTCTCCGTGTTCATACCCTTGAGTTCGAACTACAAAGGAACAATGACACTATGAAAAACTCTCGTGCACTTCGATGGTTAACTTTTGCAGTCCTGATGCTCTCCCTCTCCGCGGCATCGTTCGCTCAGATTGCCGTTGGCTTTTCTGTGCGTATCGGTCCTCCCGCGCTGCCCGTCTACACACAGCCCGTCTGTCCCGGCCCCGGCTACCTTTGGACTCCCGGCTATTGGTCCTGGGATGACGCCGACGGTTATTACTGGGTTCCCGGAACCTGGGTGGTTGCACCGGTTGGTCTTCTCTGGACGCCCGGATACTGGGGATGGGGCGACGGCCTCTATGTCTGGCATGCCGGCTATTGGGGGCCGCACGTCGGCTTCTACGGCGGCATTAACTACGGATTCGGCTACACCGGCGCCGGATTTTTCGGCGGCGAATGGCGCGGCGGAGCGTTCTTCTACAACCGCAGCGTCATGAACGTGAACGTCACTCGCATCACCAACGTCTATGAACGCACCGTGGTCGTCAACAATAACCACGTGGCCTTCAACGGTGGCGAGGGCGGAGTGGAAGCGCGTCCTACGGCGGAAGAGGAACGCTACGCGTCGGAAAAACACACGCCGCCGATCGCTGCGCAAGTGCGGCAAGAGCATCTTGCCAGCCAGAACAAGGCGTTGTTTGCCCGCGAAAATCACGGACGCCCCGCCATCGCGGCGACGGGCAAGCCCGGCGATTTCAAAGGGCATGATGTCGTAGCCGCACGCGAAGCTGGCGGGGAGTACCACGAGCCAAAGATGTCCCCACGGGAAGCGAGCGCCAAGGCTGGCGAAAATCGGGGCACGGAAAATCGGGGCGCGGAGAATCGGGCCTCCGAACCCCGAAACGAAAACCGCCAAGCCGCGCGTCCTGAAAACCGCGAAAACAAGCCAGCGGAAAACCGCGAAAATAAGCCCGCTGAAAATCGCGAAAAGAATACTCAGTCTCGTCAGGAAAAATCGCAACAGCAACATGAGCAGCAAGCCGCTCGTCAGAATAAAGCCCCGAAGCCGCAAGCAGAAAAGCCGCAGCGGCAGGAGCCAAAACAGCAAGCGGAGAAGCCGCAACGGCAAGAGCCGAAGCAGCAAGCGGAGAAGCCACAGCGCCAGGAGACGAAGCCGCAAGCCAAGCAGCCGAAGCCCGAGCGCAAACCCGCGCCGTCAAAAGAGCCGCGCGAGGAACACAAAAAAGAGCGCTGACCGGCGTTCAAGTTTTCCCCGCGTCACTGTTCACTCAAAGCTTCCGCGTCCATCCCTGACGGCGCGGAAGCTTTTATTTTTTCCTGCTGCCATGGCTTCATATCGGCTCACTTGTAGTCCATTTCCAAACAAGCTTAAGGTAGGAAATTGGAACAAGCCGATTTGAATTTCAAACTTAACCAGCCGGATCTCCCCCCTCCTTTGTTATTATGCTGCTTGCAGTGCCGCAGTCTCAGGACCACCATTGCCTAGCCAAAAACAGCTCAAGTGGTCGCAGCTTCGCGTAGGAGTCACGGTGATTCTCGCGAGCATCACCCTGGCCGTCCTGATTTTTCTCATGACCGGAACCGGCGGCTGGTTCACCCACAAAATCATCCTGAAAACTTACGTGGATAACGCCGGCGGTTTGCGCGTCGGCGCCCCCGTGCGCCTCGCTGGCGTCGACATAGGAAATGTCACACACATTCGTATTGTTCAGGATCACCCGGCCACGCCGGTCGAAATCACAATGAAGGTCAACACGGTTTACTCCTTCAGTCTGCGCAAGGATTCGGTCACTCTTCTGAGCACAGCCGGTGTACTCGGCGAGACCTTTCTCGATATCGATAGTTCGACCGCCAAAGCGGCTGCCGCCGCGGACGGCGACGTTCTCGCTTCAAGAGAACAGCCTCAGATTGAAGATGTCGTGCGTTCCAGCCAGAGCACTCTTCAGAACATGAACTCCCTCCTCAACCGCCTCGACAATATCGTCGCTTACATTGAGAGCGGTAAGGGATCGATTGGAAAGGTGATCTTCGACCCCGGTCTCTACGACCGGCTCAATGCCACGGTCGCCGAGTTCAAAGGAATTGTCGACGACATTCAAAGCGGCAAGGGTTCGCTCGGACCTTTGCTTACCAGCGATGAAGCCTACAAGAAAGCCACCAACGCTCTCGACAAGCTGAATGCCATGATTGACGACCTCCAGGCGGGCAAAGGGTCGGCTGGCAAACTGCTGAAAGATCCCGAGCTCTACGAAAACACCAATAAGACCGTTGCCAACCTGCGCCAGCTAACCGACGACATGAATGCCGGCAAAGGCGCGCTCGGCAAGTTCACTCACGATCAGGAGTTCGCCAATAAACTCCAAACCACCATGGACAATCTCGCCACCCTCACCGATCAACTGGCAAAAGGCGAAGGCACGGCTGGCAAGCTGTTCAAGGATCCCGCACTCTATAACAACCTCGACCAGATGCTGCTTGAAACGCGTGAACTGGTCAAAGCCATCCGCGAAAATCCCAAGACGTATCTGACCTTCCACGTAAAAGTGTTTTGAGGCTTGTGTGGCGCGGGCGTCCCCGCCCGCGAAAACTCTGGCATTCAGAGCCGGTGTGGAGACAAGCATTCCAGAGGGGCCAGTCGAGTGAAGCCTCGGCTGGAGGGGTTATCGCGCCGCTACGTCCGCCTGCTCGTGCGCATGATAACTCGAACGCACCAGCGGACCGGATTCAACATGGCGGAATCCAAATTTCAGCGCTTCATCTTTAAGGAAGGAAAATTCATCGGGCGTGTAAAACCGCGTCATCGGGAGATGATCTTTCGATGGCCGCAGATACTGCCCAATCGTAAGAATATCCACGCCACGCTCACCCAGGTCGTGGAAGACGTCGATTAACTCATCCTGCGACTCGCCGATGCCCACCATCACTCCGCTTTTAGTTACCGTGGAGGAATCCCACTTCTTGGCATTGGCAAGCAGATCCAGAGTCCGCTGGTAACGCGCGCCCGAACGCACCGCGCGATACAGACGGGGCACAGTCTCCGTATTGTGATTCAATACATCGGGCCGGGCTTCGAGCACAATGCGCAGCGGCTCTTCCAGCCCTTGAAAATCCGGAATCAAAACCTCGACGCGGCAGCCTGGCACTTGCACGCGAATCTCGCGAATCGTCTCGGCAAAAATCCGCGCGCCGCCAACGTTATCGTCATCGCGATTCACGCTGGTTACGACTGCATGTTTCAGTCCCAGCGTTGCGACCGCTTCCGCCACGCGCCGCGGCTCATCCCAGTCAATCGGCAGCGGACGCCCTTTTGGCACCGCGCAAAAGCCGCAGCGCCGCGTGCAGATCTCGCCCAGCAGCATGAACGTTGCCGTGTGATGATGCCAGCACTCGCCAATATTAGGACATTGCGCCGACTCGCAAACCGTGTGCAGCCCAAGCCCGCGCGCCAGCTTCTTCAAATTATGAAAGTTGTCGCCAACAGGCGCCTTCGCCTTCAGCCAGGCAGGCTTGGGACTGGGAATCCGCGGCCCGATATCGATCTGCACGAGTTGGGAGGAGGCAGACATAAACAAACTATTAGTTTACCAGCGTGCCATCGACTGTGCCGGAGTCATGGCCTATCGAGCAGTTGCGCGATCCGCTGCTTAACCTCCGGCCATTCCGCCGCCACGATTGCGAAGCGCGCCGAATCACGGGCAATAAAATCGGCGGCCATGCGGTGGGCGCGGAGAATGCCCTCGAACTTCCCGCCGATCCGTTCGATTGCGTCGCGCGACCGCTGGTTGCGCACGTCGGTATGCAGGCAGACGCGAAGCACTCCCCACGTTTCAAACGCATGTGTCAGCATAAGCAGCTTCGCCTCTGTGTTAGCTCCGCTTCGGATCGCCGATCCAGCCAGCCAGGTGTAGCCGATTTCGCAGACGTCAGGCACCTGGCGTCCATGGCGCGGATGCCCCTCCGGCCATGCCCAGGTCTCGATATCGAAAAACCGCGAAGAGCCGATGACAACGCCGTCATCCACGCGCACAGTGGCGAATGGCAGCGCTTTGCCGGCATTTTGCCAGGCGAGAGCGGTTTCGACGTAACGGGTGGCCTCGTCTCTGCCCCGTGGAACGGGACTCCATTGGTAGAGCGAGCGATCTCCAGCGGCGGCGGCGACGAGTCCATCGACATGACGATGCTCGAGCGGTTCCAGACGAATGCGCTTACCGCTGAGTACAGGGCCTCTTGTTTCCATTAATCCGTCTCCACTCGTGGAATATCACGTAGTGAGTGCAAGCCCCAATCTCGGTGATCATTCCTACTCGCCGAATAGCTGCCGTACTACTTTTTTCCGGTAATCGAAGATTGTTTGTACATCGCTCTTCACCTTGAGCCGATGAGCGATTGAGCCGAGAAAGCCAAATGGCAATGCGTATTGCACCTCATCGGAGATAAACGTCCCTTCCCCTTTGGCAACGAAGCGATGCTCATGATGCCAGAGCTTGTACGGACCCTTGAGTTGCACATCCACGAAGCCGTGTGGAGGGTCCCATTCCACGATCTCGGTTGTCCAGCGAATGGGAAAAATCCGCCAGCGCAGCGCATAGCGGATGAGCGTGCCCTTACGCACGGGCGCCGGTTCCACGCTCAAAATGCGGAAGTGCATCCACGGCGGCGTTAGTTGCTGGAGGTTCTCCGCCGCAGAGAAGAAGTGGAACACTTCGTCCAGCGAGCGCGGCACATATTGCTCGGCGCGAAAGATATAAGCAGTCATGGGTCTCGACGAGAATTGTCAGACCAACATTCCCGGATCGCTCACTTTAGATGTACCGGCGCGTCGGAACGCTTCGAGCTCTTTGGTGGCTGCACGCCCGCTGCGCACGGGATGGGCGTCGCGTACTTCGGCTTGATCTCGTGGCAACCATACTCGCAGTAGACGCCGCCAGCTGCCGATTCTGGCGTGGGCATCGGAGAATTCACCGCAAAGTCGCGGTCGGCATCAAGCTGTCGTTCTACGTCGGCAATCAGGCTGTGGTTTTCTGCTTCAGTCAGCCACTTCTTTTTATTGACCAGATAATCTTCCAGCCGCGCAATCGGATCGCGCTTCTTCCAATATTCAAACAACGGCTTAGGCACATACTCCGCCGCATCGTGAATGGCATGGCCTTTCATGCGCATCATCTTCGCTTCAATCAGCGTTGGACCTTCACCGCGCCGTGCCCGTTCGCAGGCCTCGTGTGTCGCGTCATAGACCTGGCAGGCGTCGGTGCCATCCACGATCACCCCCGGGATTCCGTATGCAATCGCGCGCTCCGCCAGATCCTTCACACAAAACTGCATGTCCGCTGGAGTCGAGTATCCCCACAGATTATTTTCGACAATCAGCACCAGTCCCAGCTTCTGCACCGCCGCAAAATTCAGCCCTTCATACGTCACGCCCGTCGATTGCCCGCCGTCGCCAATATAAGTCATCACCGCAATTTGCTTCCCTTGTAGCCGCGCGCCGAGCGCCACACCCGAAAGTACGGGGATCAAATCGCCCAAAGTTGAAATCGGCGCAACCACGTTGCGATCTTTGATATCTCCGAAGTGCGACGACGCATCGCGCCCCTTGGTCGGCGAGCCCGACTTGGCCATGTACTGCATCATGATGTCGCGCGGAGAAAATCCACGGACGAGAAGCGCACCCTGATTGCGGATCATGGGGCCGAGCCACTCGTCTTTATGAAGGGCATACGCCGACGCGCACGAGCATCCCTCCTGCCCCAGCCCGAAATAAACGCCGCCGACAACTTTGCCTTGCTTGTAGAGATTTTCGAGCGCCGTCTCCATGCGCCGGTTGAGCAGCATCCAGCGGTAGATTTCGATTACCTGCTCGCGCTTAAGATACTTCGATTCGCGAATCGGTGGCGCCGGTCGAGAGAGATCGTCCTGCAAACGCTCGCCGCCTTCAACTTCGTAGCGCGTTTCGTCGCCGACGCGAACCTGCCGGAGCGTGAATGCTGGCTTTTCCAGCCGGTAGTCGCGGATGACATAACTGCGGCTCTGGGCTTTCGGCTCTGGGCTTTCGGATTTTCGCGCTGGGCTCTCGGATTTGAGTGCAACGGCGTCCTTGTGCTTCGCGGGAGTTTTCTTCGAGGTCATAGTGATCGATCTGCGCCTATGGATGTTATCGTGACCAGGCTTATCCTCGCTACGCCCACGAAGACTCATCAGCGGCGCGGATTTTGCGCAGCTGCTCGGGCGTCTTCATCGGCACTCCAACCGTATTCCCCAGCAGCGCATCGATCGTTTCCACCCAAAGCATCTGCCGCCCAAACACTGTGCCGAAGTTGCGCGAGAGCGCATTCGCAACCTGATCCATCTCCACATCGCGCCCCAATTCCTTTTGCATCGACGTCACGGGCTTCGACGTAATCCCGCAGGGCACAATCAGATTGAAGAAACTCAGATCCGTATTCACGTTGAGCGCGAATCCATGCGATGTGACCGACCGCGAAATGTGAACGCCGATAGCAGCGATCTTGGCTTCCTCAAACCGTGTCATCCTGAGCGGAGCACCGCGATCCGCGAAGCGATCGCGATGCGGAGTCGAAGGACCCCTACCTGTCTCGCGCACGTGTGCCCGAGATGCGTCGTCTGCGCCAACTTCTTCCGTCCAAACTCCCGTCAACCCGCGCACGCGCCTCGTCGCAATCCCACAATCTCCGCACGTGCGAATCAGCACTTCTTCAAGAAGCCGCACATAATCCACGACACCCAGCGTTTTGCGGCTCGCGGGAAGGGCAGCGGCGCGATCCGGTTGCTCCTGAGCGCTGACAGCTGAAAGCTGAGAGCCGTTTTCCTGAGACCCGATACCTGAGGCCTGAGACCTCTCAAGTCCCCGCAAATCGAATATCGGATAGCCCACGAGCTGTCCCGGCCCGTGAAACGTGACATCGCCGCCGCGATCGCACTCGAAAACCTCGACTCCGCGGCCTGCCAGCTGCTCGGTCGATACCAGCACGTTCGCGGTCTTTGCATTGCGACCAAGCGTGATCACCGGAGTGTGCTCGAGCAGCAGCAACACATCGCCAATCTCCCCCGCCTTGCGGAGATCGACCAGCTTTCGCTGCAGCCGCAGCCCTTCGCCATAATCCACCTGACCGAGTTGAACAACAGAAATCATCTAAATCCATTATAGGGATGTAGACACGTGTGGCGCGGACACTCTTGCCTTCGGCGGCGAAGTCGGCGCAGCGGGAGTCGTCGGTAGTCTATTGCGCGGGATAGTTCAGTACCCAGTCCAGTACAGGATCCCTGCCTGCCTGATAGTCGGCCCAGGTGGGCACAATCTCCTGATCCGGGCGAATCGCGTTTTCCCCGGACGCGGCAAATTGGTAATACTTGGTCGAATACCGCACAGTGAGGTGCGAATTCGGCAGGGTCATGCTACGCGGCTCCTGGTAGCTGTTCGGTTTCTCGCCAATCTCCTGGCCCCCTAGCAATGCGGCCGTCTGCGCGCGAAACTCTGCGGCATTGTTCATCGCGGCGGAGAAGGTGTCCGCGCTGATCAAGACAAATAGATGCCCCTTCTTGTTGATTGACGCGAGATCGCGAATGGGATGAATCAGATATTTCTCACCCAGCGTATAGTCTCCACCTCGATTCCGGCGCAGATCGATCACCAGTTTTTGCGGCTGTTTCTGCTGGATGGTTTCGAGCATGGCCTTCGCCGGCGATTTCAGATCGAGTATGTCCCGAACATTGCAGTAGAGAGTGCTCGCCTGGGCGAGGTAGGTACATGAAAATCGCTCGGGCGCATTTTGCATGTACAGCGGAGGATCTTTAAAAGGCCGTACCAATGCTCCCGTGCTGGGCGCGGAGCGCACGTCGATGGCGAACTCGCGGCCCGAATCATCGAGCAAGGTGTATCGGGCAGTGTTGCGGTCCGGAGTAATACCGAGGCCGTGCAGCGCTGCTCCAGTGGTAAGAACACCCTCGACGAAGGACTGCGCCGATGTAGGATTTTCATTGCGCGAATAGAGTTCGTGCGCTAACTCCGCGGCGCGTTCCACGGGCACGTCGCCGATCCTGATTACTCGCGCACCGATCGCGTTCTTCCACGCCGGATCGATGTCGACGATGCGGTAGTCTCCTCCAAATCGGGCAATATCCATTCGGAAGCCAGCGGCATCGTCTGGGGTTTGCAGATAGGTATGGGCATCCCCGATCAGGCTGGTGATGCGTTGAAAACCGACCCAGGCCTGATCGGCGTTTGAACGCGCTAGCTGCGCGTCCAGGTCGGACACGGCTTTCTCGAAGGTGTCGCGCGGAGTGTAGTTGAACGCGTTGGCATGGTGCTTCGGGAGTTCGCGGGCTAGATAGCGCAGATCCTCATGCCACTGTCCACTGGAGATTTGCAGACTCTCCGGCTGCTGGCGAAAGTTGAACCAATACACCAGCAATGTGGCGACGACAACCGCGAGGCCAAGTCCCCAAAGAAGCCGTTTGCGCATCCTTTCTCCTGTTAGGCCTTGCCATTCGCCGCCCCACCATGCCGCGCACGAGCAAGCTGACAGTCAGACGGCCATTCTTAACATTCGTCACTGCCTGCTGATGATTATTTTGATTCTCCGCTTGCATTCCACAGGGCGCTTTGGTATAACCAATGAGATCGAGGACAGTGACTGAGTGTCTAGGCTGCCTGCTGAATCCTCGCGGCGGCTTGTGGCATCCAATACAGTAAGCCTCTATTTAGCCCCGTTTCTGGGGTTCGCATTCGGGGACAGAGTTCCCTGAAGGGTTTCCGCGTATAGCAGAGCCTCCAAGCGATCTTTAATTTATTTAGCCGTCTTCTGTTTCGCATGCGCCTTTTTTGGCGATCCGACGCGGAAGAGCGTTTGCGATTGCGCCGTAAAGAGTTCTCCGGCATGAGGTTGCAGGTTTCAGACCTCGTCCCGGAGTGAAACTCCCCGAACTGTTGAAATCAGGTGGAAATCCTGTGAGAGCAGCGGGTTGACAGCGCACTTCGAAACGAATAGGGTTAACGGGTTTCGAGGACGCACGGTTTTGCTGCCTTCTTAAATGAATGCGGCAGGCCGCGCGGACTGAAAGCGCACCGCTCAGGCGGAAATGCGAATCGGTCTTTGACAAAAGGTTGAACGTGCCAGTCGTGAGTGTGATGCGGACTTATGTCCGTGTTATACGAGCATCGTGCTGGAGCTGACTCGCAAGAGTCCGGTTCTGGTTCGGTGCTGTAAGAAATGTTCGGGCTCAAAGTCTGAACGTACTCACAAAATAGGCTGCCGGCTTTCGAGCCGGTGGCGAAATTGTTCGTTCCGAACAATTTTTTCAGGTTTCAAACGAGAGTTTGATCCTGGCTCAGAATCAACGCTGGCGGCGTGCCTAACACATGCAAGTCGTACGAGAAAGTGGAGCAATCCATGAGTAAAGTGGCGACCGGGTGAGTAACACGTGACTACCTGCCCTCGAGTGGGGAATAACTCCGGGAAACCGGGGCTAATACCGCATAACATCGCAAGATCAAAGC
>JBAWBR010000063.1:0-25658 GCA_049589875.1 Terriglobales bacterium
CTTCAGCGCTGCGGTCACTGCATTGTTTTGAATGCGGCTTTAGCCGCTGAGGTGACGGCCCTTGCTAAGAAACGACTTTCCCCTCAACCGCGCGCGGAAATTTCCCCAACACTACTTCGTGTTAGCCTCAAGCTTTACTTTCCGAAAGCGGAGTGCATGAATAACTCAAATCCCACTCATCTCGATCTTCAGGCAACAGCAAAACAAATCATGATCGCACAGGGCTTCGAGCCGGACTTTCCACCCGAAGTTCCGCCGCAACTCGCCGCCATTCGCGCGAACCCGCCGTCGCTCGCCACTTCCAACGGAGTGCGCGATCTCCGCAGCCTGCTCTGGTCGTCGATCGACAACGACACGTCGAAGGACCTCGATCAGATCGAAGTCGCAGAAAAGTTAGCCGATGGCAGCGTGAAAGTGATGGTCGGCATCGCCGACGTGGACGCGTTCGTCGCCAAAGGAACGCCCATCGATCAGCACGCCGCCCGCGAGACAACCACGGTCTATACCGGCGTCTGCAATTTTTCCATGCTGCCCGAGGAGCTTTCCACCGGAGCCTCTTCCTTGCTCCCGGATGTCGACCGCCCCGCGATTGTGATCGAGTTCGTAGTCGATGCGTCCGGCGCAATCAAGTCCAGCGACGTCTATCGCGCCATCGTGCGCAACAAGGCGCAGCTTACTTACAACGCCGTGGGCGGGTGGCTTGAGGCAACCGGCGCGGCGCCGCCAAAGGTCGCCGCCTCGGCCGACTTGCAGGCCCAGCTCAAGCTGCAGGATCAGGCCGCGCAAGCTTTAAAGAAACTTCGCTACGAGCACGGAGCGCTAAACATCGATACCGCCGAAGTGATGCCCGTGGTGCTCGAGAGCGGCGCCATCGAGGTGGTGAAGCAGCAGCACAACCGCGCGACGATGCTGATCGAGGATTTCATGATCGCGGCCAATGGCGTGGTGGCGCGTCTGCTGGAGAAAGTTTCGTCCATTCGCCGAATCGTAAAGACTCCCGAAAAATGGGATGGCATTGTGCGCCTCGCGGCGGCCGCTGGAGAGAAGCTTCCCGCGCAGGCCGATTCCAAAGCACTCAACGATTTCCTGCTCAAGCGCAAGGCCGCCGATCCCGATCATTTTGCCGACCTGTCTCTGGCCGTGATCAAGCTGATGGGCCCAGGCCAATACGTGCTGGAGCGTCCCGGCGACCCCGAGCAAGGACATTTCGGTCTCGCCGTGCAGGATTACACCCACTCGACCGCACCCAACCGCCGCTTTGCCGACGTGGTAACGCAGCGCCTCATCAAGGCTTTGCTCGATAAAGCGACGCCCGATAAGGAAACGCTCGATGCCAAGCCGGGGCCATATTGGGGACCTTACTCTGATGACGAGTTAGCCAGCATCGCCACCAACTGCACGCAGAAAGAAGACGCCGCGCGCAAGGTTGAGCGCGAGATGACCAAGCGCCTGTCGGCGGTAGCCATGAGCCATCGCGTAGGAGAGATGTTCGATGCCATGGTCACAGGCGTAACTCCGAAGGGAACGTTTGTGCGCGTGCTGCAGCCGCACGTAGAAGGCTTGCTGGCGCAAGGCGCGCAGGGACTGCACGTAGGCGACAAGCTCCGAGTAAAGCTAACGCGAACCGATGTGCAGCACGGCTACATCGATTTTGCGAAGGGGTAGAGCGCTGAGAGTCGTGGAATAGCACGGCTTCGTCGGGTGGCCCATCCTAGCGCGTTATTTGCGCTAGGGTGGGGAACGATGCTGCTGACGGCCGAGGAGGTTTCAGGGAAAAAGCGGGTGCCCACTTCTCTCGCTTTTCGAGGAAGATGCATCGCACATCGGCGCTGTCATCCTGAGCGCAGCCGGGCGAGCGCAGCGAACCCGGGAGTCGAAGGACCCCTACCCTTCAACAACCGCTCAGGCCTTAAGAGGTTTGGGAAGGGCACGGCTTCAGCCTGCCGCCCAGGACCACAAAAGACGCGAGCTTTAGCCCCTGAGGGCCAACGCTTTCTCTACCCGCGCCGCCTGCCGGCCCCGCGCCGGAAGCGGGGTCACACTGTTGGGACCACGGAACAGGGACATTCGGGGGACAGACGGGACGTTGACCGCATTCTTTTCATCACATTTTCCCCGTAACCGCCATCACAGACCCACACCAGAATCAGTGCGAAAATGATTCGACATTGCACCAAGCAGAACTGCGCCCGCCTCCAGAGGCGAGGCGTCCGGAATCGTCGTCCCGGCTCTTTGAAAACCGAATCAAACGCGATCAGTCAGGGGGTGTTCACCTCTGCAATCCCATTAACTCTTTGGTAAACCAACAGCCGCGATTTAATTCGACCACAAATTGGATAAATTTCTGGATTAAATGCGTCGAATGTCTACTAAAGTAGGTAGCGAAAAAGGCTGGAAAACGCGATTCTAAGAGCTAACTCCTTCGGAAGGAAGCCTTTAGGGGTAAGTGACTGAGCCCACACAACTTCCGCGAATTCGATGAGGGAGGGGGGAGGGGTATGGGTTATTTTTCTGGTTACTAAACACTGCTCTCTCGCCTATCCGCTTTTTTCTTCCAGTTCTGCCCAGCGCTTGTAGAGCGCGTCGAGTTCATGTTGCGCGGCATCAAGTGCGGATTGCGCGCTGAGCAAGCGCGCGGCGTCGGTCGAGTTGCTTGGGTCTTCGAGTTCCGCGCGATGGGATTGCACAACTTGCTCGGCATCGGCAATGCGCTGCTCGATTCCGGCATATTCGCGGGATTCCATGTACGAGAGTTTTTTCTTCGGAGGAGGTGAACTTACTGTCGCGGACTTCTCGCCGCTGATCGCACGCTGATTTGTCGCCGGCTGTGGAACGGTTTCAGATGACGGCCTCGCTGATTGCCGAACCTGCTTCTGCCATGCCTCCCACTGCGGATAGTCGGCGAAGCGTTCCGCTCCGCCTTCACCGTTGAGGCCGAGCACAACGCTTGCAATTCGGTCGAGCATGTAGCGATCGTGCGTCACCAGAACGAGCGAGCCTGGAAAATCCATGAGACTCTCTTCAAGAATTTCGAGCGTCGGGATGTCGAGGTCGTTAGTCGGCTCGTCAAGCAACAGGATGTCAGCTGGCTGAAGCATGAGCTGCGCGACGAGGACGCGCGCGCGTTCGCCTCCGGAAAGGGGTCCAACAGGCTGTCCGAGTTGCTCGCCGGTGAACAGAAATCGCGCCGCCCATCCAGCGACATGAATGACGCGATCGCGGTAAATAACAGAATCGCCGTCGGGAGCAAGCGCTCGACGCAGAGTAACATCGGGATCGAGCGTGCGACGCTGATCGAAATAAACAATGCGCAGGCGATCGGCGCGGCGAATCTGGCCGCTGCTCGGCGCGAGGTCGCCTTGCAGCAATCGCAGCAAAGTCGTCTTGCCGCTGCCATTCGGACCCACCAGTCCAACGCGCATTCCAGCCGTCACGACGAAGTTAAGATTTTCAAACAGCGTCCGGCCGCCCATCTCACAGGAAACATTTTCCAACTCGACCAGCCGTTTCGTTTTGCGATCCGTCGCCGAGAAATCAATTTGCGCAGTGGCCGTTTGAGTTCTGGAGTTCAGGTCAGCCAGTTCTCCCATCAGATCGCCAGCTTTGTCGATGCGCGCCTTCGACTTTCTGGTGCGCGCTTTGGCCCCTCGCCGCAACCACTCGATCTCGCGATGTACAAGGTTCTCCAGCGCTTCCTGACGCAGCGATTGAGAGTGGAGAAATTGTTCCTTTTTCTCCAGAAACTCGCTGTAGGTTCCATGCACTCGCAGCGAGCCATTCGGATAAGTGCGATTAAGTTCCACCGTATCCGTGGTCACGTTTTCAAGAAAATAGCGGTCGTGGCTCACGATCACGCTGGCGAATGGAGCCGACTCCAGCACTTCCTCGAGCCACTCGATGCCGAGAAGATCGAGATGATTTGTAGGTTCATCGAGCAGCAAAATATCGGGATGCTGAACCAATGCTTCGACCAGCGCGAGCCGCTTTTGCCAGCCTCCGGAAAGTTCGTTCGCCGCCGCGTAGAGGTCATCGAAACCAGCGCGGCCAAGGTTCTCGGCAAAGCGCGCCCCGCGTTCGCTTCCGGAAACACCGCAACGATCGAGCGCGGTTTCAATCACCGATCTCACGGTTGCATCCTCGGGAAAACGCGAATCCTGCTCGACGTAACAAAGACGAGTGCGCTTGCGCCTCGCCACTTCGCCGTTATCGGCATCCATTTCGCCCGCGAGAATGCGCAGAAGTGTGGATTTGCCCGATCCATTCGGACCGATAAGACCGATGCGATCGCCTTCGGAGATGGTGAAAGACACATTCTGAAAAAGCGGCTTGGCTCCAAATGCTTTCGAAATTTCCTGCGCATTGATAATCGGCGGCAATTGAGTTGAAGTCTCCCGGATCGCTTGATTCCAGATTAGCAGGTGAAAAGGTGGCGTTCATTTGTGCCGGCGGACTATTGCCAACTAAAAAAACCAAAAGGTGCCGGCGGCGAACCGCTTGCCGTCAGCCTTTCTGCTTACCCTCATTTTGGCGACTATCTTTTTGCGGATTGTCCTCGAGCAGATCGCGTTCGGCCTGCGCCAGATCCTCGTATCTTCCGACATCGCGCCAGTAGTATTCGTCTGCACGGAACGCTCGGATGTTTTCTCCCTCACCCGCAAGACGCAGATACGAATTGATGATCGAAAAGACTCCCTTTTCCGTGAGCATGGTTAAGAGCCGCGGCGAGACAATGTGAATTCCGGAAAACGCCAACGGCTCGGCGCCCCCCGCCGGGCGCACGATTTCAGCCGTGGCACCGCTTCCGATGAGACGTCCGCAGAGTTGCCGCTGCTCGTCGAAAATCAGATAGCGTGAAGTCTCGCGCTTTTGAACCGCTAAAGTAACCAGAGCGTCATCGCGGCGATGTGCCTGCTCCATGCGCTCGAAATCGATTGTGCTGATGACATCGACATTGTGAATCAGAATAAGGTCTTCGGGATTGTGCTTGTCGCCAAGAAAAAACTGTGCCGCTTTTTTCAAGCCGCCGCCGGTGTCGAGCAGCTCATCTTCGCGAGAAACCCTGATCTTCAACCCAAAGTTGTCGCGAGCGTTGAGATAATCCACCAGCTTGTCTGCGAAGTGATGCGCGTTGACCACAACATCGGTGATTCCATACTCGCGCAAACGGGCAAGTGTAATTTCGATAAGAGTGCGGCCGCGGACTCCAACCAGCGCCTTGGGACGATCGTCGGTGAGAGGACGAAGTCGAGTGCCAAGGCCTGCGGCGAAGACCATGGCTTTCATGATGGCAGCTTCTCCAACTCGCGGTGATGAACAATGACGTCGACGCCGTTTGCGCTCCGCAGATGCTTGGCCAGCTGTTCTGCTAGATAGACGGATCGATGCTGGCCGCCGGTGCAGCCAAAGGAAACCATCAGATTCTTGAAACCGCGGCTTTGGTAGGCGGAGACGCTCGAATCAATGAGCGCGATCACGCTGGCGAGAAATTGCCGCACGCTTTCCTGCTGGTCAAGATATTCGGCGACGGGAACATCTTTCCCGGTGAGAGGTTTGAAGCGCTCTTCGCGCCCGGGATTGGGCAGGCTGCGTGCATCGAAGATGAAGCCGCCGCCGTTGCCGGTTTCGTCGGCTGGCAAGCCGCGATGAAACGAAAAACTCCCAACGCGCACGGTCAGCTGGCCCGCCGCGCCAGTCACGCCTTGTAGCTTTTCGGAGGCGATCATATTCCGGAACGCTTCGGTCAGCGTGGGCAGGGCGACGGGTAATTCGACGTTATGCAACAGCCAGCGGATATTGCGCAATGCATAGGGAACGCTTTGCAGGAAGTGCGTCTTGCGCTCGTAAAAGCCGCGAAAACCATATGCGCCGAGTGCCTGGAGAATACGGACATAAACGTACGCATAGTAATAGTGCATGAAGGCCGCGCGATCGACCACGACGAAATTGCCCAGGCTGTCTAAATAGCGGTCCAGCAGTCGCTGGCGCAAATCGGGGGGAAGATCGGCCTTCGCATCATACAGAAGCGACGCGATGTCATATTGCAGCGCGCCCTTGCGTCCTCCCTGATAGTCGAGAAAAAGCGGATTGCCATCGAGCAGCATGATGTTGCGCGATTGAAAATCGCGGTAGAGAAAAAACTCGCGGGGAGCGCTGAGCAGAAATTTGCTCAAGCGGGAGAAATCGTCTTCAAGGGCCTGCTCGTTGAACGGAATGCCAGCGAGGCGGAGAAAATAATATTTGAAGTAGTTGAGATCCCAGGCAATGGACTGGCGATCGAAACTACCGCGGGGATAGCAAATTTTGTAGTTGAGATCGCGCGCCGCCTCGACCTGAAAACGCGGCAGAATCGCGACGACTTTTTCGTAAGCCGCAACGGCAGGCTCGGCGATTTCCGCGCCGGAGCGATGCCGAGAAAGAAATTCAAACAGGGTTGTGTCGCCGAGATCCTGCTCCAGGTAAGCGCCAGCGTTGAGGTCCTCGGCATAAATTTCGGGCACGGGCAAGCCGTGACGGCGGAAGTGGCGTGAGAATTCGATGAACGCCGCGTTCTCCTCGCGCACATCGTACCGGATTCCGATAGCGCTGAATTTTTCCGCCGTGAGACGAAATATTTTTCGGCCCGATCCGCTAAGCTCACCTTGCAGAGGCTGAATGCGCTCGGCGGGCGCGCGAAAATGCCGCTCAAAGAGTTTTTGAAGAACGTCCATGGAGAAGTGAGGCGAATCAGAATTGTATCCCGGAAACCAAACGACGGGTCAGGTGTCCCGCCTGGCACGGCCTGCCTGACCACGCAGAGTGCACGAATGCAACGTTCGGAAATGCGACATCTTCAGAGGATTATCGAGCTTGGTATAGCAAGCTGTCTCAGGCGATCTTTGCCGGCTGGTGATTCTTTGCATTTTGCACTACGGTCGCAGGCAGATGAAGCACACGCTCTGTTGGATTCTTAGCGCTCTTCACTCGAACCGCGACCCCTTCGGCTTCGAGAAACGGATCGGAAATGACTTCGTATTCTTCGCCGTAAAGCCTGATTCGCCCCGAAATTTTGTATCCTAAATGCTTAACTCTGTCACAGATATCGACAACCGAAGAAGATTCCAGATTGCTCATAATGCCTTCCATTATACGCTTCGCGCCCTACACAAACGAAGAGAGACGCCTCACGGAGCATTTGCCAGCGAGGCATGTACAGGCGTGGGTAGCAGCGTAGAAACGGAGCTCACGCGGGAAATTCCTTCGAAACCCGCACTCTCGGCTTGCTGCAGCAGATTCCAGTCGCGGGCGATCTGACTTCGCGAAATTCCCTTGCGCGTCGAGTGATTCAACTCTGATTCGAGCCGTGCTTCCAGAATCTGGCGGGCCAACTGCGGCATCGCGTCGCCCTCCAACACATTCCCTGAGGAAGCGCCAACCTCAACCAGATTGCCGTCAAAGCGCACTTGCAAAATGACCTCACCCTGGTCATCCAAGGTGGCTTTGGCTCGGGATTGAACTTTCTCCCACCGTTTGTCAGCGCGCTCGCCCGGCGCTGTATCGCCATACTCCGCAAGCAGGCTTTTGAGCTGACGCTGATAAATCTTGCGGTCGGCATGCGAAAGCGGCGACTCCAAATCTCCATCCGGATTGAAAACCATCGCATTGCGATCCGGCTCAAAGTGCCCCGCGCCCGTACCGACATAAACGGCAAAAACACAGCCCGCAAAGATGGGATTCATCACCGCACTGGGCAGAATGTATTTCTTCGCTTTCAGGAATGACTCGACAACTCCATGCGCGGTTGAACTGCGCGGCATCGCCCCCGGCACCTGCGCAATCACCATGCGCGAAAACTGAAGCTGCGGATGATGCGCGTTAAACTTCACAATCATTTTCGCCATCTGCTTCGGCGTGGTAATGCCGGCATCGGCAATCAGGCTGCGATGCAGCGACTTGGGATAATAAAAATTGATAATGTGCTTGGCGAAATCCGCGCAATTATTCCACATCAGGTGAAAATGCGAACTGTTAGGCGAGGAATTCAGTTCGCGAATCAGCGCATCGTCCTGCGCAGATGTAGTTTCAATCTCAAAACCATAAATGGTGCGGTCATACGATGAGCCAATAAGCTGATACCAGATCCCGCCGGGAGCTTCGCCGTTCGGTCCATCGGGCGCGACATCTTCAAGGTGTTTGCGGCGGTACTGGTCGCGCAGAAAGGCTACCATCTTGGCATCGGCAAACAGGGGCACATCGTCCGCCCGCTCGACTGCATAGAGATACGGGATCAGCGGAATAGCCAGCCAGTCATATCCGTCAATACCGTCGTACCGGCTGATGACAACTCCAGTCTCTTCCGGCATGCAGCGCCGCAAAACAGTAGGCGAATCGGCGCACACGTTCGAAAGATAAACGGCCGCATGCCCGGTCGCTGTAAAGAACCCCATCTTGCCGTAGGGCTCTTCAAGAAACAAAGTAGCCGAGGCGCTGGCGAGCGAGGCACAGACCACCAGCATTGCGCACAGGGCGCAAATATCCTTTCCTCGGGCAATGGGCCATCGGGTTGTGCGCCGGCGAAACATGCTCATCCTTAGATGACAATTCTTAATGATTATGAACACGCGGCGGGAAAATAAGTTGCTAGAAAACCTGTAGGCGGAAATCGAAAGAGCAATAGATTGAATGAGATAAAGTAACTGGCTCGCTGAGGCGCACTAAAAGCTGAGGCGCATTAAAGAGGGCTACGAGCGAACGTTTACTCTAAATTGTTGGTCCTATGTTCAAACCGGACCTTCATCGACTGGAACCTACCGAGACGTCTGCCGGCTCGACAGGCACGGCAGGGAATCCATCCAGTAGCGGCTCGAAGCGCGCACGGAGTTCCTGCGCTCGTTCTTACGGTCATTGTTACGATAGGGGCCAACCGCGCCGCGTGGAGCCACATTAAGCACATTGACGGTGACGTTTAACGCGCCATCGCTCCCGTTGACAGTATCCCGCTCGTCCTGCGAATGAATGGTTTTCGAGATGGCCATGCGTTGCGTCTTGCCACCCACGTCGGCCATGCAGAGCACCATAATGTGAACCGGATCGCTCGTTGCGCTTGCCGGCTCAATGAGAACTTCTTCGTTGCATCCCATGTCACCCACTATCGGCACTCCGTCTATCGTTCTACACGCGCCGATGAGTTCCAGACAGGTTACGGATGTCGCTCCCTCCGCTGCCCGCAGATCAAGCCAATTCCGCCAATTGGACATGGGCAAATGTGCCGAAAATAGAACCTTGCCTCTTGCGCGCTCCTGTTTCCATTCCTCGCCGCGATGTGTGAAAATCGCCTCCGATTCCAAACCGTTTAAGATGTTTCGGAAAGGCAGGTTTGAATGTCCCACGACGCACCCGCGAGCCAACTGACCCTGGTGGTTGAACGATGCAGCGATTTCACCGTCGTGCACTGCGGCGGAAGGTTAGTCGCAGGCGTAACCGATCGCTTTGTTACTGAAGTCAGGCAGGTGATTCCGGGCTGCAAACGAATCGTGCTGGAGCTTGTCAATCTGACCCACATGGACAGCACCGGACTGGGTGCGCTGGTTCGGCTTTACGTCTCCGCCAAATCGTCGGGCTGCGTCCTGGAACTCGTCAATATCGGCAAGCCCATCCGACATCTGCTTGGGGTCACGCATCTCCTGTCTGTATTGGAGGCGGTCGGCAAGAACAACATTCGCATGGGATGATGAGTTAGTTACTCAACGTTGTTCGTACCGCGGCAAAGAACCGCGCCAGCTTGTCCGCGTCCAGTTTCCCGCCCGTGCGCACGCCTGAGCAAACATCCAACCCGAAGGGCCCAACCTCCGCAATCGCTTGCGCGACATTCTCCGGAGTCAGGCCTCCCGCGAGGAACAGCGGGACACTTATGCGCTCGCGAATCTGCCGGCTCAGGCTCCAATCGTGCGTTCGTCCCGTACCACCGAGTTCCTTGATGGCGAACTTCTGGTTGCCCGAGTCGAGCAGGACCGCATCCACATGCGGCGCAACGGCGGCCGCTTCTACCAACGATTCCGGCCCGGTTACATGCACCACTTGAACAATGGAAATCCCCGGCAGCGCTTGTTTCAACTCGCAATGCGTGCCGCGTGTCAGATGGTCGCAAATTTGAATGGTATTAGTTCCGCAGAACCGTTGTTGCACGACGATCTCGTCCACGCTTTGCCGCGAAGTAAGAAGAAACGTGCCGACGGCGGGAGGAACCGTCGCGGCGATCTCGGCAATGAGTTCATCCGAGATGATTCCCGGCCCGCTCGGCATTCGCGAAACTAATCCCAATGCCGACGCGCCAGCCTCGACCGCCATGGCGGCCTCCTCAACGCTGGCAATGCAGCAGATTTTGATTCGGGGAGTGGCGGCCGCTTTCATTTGTGATTTGCGACTTGTGATTTGCGGCTTAATTCAGCGACTGAGGACTTCGAGAATTCCCAATTACAAATTACAAATTACAAATTGTCTCTACTCGCCGTAGGGAACCCAGATATTCTTCACCTGCACCGCATGCTCCAAAAACCAGCGTCCTTCGCCCGCCTTCGGATCGAACCAGTCAATCGCGCGTCCCTCATTCGTGAAGACCTGCTTCAAATTCCCGACCGACATTCCCTTAGCTGAAGCGGCGCTCGCCTCATCGGCGAAACACCAGACTGCATCGACGTCGTCATGTTCCGCCAGCGTTTTTAATAGTTGCCATACATATCCGGTAACAATATTCACCGCACCGCCCGGCAAATCGCTGGTATCGAACACCTGATACAGATCGCCCGCAATCAGCGGATAATTTTCTGACGGCACCGCAATCACGGTATTGCCCATCGCCAGTAACGGCATCACGACGGAAAGAAATCCCAGCAAGGGCGCCTCCCGCGGGCAAATCACGCCCACGGTTCCTATCGCTTCGTTCATCGCAATCGCAATGTTGCGAAAAGGAGGATTGTGCACCGCCCCATCGAACTTGTCGGCCCACGCCGCATAACTGAAAATCCGCTCGATCCCCGTCTCCACCTCCGCGGCCGCCTGCTTTCCGCCGACCACATCCGCCAGCCGCCGCGCAACTTCATCCCGCCGCTGCGATAGATTTTCCGCACAGTAATACAGCACCTGCGCGCGATTGTGCGCCGTCGCTTTTGCCCATGTTGAAGCCTTGCGCGCCGCCTCGACGGCATTGCGAATATCTTTGCGATTTCCCAGCGGAGCCTCGCCCAGCAATCGCCCGTCCGCCGCGCGCACCTCCATGCTGTAACCCGAATCTGGCCGCGCCTGCTTCCCGCCAATGTAAAGCTTCACCGTCCGATCAATCGGAGGACTACCGCTTGAAAGCGAGGTCGCTAATCCGCGCGATTCTCGATCCTCGTCGCTGGCGATCGCCGCAGCTTCGCGTTTTTCTGACACCTGAGAACTGAGATCTGCCGCCTGGTTCTCGAGCATCGGAGTCTTCCTGAACCAGGCCGGCTCGAGATACTCAACCAGCCCCTCCCGTCCGCCTTCCCGTCCATAGCCGCTTTCCCGATAGCCGCCAAATCCACAGGCCGCGTCGAACATGTTGGTGCAGTTCACCCACACAACGCCGGCCTTCAGTTGCGCCGCCAGGTGAAGCGCGACATTTACGCTCTCGCTCCATACGCAGGCGGCCAAGCCATAAGCCGTGTTGTTGGCCAGTTCCACAGCTTCACTCGGCGTGCGAAACGTCATCGCCGCCAGCACCGGACCAAAAATTTCCTGCTGCGCGACAATCGATGTGGGGTGCACATTGCTCAACAGCGTTGGCGGATAGTAGAACCCGCGCGCAGGCAGCGCGATCTGCGGCTGCCAGCAGGTTGCGCCCTCAGCGATTCCCTGATCGACGAGCTTGTGAATGCGCTCAAGTTGCACGCGCGCCACGATCGCGCCAATGTCGATTGCCTTGTCGAGCGGCGGCCCAATCCGCAAGCTGCTCATTCGCGCCTGCACTTTGGCAATCAACGCCTCGGCAATGCTCTCCTGCATCAGCAGGCGCGATCCGGCGCAGCACACCTGTCCCTGGTTAAACCAGATGCCATCCACCAGTCCTTCGACGGTGCTGTCGAGGTCCGCATCCTCAAACACAATAAAAGGAGACTTGCCGCCCAGTTCGAGCGACAGCTTTTTGTGGCTGGTTGCGGTAGCCGCTCGAATCGCGCGTCCAACTTCGGTTGATCCGGTGAAGGCGATCTTGTCCACGTCCGGATGCTTTACCAGCGCTTCACCCGTTCGCCCATCGCCGGTGACAATATTGACGACGCCGGCGGGAAGTTCCGCCTCCTGACATAGCTCGGCAAATAGCAACGCCGTGAGCGGCGTGAACTCTGCCGGCTTCAGCACAACCGTGTTTCCAGTCGCCAGTGCAGGCGCAATCTTCCACGCCAGCATGAGCAGCGGAAAATTCCAGGGAATGATTTGCCCGACTACGCCGCAAGGAACGTACTCCGGGAACTCCCGATCGAGTAACTGCGCCCAGCCGGCGTGATGATAGAAATGCCGCGCGACCAAAGGAATATCGATGTCGCGGCTCTCGCGTATCGGCTTGCCGTTATCCATCGTCTCGAGCACGGCGAGCAGCCGCGAATGCTTCTGCACCAGCCGCGCCAGCGCATACAAATACCGCGCACGCGAATGCGGAGTCAGCGCCTGCCACTCAGACGCCGCCGCCCGCGCAGCTTTCACAGCGGCATCCACGTCGGCAGCCGAGCCCTGTGCCACGGATGCGAGCTTCTCGCCGT
The DNA here is from genome assembly GCA_049589875.1 of Terriglobales bacterium. Classification (GTDB taxonomy): domain Bacteria; phylum Acidobacteriota; class Terriglobia; order Terriglobales; family Acidobacteriaceae; genus Acidiflorens. Next base: position 12,753 of record JBAWBR010000063.1, read on the forward strand.
TCGAGGGATCGATCGTCTCAAAATACTCACCCGCCGATGGCTTGTGCCACTGGCCGCCGATAAAATGCCCAAACCGGCGTCCATGCCGGTCCAGCCACGCTAACGCCTCTTTCGCGTCTTCCGGCGCCGGCCCGTATTCCATGCTCACGAATTTTTCAGCAATGCTCATTGTTGTTGGCCTTCAGAAATTCGTGCTTCGCGAGCGATTTCCATTGACCCCAGACAACTAACTCCACAAACCGCTGCGGGCCTTCTTCAAACAGGTCCAAGTAAAGTCCAGAATCTGTGGCAAGCGACTGCAGGCTAACGGTGTCTTTGTCAAAGTTCAAGAGCGGAGCAGCCGCGCTCAATGCTCGATCCGCACGTACCTTAATTGCACCGCAAAATTCGTAAGGACCAACAAATAATACGGTCGGTTCCCCTTGCAGTTTCCGCCCAAGAGAGCAGCACGTGCTTGACCATGGCCCAATCGGCTGAAAATTCCAAGTCTTCCTAAACGCGAAATCGCGCTCATTATTGCTCCTGACCGACTGCCTTCGATGGGAAGATAAGAGGCGGTCACTCTCAGCAAGGTCAAAGATGTCGCTCGGTGCTATTTGTGCCTTTAGTAAGTGCGAGAGCTCAGTAGCGTAGTACTGATGTTCCATGCGCCCTTTGTTTTGACGCACAAGCAATTCGAGTCTCGTTGGATGTTCCATCTGCATTTGACTACGCTCTCTACGCGATCGGATGCCTGTACTCCGCCGAATACCGCCCCGTAGCAAAATGCTCCAGCTGCCGCTCGATATCTCCCAACAGCCCGCTCGCTCCAAACCGAAACATTTCCGCGCGCAGCCATGAGTCGCCGAGTTCTTCCTTAATCATCGCCAGCCAATCGAGCGACTGCTTAGCCGTACGAATGCCCCCCGCAGGCTTAAAGCCAACCGCCATCCCAGTTTCCTGCGCATACTCGCGGATGCAGCGCGTCATCACCAGCCCTACCGGCAGCGTCGCGTTTGTCGGCTCCTTGCCCGTAGACGTCTTGATGAAATCCGCTCCCGCCATCATGGCCACCACACTCGCCCGAGCCACGTTGCGCAGCGTGAGCAAATCGCCGGTGCCCAGAATAACCTTCATGTGCCGGAGGCCGCATGCCTGTTTGAACGCTGCAATCTCATCGTAAAGTGCCTGCCATCGCCCGCCAAAAACGTGTGCGCGCGTGATGACGACATCAATTTCATGAGCGCCCGCCTCGACCGATCGCCGGATCTCGGCCACGCGCTCAGTCAGAGGCGACAATCCGGCAGGGAAGCCGGTCGATACCGCCGCTACATGAATACCGCTGCCCTCAAGCGCGGCCAGCGCCGTCTCGACAAATCTGTGATAGACGCAGATGGCCGCGACCTTAATTCCCAGCTCCTCGATCCCGAGTTTCTCCACCAATTCCCGCTGAAGCGGATGCCGCCCCTTGGCGCACAGGCGGCGCACGCGCTCGTCGGTGTCATCGCCGGAGAGTGTCGTCAAATCCATGCATGTGATTGCGCGCAGCAGCCATGCCGCCTGCCATTCTTTCTTCACCGTCCGCCGCGCCGTTTGCGATTGTGCGCGCCGCTCCACCGCGCTGGTATTCACACGCGCCTCGCGTACCCAATCCAGATTCAGAGGAATTCCGGCATTCGGCAACAGTGGCATTCCATTCAGAACAGCGAACGCCTCACCATGCAAATCGTGATGCCGAGTCGCATCCGCCACGCTCCGGAATAGGTTTCTCTCTGTTGCCATCGCAATCATCCGCTATTGCAAACGCAAGCAATTGTACGGCAGCCCGGCGTTTGCTCGCATTCGTTTCGCCTTGTCTGTATGAATGAAACCACGTGGGCCGTTGTTTCCTTTGCCTTTGCCAATTAGACTTCCCCAGACGTTTTTAAAAGCCGGGCAGCCGGCACAAGGAGCTTTCATGTTTACTCCCCAATCTTTGGGCGCAGCACTTTTCATGATGATCGTAAGCGCTGTTTGCTGGGGTTCTTGGGCCAATACTTACAAAGGCGTAAAGAATTATCGCTTCGAACTTTTTTATTGGGATTATGCCCTCGGCATTTTTCTGATCTCCCTCATTCTCGGCCACACCATGGGAGCCACCAGCAACGATCCATCTAACCTCATTCACAACCTCCACTCCGCCGCCTCCAGTGACATGATCTTCGCCATGATCGGCGGCGCAATTTTCAATCTCGCAAACTTGCTGCTGGTAGCCGCAATCGATATGGCCGGCCTTGCCATTGCCTTCCCGGTTGCCATCGGCATCGCGCTCGTCGTGGGAGTGATCACCAGTTACGCGCAGCATCCCCAGGGAGACGCGCTGCTGCTCGGCCTCGGAGTGTTGTGCGCAGTCATTGCTGTCGTTCTCGACGGCAAGGCCTATGGCAGCCTTGCCAGCGCGGGGCGCGCCGTTAGCCGCAAAAGCATCACTGTCTGTATCGTCTCCGGAGTTTTGATGGGCCTCTGGGCTCCATTCATGACTCGCACCATGCCGCACGAAGTAAACGGAGAAATGATCGGGACGCTCGGGCCCTACGCAGCCGCGATCTTCCTTACATTCGGCGCGCTGCTTTCCTGTTTCATCTGGAATATTTATTTCATGAAGCATCCGCTCGTCGGCGAGCCGGTCAGCTTCGCCGGATTCTTCCGCGCCCCTGCATCCGCTCACGCGCTGGGCCTGCTAGGCGGATTCATATGGGGCACCGGCATGGTCTTCAATCTGGTCGCCGCACATTTCACCGGAGTCGCCATCTCCTATGCCATCGGCCAATCGGCGCCCATGGTCGCAGCGCTCTGGGGAGTTTTCGCCTGGAAAGAATTTGCCGGCGCGCCCCGTAAAGCCAAGCTCTATCTCGCGCTGATGTTTGTCTTTTATTGTCTGGGAATCGTGATGGTAGCGAAGGCGAATGGTTGAAATTCGTTCATCGTGAAAGTTTAAAAAATCAAATATCCGTCACGTCATACTTCGCTATGGAAAAGTGAATTCCGCGGACGCCCGGAATCGCTCCAACTCGCACAAACAGCTTGACTTTTCACACCCCGATCCGTTTAGATGTCGGTTTCAAAACAAGCCGAATCTCTGGGCCAATCTTAATTGGGTCGGGCATTTTTTCAATTTCGGTCTTTTCAGTAATCATCTTTCAGCAATGCCCCGGATCCGACCTGAGAGTTTCGTGGTTTTGGAACGACCCGGAGCGTCATGAAAACAAGAGGAACAATCATGTCGACGAAGAAGCTGCTATTTGTAGCCCTCACCTGCTTCGCTCTGTCCTTCTGCCAATTTCTTTACGCTCAGGCGACCGGAAGCTTCTCCGGAACCATTGCCGACAAGACCGGCTCTGTCATTGTCGGCGCCAGCGTCAAGATCACCTCGCAAGGCACCGGCCTTGTCCGTGAGGCCAAGACCGACGACTCCGGCCATTATCTGCTCCCCTTGCTGCCCGTCGCGTTTTATACCATCCACATCGAGGCGCCGGGCTTCCAGACCGCCGAACAGAAGGATCTTCGCCTTCAAATCGATGAGCAGCGTGAAATTGATTTTTCGTTGAACCCGGCATCGGTCAGCCAATCCGTCGAAGTCAGCGCCACCCAGGTTGCCATCGAAACCGCCAACCCAACTCTCGGCCAGGTAATTACCTCTGAGGAAGTCGCCGATCTTCCGCTCAACGGTCGAAATTTTGTGCAGCTTGCCACGCTTACTCCCGGCACAACTACGTCCTACAGCCCGTCATCGTTTTTCGCCAGCGCGGCCAGCAGTGAGGCGGCCACCCGCGGTTCGTTCTCTCTTTCCGTTGGTGGATCGCGCGAGCAAAGCACCGACTGGCTGCTGGATGGCAACGATAACAATCAGCTTGACGAAGGTGGGATTGGAATCTTCTCTTCTATCGACGACATCCAGGAATTCAAGGTCCTGACTTACAACTACTCTGCCGAGTACGGAGAGCGCGCCGGTCCTACCGTGTTAGTCACCACGAAGTCCGGCTCCAACCAATTCCACGGCACCGCGTTTGAATTTTTCCGCAATACCGTGCTCGATGCGAAAACTCCCTTTGTCGACACAGCGACGAAGTTCAATCTCAATCAGTTTGGCGGCTCGCTCGGCGGACCCATCCAGAAGGACAAGACATTTTTCTTCGCCGACTATCAAGCAAAAATGCAGCGCAAGGGCGTCCCGTTCACGGGATATGTTCCGACTACTGCGATGATCACCCCCGATAGTAATGGCAACTTCAACGAGAGTACGAATCCCCTGGGTATCACCACTCTGATTAACCCCTATACGCCCCCCCAGACTATTCCTCCCAACACCGCTCCGGGCCCCGTGCCTTTCCAGTGCGTGATTGCTACCGGCCTTCCTGAAACGCCGGGTTCCGACGGAAGCCAGCCCTACACACCGGGAGTAACGCAGGCCTGTCCCATCATTCCAGGCGCGTTAGTCAACCCAATCGGAGTTGAAATCGCTCAGCTTTATCCAAGTCCCACTCCTGGGATCCAGAGCGGCGCCAGCTTTAATTACGCCAACCAGCCGACCCGCAAACTCAACGAGGGAACCTGGGACGTCCGGCTCGATCACAACTTCTCCAGCAAGGATTCCATGTTTGGACGATTCAGCTACGACCAGGCCACCAACTTCGTGCCCGGCGGTTCGCCCACATGGTCGGAACAAAACGCTTTCGGCAGCAACCAGCAGATCGATAACCATGGACGCAATGCCGTCATATCTGAAACTCACGTTTTTTCCGCCACCACCATCAATCAGTTCACCGCTGGATTCAACCGGATTTTCAACCACATTCTCTCGTATGGTGAGTTCGGCGTTCCCCCCTGCGAGGCATCCCGCCTTCCGTTCCCGATCCCTGGCGCAAACCTGGGAAGCGCCTGCGATGGCTTCACCGGTTACCCCGCGAGTCTGAATCAGGCGACCAACGATTGCATCAGTTGCGGCCTGACTTCCTTCCAGATGGGCAGTTATTTTTCCATCGGCGACCGCGGATACGCACCCTACCAGGGCGGAACCAACGTCTATTCGGTGGGCGACACCGTTGACCTCATCCGCGGCAAGCATGATATCCGCGTCGGCGGCGTATATCGCGCCGAAGAAATGAATATAAGAAACAATGCCTTCCAGGATGGCTATATCGTAAATTTTGGCACGGTCACCGGTGACGATATCTCCGATCTCCTTCTGGGCGCGATGGGAGTTTTTGCCGCCCACGATCAGACCTTCCTTGGCAGTACAGTCGGCCGCCGCTTCAAGATGGTGCGTCCGTTCGTTCAGGACGATTGGCGTGTGACCAGTAATCTGACTTTGAACATTGGTTTTGCCTGGGCTCTGGTCACACCGGAAACCGAAGTTAGAAATCGCCAGGCGAATTTCAACATCGAAAATCTCAAGTGGTATGTTCCGGCGGGGAGCCCGACTTTAGCTGACTGCTCCGTCTGCATCGCAACCGACGGGCGTGTCGGTATCCAATTCGACAAGAGCGCTCTCGAGCCCCGCATCGGGCTGGCCTGGCGGCCATCTGCAAGCGACAACCTCGTGGTCCGTTCCGGCTATGCCATCTATCACGATTCCTCCTGGAACCAGGGTGGACAGGGACTTTGGCAGAATCCACCGTACTACGCCGAAGTTGATCCCTGCACCTACTGCCTTACCTACGGAGTCGCTGCCGGATCGCTCTCGGGCGGATTCCTTCTTCCCGCCAACACGCCTTCAACGATCAACGTACCCGGCGGCGCAATTTATAACGCGCCGGTAAACCCGCAAAGTTATACGGGATCGATTCAGTCGATGAACCCCAATTTCAAACAAGGTTCGATTCAGCAATTTAATTTCAATGTTGAGCAGTTGGTGCCCGGCAACTTCGTACTGACCATGGGCTATGCCGGAACTCGCAGCCATCACATTCTCGTCAGTCAGCTGAATGAAAACCTCTCCCCGCCCAGCGCCTGTGGCAACGTTCCCAATTACACCCTGGGCTGCAGTTTCCCCTCTTACCCATACGCAGCGCCCTTCCAGATCGTTGACACCAATAACAGCATTGGGTCCGCCCAGTATGATTCCTTGCAGGTGAAGGCGGAAACAAAGAGCGTTCGGCATGGACTCTACGCCCTGTTCGGCTACACCTGGTCTCGAAACTTTGACAGCGGTTTGACCGATGGCTTGGGCACCAACCCAGGCGCGCTCTACTATCCCTTGCCCGGGACAAAGCGGCTGGATTGGGGTCTCTCGCAACTCAACCTCAATGACAGCTTTACCGCAAGCGTTCTTTACGATCTGCCATTCGGAAAAGGCAAGCGCTTCGGGGGCGATTGGAGCCCGGTTGCCAATGCGGCACTGGGAAACTGGCAAGTGAATCTGATCGAGCGGGCCACCTCTGGATTCCCGCTGTTCGTCGTCGATAGCACGAATCCGTCGGGAATATTTTTTAACTACAACGGTCTTACCGTCGAGCGGCCGAATGAAGTAGGTAATCCCAACCAACCCGGTCCCGTGGCTGCAAATCCAGGCTGCGTTGCTCCATCCCAGATCCACACTCTCCAGCATTGGTTTAATCCCTGCGCTTTTGAGTCCGCGGTCGTCACCATTGGAGGTGTCAACTATGGAGAACTCGGCACCGCGCCGCGCGCGCCCGTCTACGGCCCGCGTTTTGTGAATACTGACTTCTCACTGGTTAAGGACTTCCCAGTGTCTTTTCGTGAAGGAACGGATCTGCAATTCCGGGCCGAATTCTTCAATCTGTTGAACCATCCGCAGTACTTTATGCCCGGAATTAGCGGAACGGGCGAGCAGGATATAGGCACTACATCCAGTTTTGGAGTGCTTAGTCAAACGCTGAATAATCCGCGCCTGATTCAATTCGCTCTGAAGCTTAGGTTCTAAATCTAGGTTCTAATGAGACGAGAGTCGAGAAGTTGGAGAACTGTGGATGCCATACTGCGGTCCTCATCCTGACGCTCCGCGCTTCTTCACGTTGGGGTCGGAGTCCGCCCAGGCGCAGCCTTGTCAATCCGTTTTTGCATCCGTCGCCTGCGCAGATAAGAACTCCAGATTCACCGTCTTCGTCTCATCGCGCCTTACATCTATGCGCGTCCGCGCTGTTCGTTCGCTCAGTGTCCGTTGTGCACGCAAAATATATGCGCCCGCTGCCAATCCAGTAAATCGGTACGCACCTTTTCCCGTGCTGTGAACAGCCAGTGTTTCCGTCGCCTGCGTTGGAGTTCCCTCCGTGCCCGGCACTTCAGTCGCGTGCTCAAGAAACACCATGGCGTCGGCAGCCGGTCTGCCCGCCGCATCCCGCACCAGTCCCTTCACAACGCCGGTTGCGTCATGAGTTTTTGAGGCGATCGATGACTTCGACGGCGCTCCCGGAGAAGTGGCTGCTGCCCCTGAACTTCCCGCGGCCTGCGCTGAGTTAGTTGCCGTGCCGCCCTGCGCACCCGCCCGGACGAAGACGATTGCAAACACGAGAATAAAAACACCGATGCTGGCGACACATTTCCGAGTACAGAGAATACCGGCCACGCAAACTCCTGGCGATGCAAAGACTGAGAGACGCTTTCGTGTTACGTGAAGGTGCAGCACCGCGAGCGCCAGGTTTGATCATATAGCAGTTGTGATCGGCTCAACCTGAGATGACATCCCTTCAACCCCGGCTTTACAATGGCACGCCGCGTCGCTGATAAAGGAGGTCGTGAAGTGAAAACAGAAGTGAAGGCAGAAGTGAAGACAATTGCCAAGTGGATCGCCGCTGCACTGCTTATGCTGGTCTCTCTGGCGAGCGCCGAAGAAAAGCGCAAAATCATTATCGATCAGGATGCCGCCGGCCCCGCCGGCACCGATCAGCAATCCATCCTTCTTCTGATTCAATCCCCCCAGACTCAGGTCCTCGGCATCACCGTTGTCACCGGCGACGCCTGGCTCACCGAGGAGGTCGCGCACACGCTGCGCATGCTCGAACTCATCGGCCGCACCGACATCCCGGTCGTCCCCGGCGCAGAAAATCCGCTGGTGCGCACGAAAGAACAGACTGAACAGGACGAGCAGCGCATCGGCTCCTTTGCTTGGCTCGGCGCGTGGACTCCGCGCCTCTATCATCCTCCTCGCGAAATTCCGCCGATGCCGGAAGGCATGCCCACCACCAAACCAGCCGATGAAGATGCCGCCCACTTCCTCATTCGCATGGTCCACAAGTATCCGCACGAGATCACAATCTATGAGGGTGGTCCCATGACCAATCTCGCGCTCGCCGTCACCATCGATCCCGAGTTTGCCGGCTTAGCCAAGGAGTTAGTCTTCATGGGCGCGAGTCTCGATCCGCAAACCGACGACCCCGAATTCACGGACACACCGCGGCGCGAGTTCAATCTATGGTTCGATCCGGAAGCCGCGCACATCGTCTTGCGCGCACCGTGGAAACGAATTGTATGTACACCAGTCGACATCTCCGTAAAGACCCGAATGTCGCAGAAATTGATCGACCAGGTGAAAGCAGGGAAGACGCCGCCTGCTCGCTACATCGGCACTTATGAGCATCTCTACGGCACTAATAACTATCTTTGGGATGAACTGGCGGCGGCCGCCTGGCTCGATCCCAAACTGATTACCAGGAAAGAATCCCGCTATATGGACGTGAACCTGGAGCGGGGCGCAGGCTACGGCGACACGTTGACCTGGACGGAGGCTGACAAGCCCAAACGCGAGTTGCGCCCTATCGAGATTCAGCAGGACTTGGATACAGACCGGTTTTACCGTCTGTTCGTGGATCTGCTCACCGCGGAAACGCCAAAGCCCTAGTGATTGAATCCGTGTCCTCCAGCAGGCCGCTGAAAAACTCTGAAAGTCGCCCCGAACGGGAAGGGCACGAGTTCCACTCGTGCCGTAAGCCGTACCGGATCAACAGCGGCTTCTAGCCGCTGAGGAACTCTCCACCGGCAAAAAACAGTTTTTCAGCATCGTGCTCGATAGCCGGGGGTTGCAAGAAAGGAAGGTTTTGGTGCGGAAGGGGGGATTTGAACCCCCACGCCTTTCGGCGCCACCCCCTCAAGATGGTGTGTCTGCCAGTTCCACCACTTCCGCGGGATAGCTAGTTGCCTAGGCCGTACTCGCTGAACTTTCTTCAGCCAGTCCCGCCAACGCACTGTGTATTTTAGCACGCTCACGATACACTGCTCGGTCGGAACCAGTGCGCATACCACCCCCTCATCGGTCGCTCGCCGGTTTCCTCGTCGTGCTTTTTGATCGCCGGTCCTGATTGCCGGTTTCTTAATCTTGTTTCTAATCCGGATTTCTACTTATGAACGCACGCATATTCTTTTGGTCTCTTACATCGGCGCTCGCCGGCTTTCTCTTCGGCTTCGACACGGTCGTCATCTCGGGTGCCGAGAAGACGATTCAAGCGCTCTGGAGTCTAAGCCCCGCTCTCCACGGCGTGGCGATGGCCTCGGCGCTCTACGGAACGGTGATCGGCTCCATGATCGGCGGATGGCCCACCGACCGCTTCGGCCGCAAGGCCACTCTGCTTTGGATCGGCGTCCTCTATTTCGTCAGCGCGGTGGGATCGGCTCTCGCGCCCAATGTCGCCACGTTTATCGCGGCCCGCGCCGTTGGAGGTTTGGGCATCGGCATCTCAACCGTGGCCGCGCCGCTCTACATCTCGGAGATTGCGCCGCCGAAAGCTCGCGGACGGCTCGCCGGAATGTTTCAGTTCAACATTGTCTTCGGCATTCTGATGGCGTTCGTCTCGAACGCGCTGCTGGCGGGCGTGGGCGACAATTCCTGGCGATGGATGCTGGGTGTCGCGGCCTTCCCATCATTGCTCTATACGTTTTTTTGCTTCGGTCTTCCGGAAAGTCCGCGCTGGCTGCTGGGCAGAGGAAACAATCGAGCAATGGGACTCAGCGTTCTGAGCCGCATTGAACCTGAGGCCTCTCAGGCCGAAATCGACAACCTTGCGAATGAGATTGCAGCCGCCTCAGCGGTTGGGTACGCCTCTCAACGTTTTTGGACGATGCGCCTGCGCAAGCCGATTTTATTGGCAATCCTCATCGCCTTCTTTAACCAGCTTTCCGGTGTCAATGCCATCCTCTATTTTGCGCCGCGCATTTTTGAGCTCACTGGGTTGGGTGCTAAGGCTGCGCTGTTGCAATCGGTCGGCATCGGCGTTACCAATCTGATCTTTACTTTTGTCGGACTGTGGCTTATCGACCGGTTGGGGCGCCGCACACTGCTCTTCATCGGCTCGTTTGGCTACATTCTTTCTCTTGGCTTGATCGCGTGGGCTTTTTTTACCCGGCATTTCGCAATCGTGCCCGCGTGTACATTCGCTTTCATCGCCGCGCATGCGGTTGGGCAGGGAGCGGTAATCTGGGTCTTTATCTCCGAGATTTTTCCCAATCGCCAGCGCGCCGAAGGCCAAGCGCTCGGCTGCTTCACCCATTGGATTTTCGCGGCCGCGATTACAACAGTTTTTCCGAGAGTGGTTTCCGCATTTCCGCCGGGCTACGTATTTTCGTTCTTCACCGGCATGATGGTGCTGCAACTACTCTGGGTGGCAACCATGGTGCCCGAAACCAAAGGCGTGCCGCTCGAGCAGATTCAGAAACAGCTCGGAATCGGCCTCGCGGCGAACGAAACATAGCCGATGAAGCTAGCGCCAGAAGTTGGAGTCAGAATTTAGAGTCAGAAGTTAGAGCCAGACCTTAAAACGGGAACCGCACCGACAGAATCGGAATATGGTTCGTGGGATGAAATGACGTCGCGGCGATTTCATATCCGCCGCCGAAGGTCAGGCTGAATCGATTGTGAATCTGGAATCTGCCCAGCACCATGCCGGGCGTCACATACACGAGCGTCTTGCCGTTGTGCTCGCCTTGATAATAGTGGGTGAAATTGATCTCGGTCTCAGGCCAGATCCTTTTCATCATTCGATATTGAAACGTGTTGTTCCATGCGATGGTCCGTCCGATCTCGGCCGTGTTGCCAGTGGGAAGAGTTCCGCCTAATGTCCCCTGCGCTGAGAAATCCTTGAAGCCTTTGCCATAAGCAACCGTGGGAGTAATTACCGGATTCGCCGCGCCCTGCGTGTATTGCCCGGTCGGCAGGCTCATCTGGTAGAACGCGGTCAAAATGTAATTGCCATGCTGTTCGTTGGCGACCGCGATTCGATACTTCACCAGGAATTGCCAGTCGCCGAATCCGTTGGGCGAATCGGGATTGTTGACGACATAAGACGGGACCGAAGCAATGATTTCGATATTCTTCTCGGGAATGATCTCCAGTCCCTTACTCACCCCGTAGTTGTCAGTGACGACTCCGCTGTTATGCGTCTGCCACTGGATGTCATAGCGAAACTCTTGTTCGAGGCGCGGCGTGGTCGTGGCGAGCGGAGTGATCCAGTGCGGCTGCTGGCTCTGCGTTTCGGTGACCATGTTCAGCCAGTTGGCGGGAAAGCCGCTCTGCGCCAAGGCCAATGCCGGTGAAAAAGTCAGAACAATCGCCGCAAAAGCCAGAACATGCCCGCGCATGAAAATCCTCCACGCCGTAAATTGACAGCGAGAAGGGGGAGTGTACATGAAATACAGATATAGTGTCCATACATATACGGATGTATGCGTTATTGACAACCGATTGACCCTGCTTACCGCTGAGGGTAGGATTCTTCTCCGATGCCGGGAAACCGCAAATCCGAGCCCGTACCCAATTTCAAACCGGAGCCTAAGAAAAGGGAATTGCTGAAACTCCGCGACGCAGCCTTGGAGCTGGGGATTAGTTTTCCTACCATCAAGCAGTGGATCTATAAAAAGAAAATTCGCAGCGTGAAAACTGCGGGGGGACATCATCGCATCCCCCAAAGCGAATTGGACAAACTGCTGTTCCGCACGCGCGGCAAAACGGAAACAGACCGCCAGCTCATACAACGGCGAGTGAGCGGTCGCAATCAACTGGTGGGGCGAATCGAGGCGGTTCGCATTAGTGGCCTGATGGCGGAGGTAATCCTTTCAATTGGCGGGCAGAAGATTACTTCGATTATTACCTCGCGATCGGCGCGCGAAATGCAGTTAAAGGCGGGGCAGACGGCGGCCGCTCTCATCAAGGCCACTGAAGTGATGATACTGCGAGTTTGAATGCGTGTTGCCCGGCATATTCAGTAGTACCCAAGCCAATAACAAGATTACGACCCGAGCGTGAGCAGCGTTTGGCGCAGCCGTTTATGCCGTTGCGTCAGGCGGAGATAAAGCATTTCATCGGGCTTGGTTTTGGCGCGAATGATTTGAAGCAGATTGTCTTTCTCTTCCTTATTCCATGAGCGGATTTCCCGCGGTGATAAGAATAAAGCAAAGTTTTCGAATGTCGCTTTCTCCATTGCACCAAAGGAGGATGTGCTGGTGCCCAGAACGCGCTCCAGAGCCTGTCGCGTATGAGCGCGCATCAGGTCGGCATCTCCGCCAAACTCCCGGGCCATGCGTTCATTCACTCGCAATCCTATGTTGCGCGTTGAAAAGCTATTCCATGCGCCTGCCGGGCTGGTCATTCCCCGGTGAGTACCCCCAGCCTTCGCCGGAGAAACCAACCCATGATTCACAATACGAACCTGGGGCGCTGGTTTTTCTGGCTGCTCGTTTTTGTGAAAACCGTTGTTCGTCAAATCGTAGAAGACGTGGCTCGCGGCCAGCCGCTTTAGCGTGCGCGCGTTTGTGCGGTATTTGGGATCGCCTCCAATTTTCTTTTCTTCCCGCTCCACGAGCTTACGCAGCTCCGCCCGGCCTGGACGAAATCCCAGTTTGCGGTAGAACCAGAACGCCCCCGATTCAATCGCTTCTTCGTTCTCATGTCCGAGCTGATAAGGATAGACCGAGACAACGGTCGTTCCCATTCGAGCGCAGAGA
>JBAWBR010000064.1:0-3310 GCA_049589875.1 Terriglobales bacterium
AGCTGACTCTCGTGAGTCAGGGCCGAATGGAACGGATCAAGACCTGGGTTGGTCAGTTTGGTGACTATGGTCAACTCGACGTGGGTCTCTCCGACATTCTCAGCCGACTAGTATTCGGCACGAAGGCGGATAAGTTCGAGCATGCGCTGGATGAGCTTAGTCGTGCCCTGGGCTTCGCCGGGGAACGGCCGGACAAGGAGTGGAAAGAGGGTCCGGATAATCTTTGGGCGCTGGACGATACGCAGTACATCCTATGGGAATGCAAAAGCGAAGTGGAAATCAAGCGTTCTGAAATCAACAAGCGGGAAGCTGAGCAGATGAACCGTTCAAGCGCCTGGTTCGATAAACACTATTCCGGCATGAACGTGAAGAGGATAATCATCCATCCGGCTTATGTGGTGCCAAGCGCAGCGGCGTTCACTCACGATGTCGAGGCGATGCGAGAGAGCGAGCTCAAGCGCTTCGTAAGGCAGGTAAGAGATTTCTTTAAGGCCTTTGAATCACTCAATTTCAAGGATCTATCCGAACAGCATATTCAAAAGCTAGTTAATACGCACAGGCTTTCGGTTTCAGATCTCCTAAGCAATTACAGCAAGAAACTCAAGAACCTGAGGTGAGGGTTCGGTGGACGCTTAAGTACTTGTGAGGATTTGCGCATGGAGGTGCACGAAGCACGCCGCATTCTAGCTGATGGCGACGATGAGTCTCCGGTTGACTTGCCACCCTCGATTTTGCCAAAGCTCACCATCGAAGATCTGCCGGATGGCGTCACGTTACAGATCGGCGCCATGAAAGACGGCGTGCTGCATCTCGATTGGAGTGGGACGCTCGGCCGCGACGGAAATGCAATCTATGGACAGGCAGACCACACCTGGACCCGCAAGTATTGGTATTCACCGCTTGGCCTCGAACAGTATCTGGACCTTGTCAGGAGAGCCGTGGAAACGCGGCATCGCGTGCGCGGCGATGTGGAACTGACCGACTATGACGACGACGGAGCCTACGTAGCACTACGCTTCCGAATCCACATCCCCGAAAAGAACCTGGGAAAGGCTTATGAGGCCGTCCGCAAGATCGCATCCGAGGTCGAGGAAGTAGCGGAGCAAGCCGCAGATGAAGTCGGACAGCGCATCGCCGAAGTGGCCGCGCGGCTGTCAGGATGGGGCGCACAGACGCTCGATGCGCTGGTTGATGCCGTGGAGACGGCGAAGTCGGCGGATGACAAGGGGAGAACACTGGAAGAGCTGTGCAGCAGGCTGTTCACGTCCATTCCGGGATTCGCCGTCACCGGGCGGGTCAAGACTGAAACCGAAGAAATCGACATTTCGGTATTGAACGACAGCGCCGAGCCTCGGCTCCGCCGCGAGGGAGCGTTGATCCTTGTCGAATGCAAGAACTGGAGTGGCAAGTGTGGCAAGAACGAATTCGTGGTCTTCCATGCCAAACTGGAAAACAGGAGCCAAAGAAGCACTCTGGGCTTCCTGATCTCCCGGAATGGCTTCAGCGGCACTGTTACCAAGGAAATGCTGCGCGGTAGCCGGGAGCAGATAATCGTCGTGCCGATGACGGGAGAAGACATACGGTCCGCCGTCCGCTCCGGCGACTTTGCGAAGACTCTCCTGCAATGCTGGGATCGCGCCGTAACCCTGTGACGCAATTCGTCACAAGCCCTGGTGCCCTGTTAAGTCCACGGGAGCTTCCCGCGCCCAGCGCCCGAAACAGATCGGGAGCGCCCTTCCCCAGGCAGAGGCTCCGACACGTTGCCGTGATAAACCCGTGAGTCTGGACTCCAGGTGAAAAGCACGCCCATTGCGCGGTCGAGCAACGCCGCCGCATGATCGGCAGAAAGAGAAAGCTTTACCGTGGAGAGCCGCACCGGCGCGTGTCGATTAAGAATCCTCGCACAAACCTCAATCGTGTACTCGCCCGCCAGAAACGCGAAGGAGGAATCGTCCTTGGGCGGCAGGAAATGATGATTCAACGACACGCCGTCCTCCCCTACTCTAAGCCCGCTACCGATCTTCAATTCTTTCGTCTCCCCGTACATCCAGAAGTTAAACGTGTGTGCCGATTCACCTTGCCGTACCTTCAGGTAGAGAGCTTCGACTATATGGCCGCGCTTCCCGGTTGCATAAAGCATCGCGCGAAAGAAAATCTTGGGCTGCTCGGCTTCATGAAGGAAGCCAATGAGCATCGGCTGTGTCATGCCCAGAGTGCCGCGGCGCAGCAATGTAAGCCACATCACCGTGACCGAAAGAATGAGGGAAACTGCGGAGAAGAGGAGAGGAATAAACGCCATGTGCCTCCCTAATTTTCTTTGTCGGCGATGAAAAATTTCTTCAGGTCAAAGCCGATTCCACCGACTTTCGGCTGAAGTATGACCGCATCCACCAACGCTCCGGCCACACCGCGATGCATTCGTTTTGCCGCCCTGAACTTGGAGAGCTGTTTCTTGTCCTTGATGTCCTCGAACACCCGTTGAATCAGCTCCACCACGTCTTCCGCAGACTTACAGACTTTCCGAAGTGGAATCAGCAGGAGGGCGTCACTGGCCTCTTTTCTCGATCTCTTTATCTCGAACGACTCGCGGAACGTCGAAGGATGGCGGGTGGTAACGAGGATTGCCGGGAGGATGTCCTGTGCATCCTGTCCGTTCACGCGATGCCAGGACAGCACCTCGTCCTCAAAATGCACTCCCCGAGGGCCGTGGACGACAACTGCGTTGGAGCGTGATGCCATGTCGGCCATGCGTGGCAAGTTCGCGCGAACCGCTTCACCAAGTGGTTCCTTCCAGCCATAATCGAGCAGATAAACATAGTAAGCGCGCTCCGCGCCAGTGGGTATTTCTCCAAGCGAATGAACATATAGGCCCATGCCTAGCCTCCCCCTGCGATTATGTATTTCCTTCGGCTCACCATGACGCAGGCCTGAATGCAGGATACGCTTGGCGAAATGTAGCCAGCACCTCGTCACGGAGTTGCCCTAGTTCGTGCGCCGCTTCTGGAGGATTAAAGAAATAAACCGGGCAGTTAGGGTCGTTGCACTGGCAACGGCTGAGAGCTCCGGATCTGGTCATCTCATCGTACTTGGCCCGCAGCCGGGAGAGCGCCTTCTCGACAGATTGCATTCTCGTGCGCAAGGGCTCGCTTTTTAATTGGTGCCGGGAGGGAATACGATCGATGAGATGTCCGTCACGAGCTTTCCAGATTCCGGTGCCAAGGGCCTGGATTGTATCGGTAATGGCCTGCTTAAAATCTTCCAGATTGCTTTCCTGATGAATCGGCGTGTAAAAGGCGGGACGATCAAAGAC
>JBAWBR010000065.1:0-33089 GCA_049589875.1 Terriglobales bacterium
TGAACAAGATGAGCCGTTTTCATCTTGCTATCGATGCACTGAAGTACGTCTCACGGTTACGCTCAGAAGTTTCAGACGTGGTCGATACATTTAACCGGAAGCTGTACGAGCACCACGACTACATTCGGCAACACTTGGAAGACATGCCGGAGATCAGGAATTGGCAATGGACAGCCGATTTCAGCGAGCCGAGCACTCCTCCTCCACTGGCCAAGGGGCATCCCCGCGCCGGTTTATTCAGCGATAGCTAAAAGAAGCGAGACTCGCAAACGATGCCGACGGAGGCAAACCAACGAACCCACGCATTCTGACGATCAATGGTGGCTCGTCGAGCATCAAATTTGCCCTGTTCGAGGCCAGTGACTCGCTTCGACGGATTCTGGATGGCGGAATTGAGCGGATTGGACTGCCGGAAGCCACCTTTCGTGTAAAGGAATCGGGCCAGGCGGACAACTTTTCGCGCTCAGTCAAGGCGCCAGATCACACGGTAGCTGTGGGCCTTCTAATGGATTGGATCGAGCAACACAGCGGGCGCGACGCATTGACCGCGGTCGGGCACCGCGTGGTGCATGGTGGACCGAAGTATTACAAACCGCAGAGAATCACTGCGGAAATGGTTAAGGAGTTGAAGCAGCTCAGCCCCTTTGATCCCGACCATATGCCGGAGGAGATCCTGTTGACCGAGGCGTTTCATCGCCGATTTCCGGATCTGCCCCAAGTGGCATGTTTCGACACGGCTTTTCACCATGACCTTCCGCGCGTGGCTCAACTGCTGCCAATCCCTCGCCGTTACGAGGCGCAGGGCGTGCGACGGTACGGGTTTCACGGGCTGTCATACGAGTTCCTGATGGAAGAACTGGCCCGCCTGGCTGGACCGGAAGCGGCACGAGGTCGGGTAATCCTCGCCCACTTGGGCAATGGCGCGAGCCTGGCAGCGGTGCGTAACGGTAAATCCGTCGACACAAGCATGAGCTTCACTCCGACCGCCGGCGTGCCGATGAGCACTCGTACCGGTGATCTGGATCCCGGACTCGTCTGGTATCTGGCACGCACTGAAAAAATGAGCGCCAAGAACTTCAACGATATGGTCAATTTCCAGTCCGGACTGCTCGGTATATCCGAAATCAGTTCCGACATGCGTGATTTGCTAGAGCACGAGACGCAGGACGTGCGGGCGGCTGAAGCGATCGCTCTGTTCTGCTACCAGGTCAAGAAGTGGATTGGTTCTTTCGCGGCGGTGCTGGGCGGAATCGAGACACTGGTGTTCGCTGGTGGCATCGGAGAGAACGCACCCGGAGTCCGCGCTCGGATCTGCGATGGGTTGGGATTCCTTGGAATCGAACTCGAAAAATCGCACAACGAGGCGAACGCGGGCGTGATTTCCGCGGCGTCCAGCCGGGTCGTGGTCCGCGTCATTCGTACAAATGAAGAGCAAATGATAGCCAAGACAGTTTGCCAAGTCCTCGGCCTGACTATAAGCCGATTTCCATAACGGATTATGGCTGCAATTATCGAAGTCGCATCATCGAATTCTTCCACGAAGCCGGTCCAGACCACATCCTCGTCCGGCCTCACGAGCGCCGAAGCACGGAGCCGTCTTCAAAAAGACGGCCCCAATGCCACGCCCGATGTGTCCGCCCATCCAATTCGAAACGCATTGGCCAAGTTCTGGGCGCCTGTCCCTTGGCTGCTCGAAGCGTCGATTGTGCTTCAGGTCGTGCTTCATAAGTATGCCGAGGCTGCGGTCATTGCGGGCCTGCTAATCTTCAACGCTGTACTAGCCTATTTTCAGGAGGGTCGGGCCCAAGCTACCTTAAAGGCCTTGAATTCGCGGCTCGCCTTGACTGCCTCTGTTGAGCGCGACGGGGCCTGGAAGACAGTCGCGGCCGCAGAGTTGGTGCGTGGCGATCTTGTGAAATTGTCGCTTGGCGGTGTGGTACCGGCGGATGTACATCTGATCGGGGGATCCATCCTACTCGATCAATCCATGCTTACTGGAGAATCTCTGCCCATTGAGGCTGGTCCGGGCGTTGATACCTATGCCGGAGCACTGGTGCGACGCGGTGAAGCAACCGCAGAGGTTACAGCCACTGGCGTTCATACCAAGTTTGGCCGTACCGCAGAACTCGTGCGCACGGCGCACGTTGTAAGTTCACAGCAGAAAGCTGTTCTCCGCATCGTGCGCAATCTGGCTATTTTCAATGGTGTGGTCATCCTTGTTATCGGAGCGTATGCCTATTTTCATGCGATGCCGTGGAGCGAGATTATCCCGCTGTTGCTCACGTCGGTTCTGGCTGCAATACCCGTGGCATTACCGGCAACATTCACGCTCGCGGCGGCACTTGGAGCGCGATCTCTGGCGAAGCTGGGCGTCTTGCCGACGCGACTATCCGCTGTAGATGAGGCTGCGACAATTGATGTCTTGTGCTCGGACAAAACGGGAACGCTCACCCGCAATGAACTTTCGGTCACCAGCGTTAAGCCGATGCCTGGGTTTGACGAAGCACACCTTCTCGGCATGGCAGCCCTCGCAAGTTCGGAGGGCGGAGATGACGCTGTGGATGCGGCGATTCGCTCTGCGTCCACCCAAAAGCCGGCATCGGACCTGCCAAAGCTAATCGCGTTTGTACCATTCGACCCTGCCAAGAAAACTTCCGAAGCAACGGCAACGGACGCAAAGGGTGGCGTACAGCGAATCGTGAAGGGTGCCTTCACGGTAGTCGCAAGCCTCACCGTCGCATCACCCTCCGCGGCTGGTTTGGCCGACGAACTTGAGAAGCAAGGGTTCCGGGTCCTGGCAGTAGCTGCGGGCACCGCAACAGCTTTGAAGCTTTTGGGCTTAATCGCGCTCAGTGACCCGCCCCGTAAGGACTCTGTCTCTCTGATCTCGGAGCTCAAAACCTTGGGCGTGCGCACTGTCATGGTCACTGGTGATGCTCCAGCGACGGCAGCAATCGTTTCCCACTCAGTAGGCTTGGATGGAGCTGTTTGCCCGCCCGGAGCGATACCCGAAGGCGTAAAGCCCGAGGATTTCGCGGTATTCGCAAGCATTCTTCCGGAGGGAAAATTTGATCTCGTCAAGGCCTTCCAGAAGAACGGGCATACCGTCGGAATGTGCGGCGATGGCGCCAACGATGCACCCGCGCTGCGTCAGGCACAGATGGGGATCGCCGTATCGACCGCAACCGATGTCGCTAAATCCGCCGCTGGTATTGTTCTGACTGAGGCTGGCCTTGGTGGCATTGTCGCCGCCGTAAGAGAAGGAAGGATCACCTTTCAGCGCATTCTTACCTACACGCTGAACTCCGTCCTCAAAAAGATTGTGCAGGTGCTTTTGCTGGCAATTGGCCTGGTCATGACCGGACACGCGGTTTTGACGCCCATGCTGATGGTCATTGTGATGATCACCGGCGACTTCTTAGCCATGGCATTGACCACCGACAGAGTGCGGCCATCACCTATGCCAAATTCCTGGCAGGTCGGCAGGATTACGATGGCCGGGGTCACTCTGGGAGGCTGCTTTTTAGCGTTCTGTGTAGCCGTGCTAGCGGTTGGCAAGTTCGAAATGCAATTCGGAATCGAAGCCCTGAGAACGCTCTCTGTCGTTGCCATCGTATACGGCAGCCAAGCCACCATTTACGCCCTGCGAGGGCGTCGTCACCTCTGGGGACTGCGCCCGACTGTGTGGCTCGTGGCGTCTTCTGTCGCCGACATCCTTATTATTTCGACCTTGGCTATTCGCGGAATTGCGATGGCACCACTGCCTGCTTCCGTCCTAGCCTGTGAGTTTGGAGCGGCCATCATTTTCGGGTTGATCCTAGAGGGAGTGAAGATCCCGGTCTTTGTCCGCCTTGCCATCTCGTGACCCACACACGGATTGGTGTCAGACAACTTCTTCATTCGCGCTACAAATATCTTGAATTCACAAATTCAGCCGCGTTAAACCTGCGTTTCAGGCGAGTCGGCGACCCCTCCCGCCGGCAAGACGTCCGGCAGGTCAAGGCGTGCCACGCCGATCCGGTAGTCAGCCATACCGTAGTAAACGTCATAGCGGTTTGGTAAGCCGATATCGTCGCGACGATCGATGCCAGTTGGGAACACAACATGTGCAACCGTGCCCTGGCATTCCTGCGGCAGCGTGGGCGTCAGCACCGGCTTCGCCGAACGGTACAAGATCTTTTGCGGATGCTCTTTCGATAGCACCATAACTCCGGCTGAGTAGCAAAGGTTATGTTTGTCTTTGCTCGAATTCTCAAGTTCGCTGACGCCGTGGTAAAGGATCAGCCAGCCGTGCCGCGTCAGCACGGGCGGAGTGCCGCAGCCGATTTTAAGTCGCTCCCAGGGTGACACCGGAGTCGCCAGCCGATGATGAGAGAACTCGCCGAGATTACTTGGCCCCCGCGATTCCAGCGAAAGCGGGCGGTAGGAAATCCAGATGCTCTCGCGGTCAAGGTCCACGTCTCGGGATGCGGCGCTGCAGGCGGTTTCCTCGGGACGAGTTCCGGGAAATAGCGGCCGGTGGAGGACCGCAAGTTCAGGTTCTCCGCTAGGGTTCGGAATGGCTACGGGAAATACACAGGCGTCTTTGTCATCCACGTCGCTGGAGTCGACGCCGTGATACGGAGCAAAGGTCGACAGCCCTATACGCTCCCAGTGGAATAGATCCTGCGATGTTGCCCGCGCGATCCGCGGGCCTCGGGGCGAAAAAGCCGTGTAGGTCATGACGTAACGCTGCAGCGGTTCCACGAAGGTAATGCGAGGATCTTCGCAACCACCACCGCCATCGGGCCGCCGCTCATAGTCAGCTTCCGGTTCCAGCGCGATGCCTAGCCGCTCGACGCCTGCCGGATCGCCAGCCTTATTGAACCGCACTCGCGCAATGCCAATACGCGAGTAATTCCCCCGCGCAACCAGACGCGGGAACAGGTAGAGCTCGCCATCCGGGCCACGTGCGGCAGCCGGATTCAAGACCCCTTCGACCTCCTGCGCATTTCCCGGCTCCGGCTCCATCAACATTCCTAGCCGTTGCAGCTTAATCCCGATCATCCAATCCTTTTCGGCGATTGCATAACTTCACGCCGCCTTACTACTGCCCGCTAAACAGGCGATGATGGTTTGGATAACCCGCTTGGTTTCGTTGGGATCCTTAACCGGAATGCAATCCACTCCCGCTGTTTCAGCAGGGTAGTCATTGCCGCCCACATACAAAGCGTCGCCGACATAAATCATCTCTTTTATCGAAACACCGAGCAGGTCTCGCAGTTTTCTGATGCCGTAGGCCTTATCAATGCCAGGCTTGGTAACGTCAATAGATGTCGAGCCGCCGATTCGGACGGAAAACTCGGGAAGGAAAGTGTCAAGAATAGCCTTAATCTTCTTCCGCTTGGCGAAATCAGGATCCCATCTCTCCTTTTCCTCCAATGGCGCTTGCTGACCTAAGGCAGAAAATGTTATCTGGCTACCCCGGTCCTCAATTTGCTCGCCCCAGAGTTTCTCGATCTTGAAGTCTGCGACTCCGATCGCCTTTTTTAGGGAACCGAGGATCTTTTCTCTTTGACCCTTAGTGAAATCCTCCGAATAGATCTTTTTCCAATCTGCTGATTCGTATCGGTAAAACTTTGTGCCGCAGGTAGGAAGGAGAGATAGATTCGCCAGGAGTTTGTCGCGGGGCAGATTCGAAACGAATTGTTTTTCAAACTGCGGCCAACCGCCGCCGGAAATCACCGCCACTTTCACGATCGCGAGAAGGTCGTGCAGCAGCCCTGACATTTCAGGATCGACGTCCGATTTACTGTCGGCAAGTGTGCCATCGAGATCAAACACAATCAGCTTTTTCATTACACCTCCAGCTGTTAAATTCTCGACGACCTCAATCCGGTATCGCGATTTCCAGCAGGTTCACTGCACCGTGCGGGCGGAAGACACACTGCCCGATCGCGGCAGGCAAGACGAATACGTCGCCTTTTCCGATGGCGTAAGGGGCGCCTCCATGTTCGACTTGCCCTTCGCCCTCGACGCATACCAGAACGCGCGGCAAATCGACAGCGCCGACTGTAAACGGCGATTGTCCGCGCAGCCGCCACAACCAGAAGTGTTCGCAATGAAAGAGTCGCTCGCGTTCCACCGGGGTCGTTGTCTCGACCACCGGTGTCACCCGACTGACCGGACCTTCCGAAAAATCAATGCAGGCCATCGCCTTGTCAACTTGAAGTGCCCGCGGCTTTCCTGTCTTCGGATCAATATGATCCCAGTCGTACAGACGAAACGTCACGTCGCTATTCTGCTGAATCTCGAACACTACAAGGTCGCCGCCTAGAGAGTGAACCGTGCCGGCGCGCAGGAAAATGGCGTCGCCCGGCTTCGGAGTTAAACATGCGAGGTGGTCGGCCACCGTGCCGTTGGTGAGCGCACGCCGCAGATCGGCTTCCGTAGTATTTGGCTTCAGGCCCGCATAGATGCGGCTTTGTACCCCGGCTTCCAGCACGACCCAAGCTTCGGTCTTTGGGGTCTCGCCCGCTGGGAGCAGGTTCGTGTTCGCTTTTGTGGGATGCACCTGGACCGAAAGCATTTCGTGAACGTCGAGGAACTTCAGCAAAAGGGGGAATCGGTGGAAGCGCCCGGCCAGCTTTCCCATAATTTGCTTCGGGAACTGCCGTAGCAATTGACCGACGCTCTGCCCCTTCAGAGGTCCATCATTAACGCGGCTCTGATGGTCATCGCGATCACTGAGTAACCACGCTTCTCCGACTGGACCACTGGGCAGGGGCGCGGTGAGCCACCTGGCCAAATGCCGGCCACCCCACAGCCGATACTGATAGATCTGTTCGAATCGAAGAGGATATAGAAGCGCTTGATCTGATGTTCCTTCTCTGTCGTCGACAGCCAGGCTGACGGTGGTGTCGATCATGACTGATCTGAGACTGTGGGGTCGGAAAGAGGTGGATCAGTTCTGTGAGTTTGTTCATCGTGCAATTTGCCAAGGGTATGCTCGATCAATCTGGCTAACTTATCTGCGGCGCCATCGACGGCCAGATCCACTGTCGCTGCTTCGTCGGTGACCGCGATGGGCTGGCGGCCTTCGAGGCGCGCCTCCATCATGCAACGTTTATTATTCGCGCGGCTCTTAGGGCCGCTCTCGTCGGTCAGGTGGACTTCCACCCGCGTGATGCGATCGCCCATTCGGCTCAGAGCATTCTCCACCACGCCCCTGATTCGATCGGCTAGAGCCTCGTGACCTTCGATTGTATGGTCTGTATTGACTTGGATCTGCATGCTGATCTCCTGCCTGATTATTTAATCAATGATGTTTCTTGCCTCACAAATTGCCGCTGCTAAGTCTACGGAACTCGACTGTCTGCTGGCATTTGCTTCTGGCGGCCAGAGGGCACCATCGATAAGTCGTTGGTTCCGACGTAAATACCGATAGCAACGAGCATGGCGAGTAGTCCAAACCAGAATCGCCAATCATGATGTGCGCGCCGCCAGTACGGAGTCTGGCCATGGATATGATGACCCTCGCCGTTCGGATGCAAATGTTCCGTATTGTGCATGGTCATGCTCGTCTCCGAATCAAATCGAGGGTGGGGTGCCATCCTGAAGGCGAAAATCACGGGCTGCCATTTTCGCGGAGACGACTGTCCCGACCTAAACGCCGCTCAACGACAGGGCGGCCTTATGTTCCGCGTCCTGCAGCCAATAGGGCGGCCGGCCGTAGTGAGTATGGAGGCGGTCTTCGTACTCACGAGTGAGCGGCGCAGACTCAGCGAACGCCGGCGCGCTTTTGATGGCATCCCGCCAGAGACCGACGTACACTTTCGACTCCGTCCAACTCACCTTCTGAATCCACGCGGGCGAAACCAATACCTTCTTACCCGGCCACCAATTTCTAGTTACCACCTCAATGTAGCGGATTGCCCAAGTTTCGTCGTCCACGATAAAGCCTGCCACATGGCCGATCTCGCCATCCTCAGCCTCAATGTGATAGCCCGTGACGGCTCCAGTGCTGCGAAGATGCGAATCCATCGACTCTCTCCGGATCTTTTCCGCCAGCACATCCTTAGGAGTCGCGATTCGATTCGACAAGCTCGACGGATAGGCCCCGGGACCCCATAGGAAGGGGCCGCTCCAGTAGTTCGGATAATTGTAATAACCGAGATATTCGCTCTCATACTGTCGCGAAACAGGCCGATGCGTATCTCTGTTAGGGCTATTCTCGATTTGCTTTTTCGTTAGCGCCACGTCCAGTTGTTTGGACTGCCAATCCACGTTGGTCACAGAAAATGGTGATATCAAAACT
This sequence comes from Terriglobales bacterium, assembly GCA_049589875.1. Lineage (GTDB taxonomy): Bacteria > Acidobacteriota > Terriglobia > Terriglobales > Acidobacteriaceae > Acidiflorens. Next base: position 8,297 of record JBAWBR010000065.1, read on the forward strand.
TCCCGGTCGCTGAGCCAGCCTCCTGTTGCCGCCGTCAGGTAGCGAATCGCCCATGTTTCGTCGTCGAAATACAATTGATCTACAGTTCCAATCTCGCCGTCCGTTGCACGGATCACAAGACCTTTCACTTGGTTCACATTCGTTAGCATCGTTAGTCCCCCTGTTGTCTGATCTTCGGCCACTCGAACTTAAGTCAGGTGCGCCTTTCGCTTTAAGCAAGAGTGACCGAGTCATGGTTCCTGAGTCGGAGCTTCCGCACGTTGACTCGGTCCTGTTTTCTGGCCCAGTTCTTGGGTGAGCTTGTGAACATTCATCGAATGTTCGTGCGCCTGTTTGCTGAGCTCGTGAGCAGTGAGGTGATCTTCTTTGCCATGAGCGACAGCCGCCGCCGCGTGCGCGTGGGCTGCAAGGTTGTGGAGTTCTGCAGTTCGCTCGTGTGGTCTCTGTGACATGATTCTTCTCCTCGTCACTATGCGTCTATCGCACGTGTCGTCGCTCAGGCTGACCCGCTTCTCGACATTTAGGGGGCGACGGTTTATGCAACGCGGTCGTTATCATTTCGATACTCTTCGGGAAGATCGTCCTCCGACACCTGGCGGGTCGTAACCTCTGAGACATCAGGATCTTTGGCGTTCTCTACTCCGTCGACAATCGAGGCTTCGAAGGCATTTCCCTCTTCTACTAACTCTTCGACGCTCTCGGAATCCGCTTCGGCCGGGCGAGACATGCCCTGAATGTCGCCGGACTGCCCGGCCGAGTTCGTTTCACGTTCCTCTTCATCGCGCTCGTTGTCGCGTCGATTATCTGCAACCATGGTTCTTGCCTCGTTTGAGATGAGCTACCGCATTTCTGCAGCTCAGGGTACTACGCAGCCACAGGTTCCGCGGTATGCAGTGCGGAGTGGGCGGGATTCGTGCTTTCGATGATCTCCTTCGCCTTGGCGACTTCTGCGGCCGTGCCATGGGCGATCAGCAGGAACTGATCTGTCGTGAGCGCCGTCTGGTACTTCACAATGCTGTCCTTCGGAATGCCTATGCTGAATAGACCTGCTCCCAAAGCACCCAACGCACCTACCTCTACGGCACCTTCCAGTCCTGCCACGATCCACGCCACCAGAGGTCCGGCCACTAAAATTGGGCCGAGCCCCGGGATCACGAACATCGCGGATCCGAATAAGAGGGCCCAAAAGCCTCCCCAGAACGCGCCAACCTTGCCCCAATATTTCATTCGGTCGCCGGTATTGTAGTAGCCGACCACTTGCTCATCTGTGTGATATCCCTTCCCGACGATCGACAGTTTGTGCATGTCGACTCCGCCACGCTGAAGTTCCTTGACCGCTCGATCCGCATCCGTATGAGTGTGATAAATCGCGACAACTGAATTTTCGATAGACATTTGCTAATCTCCTCGGCTACCTGCCGGAATTCTTTAACTCGTCAACATAGGTTCCCACTCGCAGTATGACAACTCATACACGCGAAGACTGGTCCCTATTGCTCAGTATCAGTGTTTAGTCCGGTGTTCGATCACACGCCCACGAACTCGGGACGGTAATCCTTCCAAATCCCCGTAGCCGGTGAGATCACACGGACGGGAGCATCTTCAGCGTGCTTCGCGGTTCTCGCCCATTGCCAGGCGTGCTGAATTTCGGAGGATTCGAAGTAGCGCGTCTCTGACTGGAGAACGGCGGCTCCGGAAGTAAAGAGCTCCACAAGCTCTTCCCAATGGTGGGCTCCGACGACTGCCATACGAGCGATATGACTTGTGTGCTTCTGGAGAAACCGCAAATCATCCCAGCGTGCCTTCCATTCGGCTCCGCGCATTTCCGTCAGATCGACGAGGATGCCGATCGGGTGCTTTTTGTGCTGCGCAATGAAGAACTCAAGCTGCGGTTCGAATGTCTTGAGTTCCTCGTCCAATAGCTTTCCGACTACCTTAAAGCCGAACGCGACTCCCCCTGTTTCCTTCAGTCGTTCAATCACCGGCACACCTCATTGGTTCGTTTGAAAGCGGTACGTATTCTTCCGAGACATCGGGATCTACGACAAGCGAGCGGAGTTGCAGCCCAGAGAAAAACCCACAATTTTCGGTCAAGTGGAGCTGGACACGGTGCAGTTGCTAGTCGTCAATTCGCCTCGCGGCCGAGGAAAATAGATATTCCATTCTCACGCGCATACCACGCTCCCTCACATTGCCTGCATCGTCACCTCGCTGCGCATACTGGGCAAATTCCGCGGTTGTGGTGAGGCCTTTGTCTTTCAATAGTTGGATGATGCCGCCAATCTGAGCGTCAAGGGTTTCGAGATAAGACAGCATTTCCTCAAACACTTGTTCGGCAGGGAGCATCTTCTCAAACACAGCAGGGTCCACTTTCATCTCATTCTCCTAGCCCACCCCGCAGAACGTATCCGCGTCTTTGGATCTAGCTGCAGCAACCGTGGTCGCTCCTCGGCGTTGCCGCAGACTTGTCCGAGTATCGCTCCGGACTGAGATCGAATTTCTCTTTGCACTTTGAACCGCAGAAGTCATAGGTCTGCCCTTTGTGCTCAGTTCACCCAGCGGCAGTCGCGTTTTCTACGTCCATGCCACAGACAGGATCTTTCACAACTGTTGTGCTATTCATTGTGACCCTTCTTAGGCTCCGTATCGAGGTTATCAACCGACCCGCGGCTGGTCTGAGCAGGAGTGCTCACTATAATCTTGTGGCCATCCCGGTCGCAGCAGGCGTTTTCGTCCACTGGGGACCCGATCTTCACTATGAGCGTTGGCGCAGTCGCAATGAGCCTCTCTACCATCATCGTCGCCGCAAACGCTCAGTTGCCTCGCCGACTAAAACTGCAGCAAACCATCTAGATAGTTTTTGGATATTCGTGACACTCAGGCGTCTACCGTTGAAGAGCAATGGCTGAGGTGTGGTGGTTGGGTAAACATTGCCCTGAGAAGATGATTTCGCCCGGCCTCTGCCGTGTGAAAGCACACCAGAAATTATGGTCCAATAAGGGTCCACGAACTGTTTCCGAGGGTCACTGAAACGTTTCTGTAGCGCCATCCGTGCCGCGTGTTTTCAGTTAGTTACGGGTGAAGATTTCACTGTCACGGCAGAGGCCGCGGGTTCGAGTCCCGTCGTCCCCGCCAATTCTTTCAGCAGTTTGCGAGTTGAGCTGGCGCCTTTCTCTGGTTTTGTGACGTTGTTCGTGTCTTAACCCTCCGTTTTGACCCCTGCGGCGACCGCATCCAGACCTTTTCTTCCGCCTCAATTCCGCCATGAGACCATACAATCTGCCAGGATACGTGGCCGCGCGGCAGACGCCAACAAGAGCCAGCAGGAGCCAGTAAGAGCCCCCAGGAGGAAGATGTCAATGAAAGCAATCGCGATTGTTCCGGGTACCGCTGGTTCTCTCATCATTGAGCGTCCTGAGCCCTCCATCGCTGCTCCCGACGAAGTGAAGGTGAAAATTATTCGCGTCGGCATCTGCGGTACCGACCGCACAGAACTCAGCGGCGGACGCGCGGATCCCCCCGACGGACAAAAAAATCTCGTCATCGGACACGAAATGTTCGGCAAAGTGTTGGAGGTGGGTTCATCCGTCACCCGCGTCAAGGCCGGAGACTTCGCCGTCTTCACGGTCAGGCGGGGTTGCGGCCACTGCGCGCCCTGCCAGATGACCCGGTCCGATATGTGCCAGACCGGCAAATACAAAGAGCGGGGAATCCACGGGTTGGATGGCTATCAAACCGAATTTGTGGTCGATAAGGAACAATATCTCGTCTCTGTGCCGGCCAATCTGGAAGCCGTCGGCGTTTTGATGGAGCCGCTTTCCATCGTCGAAAAAGCCATCGATGAAGCGCTCCAGTTGCAGATCAGGCGTTCCCCCGAAGCCGCTGTTACTCCGGCATGGATTGTCGGACGCCGTTGCCTCGTCGCCGGACTTGGACCCGTGGGATTGCTCGCCTGCATGGTCCTGCGACTTCGAGGAGCTCAGGTCTACGGATTGGATGTGGTCGATTCCACAAGCGCACGCCCGAAGTGGCTCGATGTCATCGGCGGACACTATGTGGATGGACGCCAGCTGCCGGCAGACCAGGTTCAGAAGAAAATCGGCGCCATGGATTTCGTCCTCGATGCCAGCGGCATCGCCTCACTCGAGTTCAATCTGTTGGACGCGCTTGGCCGAAACGGAGTGTATGTCATCACCGGCATTCCCGCCGATCATCACCCGCTGCAGATTCCCGGCGCGGAACTTGTTCGCAGTTGGTTTTGGGTAATCAGGTCATGCTGGGAAGCGTCAACGCTGCGCGTGGCCACTTTCAAATGGCTGTGGATGATTTGGCTGTTGCTAACCTGCGCTGGGGCTCTCACGTCGCCGCCTTGATCACGCATCGGTATCCCTATGCCAGGTTTGCCGAATCCGTCAGTCATCATCCTCCTGATGCCATCAAGGAAGTCATTGAGTGGTCTTAAGGGATGGTTGCAGAAAGCGACCGCATAAGCCTTGACCCTGATTGCGGTTCGGCCGCACGTGATAGAAATCGTGTCCCGGCTGCCTCGCCCGGCTCGAAGCCAATCAAAGCTGCGATCACAGGCGGCCGTCGCAGAATTTGTCAATATCCGCCGGCTTCCTAATTACTTCGCAATGTGAGCTATGTTGCTCAGACCCCCAAGTTGCAATCTGTCACTCTTGATTCACTGAATATGGGGACGGTGATTCAGAACCCTGATTCCCAGGCCGCCCCGGTGGGATAAAGCCCCGCCCCGCCAGCCGGATTTTCATCTGCGCGTGCGCCGCCCAACCTTGCGGCGCTGTGCGATTCGACCCTAAAAGCCTCGAAACCATTGAAATATGGCAGACCCTCCTTGGGATGAGAGGAGATGTGTCCGCCAGAAAAGGAAGATCAATATGCCTTTAATTCAACTGATTGAAGTTCTGATTGTGGTCGGTGTCCTCCTGTGGCTTGTGAATCGCTACATTCCCATGCAGTCATCCATCAAGTCAATTTTGAACGGCGTTGTGGTGATTGCGGTGGTCTTGTGGTTATTGAACATTTTTGGGTTATTTCATTCACTCTCCCGGATCCACATCGGTACCTAAACGCGCTGGCAGGCAAAGTCAGCCAGGGAAGGCTGAACGCAGTGCACAACATCGGCGGAACGCCACGAGAGCCGCGGGCTGCCTTAAGGAGATACATTGAAGACCAAACTGCTGTTAGCAATCGTAAGCACCGTCAGTCTAAGCGCATTCGCTCAAACCACTTCTCAAACTAATGCTGTGATGGAACCGGCTGCGGTTCCGGTATTCCGTGTGAACGTAGTCAGCCGCAGTGTTTCGGCCGTCAACTACGAACATCGCAGCGGAGGCAGCAAGCTGGATTTTGCTGGCACGGACTTGATGCCTTCAGCCAATGGTGAAGCCAAGGTGAATAGCAAGCGCGGATCGATTGAGATCGACGCTGAATTTGGCGATCTGCAGAAACCGACAATCTTCGGCAATGAATATCTGACCTATGTCTTGTGGGCGATTTCGCCCGAAGGCCGCGCCGTTAACCTCGGCGAAGTGCTGGTCGGCGACAATCATCGCAGCAAGCTGCGCGTGACCACCGACCTTCAGGCGTTCGCTCTGATCGTTACCGCGGAACCTTATTATGCGGTTCGTCAGCCCAGCAACGCCGTTGTACTTGAGAATGTTGTTCGCGAAACCACCAAAGGAACTACCGAAGCGGTAAATATCAACTACGAGTTGATGGAGCGCGGCGGATACATTCCCACCGGCTACAAATTCGATCCGGTGGTCTTAAATACGAAGTTGCCGCTGGAATTTTTTGAGGCGCGGAATGCTCTGCGCATCGCCCAATCTGAGGGCGCCGAGCAGTATGCCAGCGGCAGCTACGACCATGCTGTCCAGTTGATGAACAACGCGGACGAATATGCCACAAGTAAACATATCGAGATCAAGCCGCTGATCGCAGTCTCCCGCGAAGAAGTGCAGACTGCTGAAGATGCGCGCGCCATTGCAGTCAAGAAGCTGGACGAGATTCGGCTGGCGAACGAACGTGAGGCATCCAGCAACGCGCAGGCGCAATCGCAGAGGCAAGCCGATAACGCCATTCAGCAGAAGAACCAAGCCCAGTCTGACGCGGCAGTCGCTCTCGCGGCCAAAATTCAGGCTGAAACGGATGCCAGCAAGGCTCGTGCCGACGCTGCAAATGCTCAATCGGCAACCGCGCAGGCTCAATCCGATTTGGCCAATAGCCAGGCCGCATCGGCCACCGCTCTTTCGGCGGCGCAGGCGGATGCCGAACAGTCTCGTTTAGCGGCTCAGCAATCACAGCAAGCCGCGCAACAGGCGGAAACCGATAAGACCGCCATGCGCGCAAAATTGTCGGAGCAGCTGAATTCGATTCTTCAGACTCGTGACAGCGCGCGCGGACTTATCGTCAGCATGTCCGATGTTCTGTTTGACACCGGCCAATATTCGCTGAAGCCGGGTGCAAGAGAGAAACTGGCAAAAGTCGCCGGCATTCTGCTGGCTTATCCGGGACTCAACATAGAAGTCGGCGGCTACACAGACAATGTTGGCGGAGACGCCATGAATCAAACATTGTCAGAGAACCGCGCCAGTTCGGTACGCGATTATCTGGTGCAAGAAGGCGTCGCCACAAATTCGGTCTCGTCCAAAGGTTTTGGCAATACATTGCCAGTGGCCTCGAACGACAACCCTTCTGGCCGGCAGCAGAATCGGCGAGTTGAGCTTCTCGTGTCCGGCGAATCGATCGGCAGCCCCGCAAATGTAACGACAGGAAGCTTGCAGTAAGAGTTAAGCGCAAGCTACAAGACAAATCGATTAATGGAGGCAACACTTATGAAACCAGTTGGAGTTATCAGCACAGCAGTTCTGTCATTAGTCCTCGGAGTCGGAGCTCCTTTGCTCGCGCAGGAGCAGCACGAGGAGGAACAAAAGAAGCCCGAAAAGCAGGAGCAAAAACAAGCGCAGCCCGAGAAGGCCGCAAAACAGGAGCAAAAGCCATCAGCGCAGCAGGAGAAAAACTCCAAGCCCGAAGAAAAGAACGCTAAGCAAGAGGAGAGGAATGCGAAGCCGGCCGGAAAGAGCGCTCACCAGGAACAGCACGCTAATAACGGCGGCGGCCGCATTCCCGCGGATAAGTTCAAGGCCAACTTTGGACGGCAACACACGTTTCGTGTCAGCCAGTCCGACTATAGCAATCACCGCTTCCAATACGGGGGCTATTCGTTTGGCTTCGTGGACCCGTGGCCCAGCAACTGGCTTTACACCCAAAATGTTTATGTTGTGGAGATCAACGGAGTGTATTACCTGTGCAACCCTATGTTTCCCGGCGTGAACCTTGCTCTTAGTTTCTCTCTATAACGATGGAGCGGTACACGAGGAGGAGACGTTCCTCCCAGTATTGGCGGTGCGAGTCTGTGGGCCCGGCTCGGTGGATTGGGCTCGCACCGTCTATTCTCTGCGTGGCACTACCAGGGAGTGGATTTTGGAAGGGGAAGTTAAATTCGTTTGAATTGGAGAAAACATGATTGGAACTATATTGATTGTGATCCTGGTTTTGGCTCTTTTCGGCGCTCTTCCAAGGTGGCAACACAGCCGGAATTGGGGTTATGCACCCACCAGCGGCCTGGGACTGGCGCTTCTCGTCATTGTTATTCTGGTCGTTCTCGGGCGGATGTGAGCAACTATTCCTTTCCCCAGGTGTCATTTGTGAGCAATTCAGACCAGCTATCCCGCAAGGCCTGAGCGATCATAACAATAGAGATGAGCTCTTCTTCTCTCTCTTTCAGGTGCCCCGAACTAAGCCGGTACCTGAATCTCTCTCCTCTTAGTTCCGCCGCTTCGAAAGGAAAATGAATGAAAAAAACAATGTCACTGCTGTTGATAAGTTTAATAGGGTTGGTTGGAACGTACGCCTGGGCTGGATCGGCTCGCGAAAACTCCGTCGATCGCCTTCAATCGTCCGTGGACGTCCTGCATGCCATCATGTCCACCCCGGATAAAGGAATCCCGGAAGAGGTTCTGAGCAGCGCAAAATGCATCTTAGTTGTGCCGAACCTGATCAAGGGCGGATTCGTCTTTGGCGCCAAGCACGGTCGCGGCGTAGCCAGCTGCCGTACTCCCGAAGGCTGGAGCGCTCCTGCTTTTGTTTCAATCGGTGGTGGAAGTTGGGGATTGCAGATCGGCGTTGAAGATGTGGACCTGGTCATGTTGGTCATGAACGACCAGGGATTTCAGCATCTGCTCTCCAGCAAGTTCGAACTGACAGGCGAAGGATCGGTTGCTGCCGGGCCAGTCGGCCGTCACGCATCCGCGGGAACGGATTGGAAGATGAACACTGAAATGCTGACCTACTCGCGCTCCAAAGGCGTGTTCGCCGGCCTCACCCTGGAAGGCGCTGTCGTGGAGCAGGATAACGATTCCACCCGCGCCATTTACGGCAAGCACATGATGTTCCGCAATATTCTCTCCGGCAAGGCATCGACGCCGCGAAGCGCGGACGCATTTGTCAAAGCCGTAACCGAGGCGGGCCAGCAAGCCAAGGTTGCCGAAGCAAAATAAGCAGGGCGAGCCGGGAATCATTCCGGCATGACCTGAGCGGCCAAGCGTTACTGGCCGGAGCTGAAGCAATAGGCTCCGGCCCGTACACACAAAAGCGGTTCGCGCCCTCCCGGAAACCACCCCTGGGAGAAAAGTGGAGAAAGCCTAAATCGATGGAGCCCGTCTTTCGAGAATACCGCCGTCAGCTGCGACGCAGGCTAGCGCCGGTGGTTGATCTGCTGCGCAAAATCGCGGCGATCCTCACGCCGCAGAGGCGGCAGGTCCAAACTCAGAGGATGTGTCCATTTTGCGGATTAGTCACGCCGCTCTCCAAATCGTCATGTCTGGAGTGCGGCAAGACACTCGCGGAAGTTCACACGTAAAAAAGATGCAAGACTTAAAAACTAAAGACTAAAAACGGAGATAAATCATGCTTTGGACAATTTTCGTGGTCCTGCTCATTCTGTGGCTTCTGGGCTTCAGTCTGCATATCGCTGGCGGCCTGATCCATTTGCTGTTGGTTGTGGCGGTGGTAGTGCTGATCATTAATCTGGTGAGCGGCCGCAGAGGCGTTTGAGCGCTGAAAGGAGGATCAATGAAAAAACAATATCTTCATCTCTCCGCCTATCATTGCGAGCAGTGTGAAGGTCCAGTGGTCAGCGGCACGATCGCAGTTCGAGAGAATGAAATATCCAGAGAGACCAATATTCGCGAGGTCGGAGCAATGTGCCTGGCTTGCGGCCACAAGCAGGCGAAACCCGGTGAACAAGGCTTCACGCGCCATTGCTTGCCCATGGACTGGCAGCCCATGAACGCCCCCGCTCTGTAAGGGCGATGCTCCATAAGGCGGAATGCTCTGTAAGGGCGGGATGCTGCATTGCCCTCCAGGGAAATCGGGGCCCGGCACAAGTCCCGCCGGGCTGGCTCTTACCCCTTTGTGCTACCCCTTGGTGTTGGAGCGTCGCAGCGTACGCCGGTGCGCTCTTTTCTTTCTCTGCTTGTTGGCCATTCTATTCGCTGCGAGCCTATGGATGGGCGCCTTGGGAAGAACGGAAACAGGGGTTGTCGTCGTTGTTTCAGCTGCGAGTTTTTCGTCCGCTACATTATCCATGCTGTGATTCTCCTTTTTGCTTCACCGGCTCCTGCTCATCGGCGATTTCACGCGGATGGGGAGCCCACTCTACTTCTTGCAGTCGTGCCTATGCCTGCTCGACAATTCTTGCACTTGTCCTTTTGTCCACACGGAGCTGTTCGGCCGTGAAAGCGCTCCCGCATGTACTGCATCTCCATGTTGAACTTGGTGTCCTGGTTCCCGTATGAGAGACCGGTCGAGCGCTATCGCTCGGATAAAACGCCATTACCAACTCGCCGTCGCATTCCAGACACCGTCGTTTAGCCATAGTCGTTGACTCGAAATTCCACGTACTGACAAATTGCAAACCGCGAGCGCACTAAGATGAGAATGACTTCAGATGGGCTGACTTAGCTCAGAAGATCTGACGGAGCGGAAGGAAATATCGCTCAATGATGACCATAGTAGTCTTCGGCCTCATTGTCAAACTTCGCCGGAATACCTCTTCGCGAAGCTCCCAACTCACTACCCTGAGCCCTTTCTGAAGTCGGATTCGCCCTCGACAGCCTTGCCACCCGAAACCCTCGCGCTCGCGCTCATCGCGACATCACGACATCAACCTCGCGTTCAATCTCGGCAATCGCGATAGGAGCCATGTTTGCATCCCCCAGTTGCCGGTTGAGTTGCGCCAATTTCGTTTGCTTGAATTGGACCCACTCTGCCAGGCGCGCCTTCGCATCTCGGCTCGATTCCTTGTACACCGCGATTGCCTGCGAAGGCACCGCACGATCTCCGCTTTCGACCACTCGCAATGCCGAGACCAACCCTGTGTAGGCGTCCTGAAGTGTCGGCGAAAGTGCCTGCGAAAGTGCCGGCGAAAGTGCTGGCGCCTCTTTCCCCGAACCCTCCTTGCTCCCAACAATATTCGCGAGCGCGGATTGACTCTCTGAGACCGCCGACCTGATCCGCGCCTTTTGTCCGCTTGAGGCCTCCTGCCCCAGCTTCTTTTGAATCTCGGCCAGCTGTTTCTGAACCCACTCGATCTCGGCCAGGGCGCGCCGCGCCTCGGTAGTCTCGGCGAATATCTGCCGGCCCAGCTGTAACTGCTGCGCAAGTATCTCGGAAGTCGCCGGCGACCGCGGATCCATGACCACAGTCAGTGCCTGGCTTTGCGTTTTTCCGCCAACTGTCAGCTCGACTTGATAACTTCCCGGCACCGCCTTCGGTCCGCTCGGACGATGGTAATCGGCGTCCTCATCGTCCGTCGGCCCTCCCGAACTGCCCCAGGTCAGGTTCCAAACAAAGCGATGCATGCCTGCGGTTTTTTCCACCATTTCAGGCTTGGCGAACCAGCGGTCGGCAATAGGCAGAGGCAGGTATTTCCCCGGAACCCGCTCTTCTGAAGAATGCTTCTCGGAAGAAAAACGCCGGACCAGATTCTTTTCCGCATCAAAAATTTCCAGCAGCACAGTGTTCGCCGCGGACGGCAAATAATAATCAATCATCGCTCCATTCGGAGGATTCTCCGCCGCGGGTTCCTCGGGTGGCAGCGGCGTCCCGGAGAACGAATCGTTGTCCACTCGAACCGCAGTAGCCGGACGGTAAAGCCACGGAATTTTCCTCTCGCTCGCATCCAGCATCCGCGCCTGGCGAAGCGGCGTAATGTTGTCAAGAATCCAGAAGGAACGTCCATACGTCGCTATCACCAGATCGTCGCCGTGAATTGTCAGGTCCCGAACTCCGGTGATTGGCAGATTCAATTGCAAAGATTGCCAGTGCTCCCCGTCGTCAAACGATACATACACGCCGAATTCGGTCCCCGCAAACAGAAGCCCCTTCGTCTGCGGATCTTCGCGAATCGCGCGCAGGAATGATGGCGCGCTGATGCCGTTCGCAATCGGCTGCCACGTCGCTCCGTAGTCGCGCGTTCTGTAGAGGTACGCCGCCTGATCGTCGACCCGGCTCCGATTTACGGCTGCATAAGCCACCGCGGGATCAAAATGCGACGCCTCGATCAGCGCTATCTGGCTCCAGACAGGCATTCCCGGCGGCGTTACATTTTTCCAGTTCTTTCCGCTGTCTCGAGTCAGGTGAATCAACCCTGTGTCGCTGCCCGCCCAGATCAGATCTCGATTCAGCGGCGATGTCGCGATTGTGAATACCACCCCGTAACCCTCGCGCTTGGCGCTTTCGAGAGTCGGCGCACCGTTTCTTGACTGAGGTTCGCTCGCTGCACCGGGTCGCCCTTCTTTGCTGGCGCCGGTCAGATCGGGGCTGATCGTCTCCCAGTGCAGGCCGCCATCCACCGTCGTCATTACATACTGTGTCCCAAGATAAAGCGTTGTCGGATCAAGCGCCGAACGAACCAGCGCCGGTGTCCAGGGATCGCGATACTTCCGCTGATTAATCTCGTCGCCAAAAGCATTGGCCGGCCACGGAGTAATGTCCTGGCTGAATCCGGTGCGCTTGTCGAAGCGGCTCACACTGCCATAGGTTCCACTCAAATAAATTATGTTCGGATCGTTGCCATCCACCACCAGATATCCGCTTTCGCTGCCGCCCGGAAGAAACCAGTCCCGCGCCGTGATCAGCCCATGATCTGTGCGGCTTAGAACCGCCGCGCTCCCGCTATCCTGCTGCGCGCCGTAGACGACATACGGAAACTGATTGTCGGTCGTCACATGGTAGAGCTGCGCTGTGGGCTGGTTGTACCAGCTGCTCCAGGTCAGGCCCCGGTTCAGGCTGATTGTCGTGCCCTGGTCCGTTCCCAGCACCATGCTCGCCGAGTTTTTCGGATCGATCCAAAGCTGGTGATAATCGTCGCCGCCCGGCGCGCCCCGCACCACTGAGATTGTCTTCCCGCCATCTTCAGATCGATAAAGAGCGACATTCGGAATGTAGATTACATCCCGGTTGTGGGGATCAATCGTGATGCGACTGAAATACCATGCTCGGCTGGTAAGAGGAGGAGCGGAATTAACTAACATCCATGTGCCCCCGCCATCCTCGGAGCGATAAAGGCCGGATCGTCCACTCGGGGTCTCCGACTGCATATCGGACTGGAGAACGATAAGCGCATACACCCGCCTCCCGTCCGCCGCAATGTCCACTCCCACGCGGCCCCAATCGCCCTCCGGCAGCCCGTTTCCCTGGAGATGAAGCCATGTCTTCCCGCCATCCTGCGAACGGTAAAGCCCGCTCCCCGGTCCCTCAATCGGAGCGTATTCGCTCCACGGCGGACGCCGCACATGCCATGCTCCGGCAAACAAGATTTGCGGATCGGAAGGACACATCGCCAGATCTGAAATGCCGATCTCGGGACCCAGGTCGAGAACTCGCCCCCAATGCTCCCCTCCATCGACCGACTTATAAACGCCGCGCTCTTCGTTCGCACCGAACGCATGACCTAGAGCGCCCACATACACGACATTCGAATTCTGCGGATCAATCGCCACCCGGCTGATCTGGCGAGTCCCCTCCAAACCGATGTGGCGCCATGTCGCGCCCCCATCGGTGGATTTATACATGCCATTGCCGGACGAGAGATCCTCGCGAATGTCTGACTCGCCGGTTCCCGCATAGATCGTCCGGGGATCGGACGGAGCCACTGCCAGCGCGCCAATGGAAGCCACTGGCTGACTATCAAAAACTGGTTTCCAGACAACTCCGGCGTCCGTCGTTTTCCAGATGCCGCCATCGACCGAACCAAAATAAAAAGTCGTCGAGTCTCCCGGCACGCCAGCCACTGCGACCGCGCGCCCGCCCCGAAAAGGTCCGATCAGTCGCCACTTCAGCCCATTGATCAGTTCCGGGGACACCGGCTGCGCAAACGCGGAGACGCCGGGCAATAGTAATGTCAGCAAAAGAAAAGTACGCGTGCCCACGCAACATGCCAGGGATAGTCTGAGTTTCTGCAAGCTCTGAACCTCGTTCTTGAACTCGATCGTTTTTGAACTCGATCGTTCTTGAAATGAGTTGAGCTATTATGCCCGAGTCTTCCATCACGTACCTATCCCTAATCATTTCTCTGACAGCGCGTGGCATTGGGCAACGTCGCGTTCAGGGTCGTGTTTGGGGGGCGAACCGGACAGTCGCGGTAGCTGCAAAGAATTATTGCGCCGCGACTTGAGGAAGGCTCGAGTCCTTGCACAACGGCCTCAAGAAATGCTCGCCCGCACTCTCGCAATAATGGCGTCGCTTAGTTGATCCCAATGATCTGCAGGAACATCGTCTGGACGACAAATTAAGATGGACCCCGGCTCGCAGCCGCCGCCCTCGAGGATGATGTGGATGAAGACGACGACGGCAGCGCCGCCGCTTTGAGCGCGGCCGCCGGAATGTCATCGAGCGACGCAACCTGCTGCGCCCCTCCCAGTTCAATCGCCTCACGCGGCATCCCGAAAACCACGCAGCTCTCTTCGTCCTGCGCAATTGTGTAGGCCCCCGCCTGCTTCATTTCCAATAACCCTCGCGCTCCATCCGCTCCCATTCCCGTCAAAATCACGCCCACCGCATTCGCCCCTAATACCCGCGCACAGGAATGAAACAGCACATCCACCGAGGGACGGTGCCGATTAACCGGCTCCCCCTGAAACACTCTCGCCGAAATCTCGACTCCGCTTCGTCTGACTTCCAAATGGAAGCTGCCCGGCGCAAGCAGCACATGCCCGGGCAATACGCGGTCGCCATCTCTTGCCTCGTGAACTCCCATCCGGCAAAGCGATTCCAGCCGCGCCGCAAACGACGTCGTAAAACCAGCCGGCATGTGCTGCACAATCAATATGCCCGGAGAATCTGCCGGCATCGGCACCAGAAAACGCACCAGCGCTTCCGTCCCTCCGGTCGAGGCCCCCACCGCAATTATTTTGTGCGTCGTGCGAAATCCAAGCGAGCCCGGTTTTGCGGTACTGCTGATGGCCGCCGGCGGATGCGTGTGCCGCCGGATTCGCGCCCTCGCGGCGATCTTGACCTTGCTCACAATCTCGTCCGCCCGCTCTAAAACGCCGGACCGCACATCGAGATGCGGCTTGGTCACATAATCGACCGCTCCCAGTTCAAGCGCCCGAATCGTGGTATCGCAATTTTTCTCCGTAAGCGAGGAAACCATCAGCACCGGCATCGGGTGCGCCCGCATCAGCTTTTCCAGAAACGACAGCCCATCCATGCGCGGCATTTCAACATCGAGTGTCAGCACATCCGGCTTCAGGCGCAGTATCTTTTCCTGCGCGGCATAGGGATCTGGCGCCGTACCCACTACTTCTATCTCCGGATCGTGAGAAAAAATCTCCGTCAGCACCTGCCGCATCATGGCGGAATCGTCGACGATAAGAACCCGTATTTTATTCATAAGTCGAACAACGTGATGTTATGCGCGCTAACCCGCGGAGCGGCACGGTATATGCGCGCCTCGCACGCCGTTTCATGGCAGAGGATTTCGCGCCCTTCCTGCCGCGGAACGCGTCGAATCTTCACCTTGCCCGTCAGTGGCTCAAACCACACATTCACCGCCGAGGTTCCTCCCAGATGGTAGGCCTCCAGCGGAATGCGCTCCCGCTTCAGAAATTCCAGAACAAATTCCGCATTCAGCCCCGCTACATCGATCACTCCCGGCGCAAACGCCAGCATCTTCGCCCCTCCAAACACCTTGGCCAGCAGCCTCTGTTTCGCCCCGCCCAGCCTCATGATCCGGTTAATCAGCAGTTCCATGGCGTGAACCCCGTATCGCGTCGCCAATCCCTCATCCCCCGCCCGGAAGCAGAATGTGATTCATCCCCCCAACCTGCGCCGCCGGATCGTATAAACATGCCGCCACGCACGATCCCAGCAAGGTCGTGATCTTCACCTCTGTTTTGCTGGCATACACGCCTCCCATCGGCAGCCGCACCAGCCGAAGTTCGTCTTTCGGCCCTTCCTGTTTCGGGTGCGCCTCGTGCTTGGCGTGCTCTCGTCTGTGCGCCATTACACATCGCCTCGCGTACCTCCATACCGGTAAACCGTCCCGCCCAGCGGGTGAAACGCATCCGCCAGACCGAGCAGATTTTCCGAATGCCCCGCAAAAAAAAGCCCGCCCGGTTTCAAATACTGGGCGAACTTCTCCACCACATAACGCTGCACATCGCGCTCGAAGTAGATCATCACATTGCGGCAGAAGATGGCATCGAAGGTTCCCCGAAACGGCCACTTCGGCTCCATCAGATTCACCCGCCCGAACCTCACCAGACTGCGGATCTCGGGCTTCAACTGCACAAACCCCGCCTGTCGCCCCTGCCCCGCAAGAAAGTTCCTCCGCACCACGGCGGGCGCCATTTCGCTGACCGATTCCAGCGGATATACCGCGCTTCGGGCTTTGTCCAGCACCTCGGTGTCAATATCGGATCCCAGAATCCTCACATCCCAGGTATTCAGCCGCTCCAGATTCGCCGCCACCGTAATCGCAATCGTGTACGGCTCCTCCCCGCTCGAGCATCCCGCGCTCCAGATCCGTATCGGCTCCCTCCGCCCCTCCGCCGCCGCCCGGTTTGCCGGAAGCAATAGCCGTTCGCGCAGGCAATCAAAATGATGGCTCTCCCTGAAAAACGCCGTTTTGTGCGTGGTCACCGCATTGATCATCTCCTGCAGTTCCACACCCTGCGGATCTTGGTTCTTCAGGCGGTCGTAATACTGCGCGAAACTTTCATAGCCAAAATGCCGCAGCCGCTTCGCCAGCCGACCTTTCAGCAACTCCCGCTTCGCTTCTTTTAAATGGATGCCCGACTGTTCGTAAATGAGCGTGCGCAGAAGTTCGAATTCCGCGTCGGTCATCGTTGTTTCTGAAGCCAGCCATGCCATCGTCGCTCACTTGCTCGTGAATGTTGATCGGAATCCGGAATTCGCCCGCCCCTCAACTCGCCTCCGCCACCACCTCTGCCGGCTCGACCATCTCGTCCGGGGCGACCGCCAGATCGGCCTCGCTCAGCAGAGTCTCGATGTCGAGCAGCACCGCCACCTTGTCCCCCGCCGAAGCCATTCCGCTGATAAACCGTGTATCCGCGTGCGCCCCAAAATCCGGCGCCGGACGCAGGTCGTCCGCTCCCACATTCAGCACATCGGAGACCGCATCCACCAGCAGCCCGATCACCTTCGTCCCCACATTCACCACAATGATCACGTGGAATTGCGTGTACTCGATCGCCTCCATCCCAAAGCGAATGCGCAGATCGATAATCGGAATCACCGCTCCCCGCAGATTCATCACTCCCTTAATGTGCGGCGGCGTGTTCGGAATCGGCGTGATCGCCGAGTATCCCTTGATCTCCTGCACCTTCAGCAGTCCAATGCCGTACTCCTCCTGCCCCAGTGAAAATGTCAGAAATTGCCCGGCGGCGACAAGATTCTTCGGCAGTTCAGCGCTTGCCATCGTCTCTTCCATGTCTTCATTCCTCCTTTAAACATGAGGCGTCTTAAACGCGCGTCCCGCATCCCTGTCTAGAATTCCGCGAACGCATTCGCCTGGTCTTTTTGGTCGTGCGAGCTCTCGGCCAAGCCCCCACCCGCTGCCCCCGCCGCAGCCGCCGCATGGCGAGCCATCGGCTTCCGCGCCGGTTTGCCCATATGCGTCTCTTGCGGCTTGGGACTGGCAACAGGCGTCTTTACCGCCGCCCGCATTCCCCCCGCGTCCAGACGGAACCGCGCCACCATCGCCTGCAGCTCTTCGCTGCTCGCAGCCAGGCTCTGCGCCGTCGCCGAAAGCTCTTCCGTCTGCGATGCGTTGGTCTGCGTTACCTGGTCCATCTGTGTCATCGCTTTGTTCACCTGTTCCACCCCCACCGACTGCTCCTGCGATGCCGCCGCAATCTCGGCCACGATGTCCGTCACCCGCTTCACCGATCCCACAATCTCGCGCAGCGTCTCCCCGCTCTTATTCACCAGCCCCGAGCCGTTCTCCACCTTGCGCACCGAATCCTGAATCAGCCGTTTGATCTCCTTTGCCGACGTGGCGCTGCGCTGTGCCAGATTTCGCACCTCCGTCGCAACCACCGCGAACCCCCGCCCCCGTTCTCCCGCCCGAGCCGCCTCCACCGCCGCATTCAGCGCCAGCAGATTGGTTTGGAAGGCGATCTCGTCGATCGTCGTAATAATCTCCGCGATATTTTTCGACGACTCGTTGATCTGCCCCATCGCTCCCACCGCTTCACCCACAACCTGACCGCCCTTTTCCGCCGCGTCGCGCGAGCCATTTGCCACCTGGTTCGCCTGTTTTGCGTTGTCCGCATTTTGCTTGATCGTCGAGGTGATCTCCTCCATCGTCGCGCTCGTCTCTTCCAGGCTGGATGCCTGTTCCTGCGCGCCAGATGCCAGCTCCTCCGACGCCGCCGCCAGTTGCTGCGCCGAGTTCGCCATGTTGTCCGCCGATTTGCGCACGTCGGTCAGCGTCGTTTGCAGGGCCTCTGTCGCCCGGTTCAATGCCTCCGCCATCATTCCCACTTCGTCGCGCGTGTCCAGGTCCAGCCGCGCCGTCATATCTCCATCCGCCACTTTTTCCAGAATACCCACCGTCGCCAGCAACGGCTTTGAGATCAACTGGGCGATGAAGTACCCGCTCCCGATGCAGAAAACCACCGCCCCGCCAATCAGCCAGATCAGCATGGTGCGCGTCTTTGTGTAAAGAGCGGCAGCCTCGTCATAGCTTTCCTTGGCCCCTCTTTCCTTCGCGTCCGCCATTTCTTTCAGCGTGCCATCCAGTTCATCCCCTTTCGCCTGCGCCTGCGCCATCGCGTCCAGCGCCTCAGCCTCCTTGCCGGCGAGCGCGAAGCCCACAAGCTCGGTGATTTGCCTCTTATAATCCGCCAGCTCCTCTTTACTCTTGGCCAAACGCGCCTTGTTTTCTTCCGTAATGACGTACTTCTCGAACTGGTCGAGAGACTCCGAGAGGTCGCCGAAGGATTTTTCGATCTTGGCCGCGATCGCCTGCCTCTTGGCCGGGTCTTTTACCAAAAGGGCATTGCGGAAGTCGCGCGAAATGCCGACCCGAATAATGTTTACCTTCTGAATCGACGCGATCCCCAGAAGCTCTTTTCCGTAGAGATTGTTGACCATCTCGTTGATGTCGCCCGTGGCCACAACGCCCTTATATCCAACTACGCCCGTAATCAAGCCCATCAAGCCAAAAGCCAGCACCAGTTTCGTTACCGTCCGCAGATTCTTAAACCACATCGTCGTATCCTCCAGAAATTGACCCAGCCTTTACTCGCTCGTGCTTCGAATATTTGTTTCCTGCTTTTCTACGTAAACGGGTTATCCGGCCGCTGCCCCCGCCGGGCTCAGCGCGCCCGGGTTCTCCACTGGCGGAACGCCCGCCCCGAACAATTTTTGAGCAATCCCAGTCTCCGGACGCGCTTTCCTCCGCGACAATTCCACCAGCCCCGCAATGTCCAGAATCAGCGTGACCTGGCCATCGCCCAATATCGTTGCCCCCATCGCGCCATCCACCCGGTGAAAATTTGCCTGCAGATTCTTGATCACCACCTGCTGCTGACCCAGCAGCTCATCCACCATCAGCGCAAAGCGCCGCGAATCGTGCTCCACCACCGCCACCAGCCCGCTCGAGGGCTCCAGCACCTCGGTCGCAACCTCAAACAGTTTGTGCAGCCGCAGCAGCGGAAGCGGCTCGCGTCGCACCATCACCACTTCTCCCTCGCCCGCCACCGACCGCATCTGCTCCCGCGCCGGACGAATCGATTCAATAATCGAAACCAGTGGCAGCACATATCGTTGTTGCCCCACACGCACCAGCTGCCCTTCCAGAATCGCCAGCGTCAGCGGCAGCTTGATCCCCACCGTCGTCCCTTTCCCTTCGACGCTCTTCAGCGTCACAATCCCCCCCAGCCCCTCGACATTCCGGCGCACCACATCCATGCCCACGCCCCGTCCCGAAACCTCGCTCGCCGTGTCCCGCGTCGAGAATCCGGCATGGAAAATCAGGTGCTGAATCTGCTGCGTGCTCATTTCGTCCCCCGCATTGATGAGCCCGCGTTCAATCGCCTTTTCCCGAATCCGCGCCGTGTTCAACCCGTTCCCGTCGTCGGAGACCTCGATCACCACGTTCCCGCCCTCGTGCCGCGCCCGCAGATGAATCGTTCCGCCCTCCGGCTTGCCCGCCCCCCGCCGCTCCTCCGGAGTTCCTATCGCATGGTCGGCCGCGTTCCGCACCAGATGCGTCAGCGGATCCGTCATGCCCTCAAGCACGCTCTTGTCGAGCTCCGTGTCCTCGCCCGTCACTTCCACCCGTATGCTTTTTCCCCCGGCCGTCGCAATGTCATGCACAATCCGCGGCAGCCGCGAAAAAATCGTGCCCACCGGCAGCATCCGCACCGCCATCACCCGCTCCTGCAACTCGCGCGTATTGCGGCTCACTTCATGCAGCGCCGTTTGCAGCTCCGGCAAGCGCTCGCTGGTGAACCGGTTCACAATCTCCTCCGTCATCGACTGCGCAATCACCAGCTCTCCCACCAGATTGATCAGCTGATCCACTTTTTCCGTCGAGACGCGGATCGAAGCCGAATCCCGTCCCCGCGTCCGCGCCGGTTGCGCCCCCGCCGCTGCAACCTTCTTTGCCGCTCCAGCGCTCGCAGGAGCTTCATCCCCCGGCGGCTGCGCTTCGATCGTGATATGCGCACCGTTTTCAACAAACGCAAACACGTCTTCAATCTCTCCCCGCTCCCGCTCCGAGATCAGCCGGATCGTCCACCCCAGATAGCAGGTTTCAGCCTGCAACTCGCTCAACACCGGCAGGCTAGAAAGATTCGCAACCACGCTTTCCATCGTGCCCAGTTCCGCCAGCTCACGCAGCGCCAGCAGCGGATCCATTCCCTCGCGAAATATGTCCGCCGACGGCGTGAAGGAAATGGAATACGCCGTCTTTCCCCCAAACTTTACTTTTGGATCCCATGCCCGCATCGGAGACGGCGCCTCCGCCACAAAATCGCTGCCCCCGCGCTGCGCCAACGCCAGGTCTTCCAGCAGCGTCGTCGCTTCCGCCGGCGCAACCCCGCCCGTCTCCGCCGCCAGCAACAGCGTGCGCAGCATATCGCAGGCGCGCAGCAGCAATTCAATCCGCGCCGGACTGGCGTCGCACTTGCCCTCCCGCATCCGGTCCAGCAATTCTTCCAGCCGGTGCGTGAAGCGCATCACATCGTCAAACCCAAAGGTTCCGCTTCCCCCTTTGATCGAATGCGCCGCCCGGAAAATCGAGTGCAACGCCTCTCCATCCGCCGGAGCATCGCCCAGCCCCAGCAGCGAAGCCTCCATGTTGTTCACATGCTCCGCCGCTTCCTGAAAAAATGTGTCCCGGAATTTGCTCAGATCGATCTTCATGCCTTTAACCTCACGGCATCACCTTGGCCAGAACCGACAACAGTTGCGCGGGATCGAACGGCTTCACAATCCAGCCCGTCGCTCCCGCCGCCTTCGCTTCCGCCTTCTTCTCCGCTTGACTCTCGGTCGTCAGCATCAGGATGGGAATGAACTTCGCCACCGCCAGCGCTCTTGCGCCGCGAATAAAGGTCAGCCCATCCATCAACGGCATGTTCAGGTCGGTGACTATGAGGTCGGGAGAAAACCCGTCCAGTTTCTTCAGCGCGTCCGCTCCGTTCTCCGCTTCCACCACTTCAAATTGCGCCTGCTGCAACGTGAACGCCACCATCTGCCGTATCGTCACCGAATCGTCCACAATCAAAGCTTTCTTAGCCAAGCGCACCCCCGCCCGGCGCATGCTCCTGCAAGGAACGCTCCGCCCGCTTGCCTAACGCCTCTCCGCCCAGCGGAAAATATTCCGTTAGCCCGGACAATCTCAGATACTCCCGCACCTTCGTGTTGTCCTTATCGACCACCAGCGGCAAACCACGCTCGCCAAGAAGTTTTCGCAGTGCAAGTAAGACCTGAAGAACGCTGGCATCCACATGTTCAGCCTCCGCCCAATCGATTGCCACCTCTTGTGTAATCAGCGATTCCGCTAGCTTCTGCCGTAGAAGCACCGCCGTTTCCACGCGCGCCTTTCCCTCAATCTTCACCACCATGCGGCCTTCTTCATCCAACAGGGAGATTCCAGCTTCTGTCATTACCACCGCCTCAACGGTTACCACGGGCATGATTACTGCGCCCGTCATATCCATCGGCGAGGGGGCAAAGTTCTTTAAGGAAGGTGAGGGATTTACCAGCAAGGGGGATCGTTCTCTTGGGGGTCGTGCCGCACCACGTTTTGAAAGGCTGCGGCTTCGCAGTCTGCGGATTTCTGGATGGCGCAGCGCTCCGAGCGCCGCGATAAAGCCATTCTTTCGTGACAGGACTCTAGCCCCTGAGGCCCGCTTCCTTCCAGGTCAAACCAACCTGCAATCTGGAATACATATCACCGCCCGCGCCCCAAATCCAATCTTTCCAGCGCCATCTTCGCCGCATGATAGCCGCACATCCCATGCACCCCTCCCCCAGGAGGAGTTGACGCCGAGCAAATGTAAATGTCCTTCGCCGACGTCGCATAATACCCTCCCGTCGGCCGCCGCAAAAACTGCCCAAGATCCATCGCCCCGCCCGCAATGTCCCCGCCTACAAGATTCGCGTCATGTCTCTCCAGCTCCGCCGGAAAAAATACCCGCCGCGCCAGCACAATCTCCCGGAACCCCGGCGCGAAGCGCTCAATCTGATCTTCCACCCTTTGCAGCATGTCCGCCGTCGATCCATTCGGCACATGACAATATGCCCACCCAATATGCTTTCCCGCCGGCGCTCGCGAAGCTTCAAACAAGCTCGGCTGCGAAAGCAAAACAAACGGCTGCTCCGCGCAACGCCCGTTCCGCATCGCTTTTTCCGACGCCGCAATCTCTTCAAACGTCCCCCCCAAATGCACCGTCGCCGCCCGCAAGCACGCGGCCGCTTTCCACGGAATCGGCGCGCTCAGCGCATAATCCACCTTGAACACGCCTGCCCCGTATCGAAATCCCTCCAAGCGCCGCTTATAACTCTCCGACAAGCGCGCTCCCGCGACCTTAACCAGCTGGCGCGGCGTCAGATCGCACAGCGTCACATCGTAACCATCCAGTTCCGCCAGCGACTCTACTCGCGAAGAAGTCTGCACTCGCCCACCCAGGCTCGCCAGATAACTGCACAGCGCATCCGTCAATGACTGCGCTCCTCCGCGCGGAATTGGCCAGCCCACGGCATGCGCGGGTACCGCCATCAGCATGCCAAACGCTCCGCTCAGCGGCTCATCCAGACTTAGAAACGAGTGCGCCGCCAGCCCCGCAAATAACGCCCGCGTGCGCTCACTCCGGAACCGCCCCGCAATCGTCCGCGCCGCCCACAACGCATTCATCCCAAACCGCGCCATCAATAAAGGATGCTTCGGCATCCTCCAGACCGGCCGCAGCACCTCCGGCGCAAATTCCCACCAGTGCTCCACAAACGGCCGCACCAGTCCAACCCACGCCTCGCCATCCTCTCCCAGCGCTCGTCTCGCCTCCTCCAGGTCGCGCTCCAATACCACCGCCGTCCCGTCGTCCAGCGGATGCGCCACCGGTGCCGGCGAATGAATCCATTCCAGCCCGTGCTCCCGCAAGGGCAGGGAAGCGAACAATGGAGACCCCACTCCCAGCGGATGCACCGCCGATCCAAAATCGTGCCGAAAGCCGGGCAGCGTCAATTCCATCGTGCGCGCCCCGCCCCCAGGCGTTGCCTCCGCCTCAAACACCTCTACCTGCAAGCCGGCCTGCGCCAGCACGATCGCCGCCGCCAGCCCGTTCGGCCCCGAGCCAATAACGCAAGCTTTGCCGCTCATCGCAATTCACCAATTCCGCTTCTTAAGCCAATCCCAAGCATGCATCATTCTCTCGGCGGCACATCCGGCCACTCGATCGCCTGAATCTCGCCCCCGTCTCTCTTCCCTATGGTGGGACCATACAGCCCCAGCCGTTGCCGCCGCCACCACATTCCCGTCGCCCGCTTCTCCGCCATGCTCGTGAACCAATACTGCCAGAGCAACACCCGCACCTCCCGCGGAGGCCCGTGCTCAAACGGATTCCCCGCAAACAACGCAAGCACATCCTTATCGTTCGAGAGTAAGCGCACTTCAGTGTTCGCCACAATTGGGTAGTCGCGCCACGATCCCAGCGACGCAAACCACAGGTTCCAATCGAATCGCGGCTGATACGGCGCATAAATGCGCGGCGGCTCATTCAGCGCCTGCGGCTTATAGCGAAACGGATACGCGATCCAGTTCTTTCCATCCTCCGATCCCTGAAACTCTATTTCATAGCGCCCCCGCGTCATCACCGCAAAAAGGCCATATCGATTGGCAATTCGAAACGGCTCCAGCGCAGTCACCGGACTCATCGGAAGCGGCGCTTGCGCAAACATCCAAACCAGTTCCGCCGACGTCGCATATCCAATCCACGTCAGCATCACCGCGCTCACCGCCAATTTCACCATCCTCCACGGACGCTGCAATCCACCGCTCCACCCGCCCTTCCCGCCCTTCTCGAGTCCCAACGCCGGCCTCTCCGCATCGTTCGTTCTTATCCGATGCCTCCACCCCTCCGGCACAATGCCGAGCACGAATGCATCGTCCAGCAAAAGCACGCCCAGCGCCAGCACAAGATAGTTGAGAAACGTGTAATTCGCGGTCAAAATGACGCCCATCTGCCACGGCGTCACAATAAAAAAGCAAATGATTTTCCACCGTCGCGGCAGGAAGAGCATCCACACCAGCGCCAACTCCATCACCAGCGTTGCGCCCGCCGTCGTCCAATGAAACCAATGAGGCAAATGCTGCACATACCACCCAACCCACGTGGGCAGCGGACCATTCTGGTAGTACTCATCCATCGCGGTTAAATGCCGCCATTCCGTGTCGCCGCTCAGCAGCTTCACCGCGCCCGATTCGAAGTAAATCCGAAACCACTCCCACTGCAGCAAAAACAGGCTGGCCCGCGATGCCGGATGCGTCCGCCCCACTCCCGGCCACAACCCCGGCGGCGCGAAAAACAGAGCAATGAATCCCGCCTCCAACAACATGCCGTCCGATTGATACCCTGAAAAATCCTGCGCCGCGCTCACAAATGAAAGAAAGCAGACAAAGCACACAATCAGCATGCCGCGCGGCCATACATTCACCAGCAGCAGCACCGATGCC
>JBAWBR010000066.1:0-22390 GCA_049589875.1 Terriglobales bacterium
GTGCCGTTCCACTCGTAAAAATTAGAAGGAGCGCTGAAAGTGCCACTGTAGGGGCTGGCCATCACGATTACGTTGCCGTTGATTTCGATAGAAGCCGGGGCATCGTTGACCGCATCCTTGTTGGGGAAATCCGGACCTTTTGTCCAGACACCAGTCGAAGAGTCGTAGATTGCCGTATGGCCGGCCTCGCAATCGCTTGCGCCGGTATAATACACCGTGCCATCCGGCCGCAAAACTCCAGGCCCCACTTCATAACTGCCCCCGCCCGCGCCGCAATTCGAATCCCACAGTTGCACGACGGTGCTGCCGGCGCTGCTCCAGGTTTCGGTGCTCGGGTCCCACAGTTCTGAATTGCTTCCAGTATTGCCTTCGGCCGTACAAGAAGGCTGATCGCTCGGGCACGCTACATAGGCATCGACCGCGAGCACTTTGCCGTTGGGAAGCAGTGTCCATCCTTCTTCGTCAAATTCATCAAACTTGGTGGACTCATTGAGCTCCGTCCAACTCGTGCTCGCCTCGTCAAAGTAAGCTGCCAGAGGCGCGCTCTGCATTTGCAATGACACGCCGCAGCAATCCGCCTGCATGTAAGTTCCATTCGGCAGAACGACGGACTCGGCATCGCCGATATTCGCCCAGGGCGTTGGCGTACTCGGAGGAGTCACCGCCGTCCATGTATTCGCTGCCGGATTATACAAAGCGCCCAGATTAGTCCACGGGCCTTCCGGCGCGCACTGCCCGCCGGGGCAGAGATATTCGCCCCCCTCCACAATCACGTTGCCGTCCGGCAGTACGGCCGAACCAAAGTAAAGCGGAGCGTAAGCCGACGGCATACTCGCGGCCTGCGTCCAGGTGCCATTGATGTAACTGCCATTGATGTCGGGAGTAAGTATGTACCAGGCCGTAAAATCTGATCCTGCGCAGTTGTTGCCACTGCAATTCGGTTCCTCATGGAGTAACACACGGCCGTCAGTGAGCAAAAGCATGGCGCCCAGTGAGACCGGCGCAGGATTGCTAAGTGAAGTCCAGAATGGGCTAGTCTTGGTCGTCTGCGGCACAATGGCTTGGCTGCTGGTCGCCGCCGAATGCATGGGCGAAGGTTTCACGCCCACGGCATGAGGCGGTAATACCCCCTGTGAACTTTGAGCGGCGGCTAAAACTGGCAAGCCAGCCGCAAGAAAAAAGCAGAGTGCGATGTTAGTTAAGCTCGATAAACCGCGCATGGCAGAGTTCTCCTTGGGAGTGTCAGGTGACGAGTAACGAAGCGGCGGGGTAGGGACCTGAGCACGTTTTGAAAGTTGTCGAATGAAGCAGGAGCAATGATCCGAAAAATGGCTATGTGCGGGCTATACCTAATGTTCCCTAGTTTGGCAGAGGAAAACCCTTGGCACGGCTGGGCTCAGTTTGGGAGGTGTCAGTGTGAGAGGGAACTCGGGCCGTGACCTGGGCGACCCCACCCCGAAAAAGATGCCAGAGTGGGGCCGCGGTTTTCAGCAGCGAGCCATTATTGTTATGCCGCCGTCGTCGCCTTCTCACGTTCGGCAGCGCTGGGAAAGATGAGTTTGTGCAGTGCCACCTGTTGCGTCTGCTCAAATACGTAGTTGCTCGAATTCAACCGCCAACACGTATACACGCTGTAACGGTAGTTTTTCTGATTGTCGTCAAACGCCTGTTGCGCCGTTTGGAAATCCGATTCCCACTTTGCGCCATAGGCGAATAGCTTCGGGTTTACTCCCGCATTCACAAAATCCTGCGGAGAAGTAAATCCCGAGTAAAGCTGAAGATTCAGGTAGCTGACATTGTTGTTAGTAGCCGTTGCATCCAGATTTCCCACCTGCGCCGGAGAAAGCGACAGAAGATACGGCTTGTCCTTTTGTTGCTGAAACTGCGCTCCGATGGCATTCACCAGCAGCGCGAACTGGCTCTGCGTGGTGACATCGCTGATCGGATACTCCCAGTCGATGTCAAAACCGTCCAGGTCATAGTGCTTGAGATAAGTCATCAGATTGGCCGCGAAGTTGGCCGCGTTTTGCTGGGGTGACACCTTGGTGTTTGAGAAGATGTTCGCCAGCAGGTTGCCATCGCCCCAGTTCAACGTCACTCCAATCTTGATCGTGGGTGTTCTCTTGCGCGAGTCCCGGATCACATAATCCATGTAATCCTGATTGGTCAGGCCGCCGGGGTGCGAAGCCGCGCCCATTTGAATGGTGTAAGACGAACCATCCCCCGCCGGAATCGTGCCAGCGCCGGTCGGGGTTGTGGTCACAAAGCAAAGGTACAGAACATCGACAGAGCGATAGACATTGTTTTGAATCAGCGTCTGGTAGCAGCTGTTTGGGCTGTTGTAATCGGTTCCCGCGGGCTCATCCTCATTCAGGAAAATCCATGCATTCACCAGTGAAATATTGGCGTTCATCGTTCCTCCTATGTTCGGCATTGCGGCCGATTGTTGAATGATTATGTTGACCCTCCTCAAATGTTCAGGGGAGGCGGCGGCTGGCCCGGCCTGGTCAGGGTCTGTTACTTGGTTCCCGTATCAGCATGTGGAGGCCGCCTGACTTTGCTTCTTGCAGGTAGGCTGCTGATAATGTGACGCTCTTCTTACTCGGGGATTACACCGGTAGCGGGGTAGCGAACCAATGCACTTTATCACATCTCGCTGTTGAAATGTCCGTCCGCATCCCACGCGCAGCTGCCGCTGTGGTGCAAGCCACACACCTAACCTAATCGTATTGATTTTTATGCCATGCTGATAATTACTTTTCCGCGCGCGTGCCCTTCTTCCAGGTAGCGGATCGCATCCGGTGCCTCGCTCAACTTGTAGCGCTTGTCGATCACAGGTTTTATTTTTCCGCTCGTCATGAGTTCGGCCAGAGCAGTCAAATCCTCTTTGTTTGATTTGGCCAGGAATTGTGGGACAAGTGTTTGGCT
This sequence comes from Terriglobales bacterium, assembly GCA_049589875.1. GTDB lineage: Bacteria > Acidobacteriota > Terriglobia > Terriglobales > Acidobacteriaceae > Acidiflorens. The sequence goes on from JBAWBR010000066.1 coordinate 2,929, forward strand.
ACCGAACTTCGACAATGCAAGCGATGTGATCGCGCGCGCCATCACGCTCATCATCCATCGACCAGCGCGCGCGCCCACAGGAATATATACGCCCTTGAGAGTCAACACACGCCTGTTCGCGGAGAGAGGGTGATTGCCGATGCAGTCCACAATGGCGTCGTACCCTTTGGTGCTTTGCGTTGCCTCCTTCGTGTAATCGGTGCTGCCGTAATCGATAACTCGATCTGCGCCGATTGAACGAACTAACTGGATATTGCGGATGCTGCACACACCAGTTACATCCGCGCCGAAACACTTTGCAATCTGCACGGCGAATGTGCCTACGCCTCCGGACGCGCCGTTAATCAAAACCGCCTTCCGCGCCTGAATCTCTCCTGAGCCGTTTACGCCGCCACGCCGCAAAGCCTGTAACGCGGTGAATGCCGCGATCGGGGCGGAAGCGCCTTGTTCAAATGAAACGTTATTTGGCTTCACAATCAGCGTCGACTCGGGAGCGCATACATACTCGGCGAAGGCTCCGCGACACGTGCCGAAAACCTCATCGCCCGGTTTGAACTGAGTTACTTTCGCGCCAACCGCCTCGACCCAGCCAGCCACGTCTACGCCGAGTTGTGTGTTCTTTGGTTTGAGGAGGCCGGCTATCAGGCGCAGCGGATAAGGCTCTCCCCGCATGAAGTGCCAGTCCAGCGGATTTACGGACGTGGCTAAAACCTTAATCAGAACTTCATTGTCTTTGGGCACGGGCATCCGAATCTCTTCGTACCGGAGCACGTCGGGCGAACCGTAGTCGTGGTAGACGATGGCCTTCATGTGTGAATATCCCGTTATACAGTACAATCCCGCAGGAGCATCCCTGTGCACCGTCGTACCTTCAATCTCTCCCTGCTGAAAGCCACAGCCGCGGCCGCATTTGCCCCACGCCTTGTAATGCGAGCTTTCGGCGATTCCGCAGCCTCGTCACTGTACGCAAATGCGGTGGTCATCGACTCGCTTTGCGCGCCCTTTACCAACTTGGATACGCCGCCCAGCCCTGAAATGCTCGCCGCCGTCCGCCAGTCCGGCATTACCGCCATTAACTTCACGATCTCGGCGCCCAACTATGAAGAGACAATCGACAATCTCGCTACCGTGCAGGAGCTGGCCGACCATTCCGATGTGTTTCTGATCGTACGGCGGCACTCCGATATCGCGCGGGCCAAGCGTGAATCGAAGATCGGAATCATGCCCGGATTTCAGTACACGCAGTTTCTCGAGGAAAAGCAGGATCGCATTGACACCTTCCGCCAACTCGATGTTCGCATCATGCAGCTTACCTATAACAACCGCAGCATTTTTGGCGATGGATGCCTGGAGCCCGGCAATGCGGGCTTGAGTAAGGCCGGCATCGCTGCCGTAAAGAAAATGAACGAACTGGGCGTCGCGCTCGATCTAAGTCATAGCGGTCACCGCACGACTTCCGACGGCATCGCGCAATCCGCCAAGCCGGTGCTTATATCTCATTCCGGATGCGCCGCTGTCTACGCGCATCCGCGCAACAAGCCCGATGAGATTCTCAAGGCGCTGGCGGATCGCGGTGGGTATTTTGGCGTCTACCTGATGCCCTACTTGGTTGCATCGCCGACTATTCCCACGCGCGAACATGTGCTCGATCATCTGGTTCACGCTATTAACGTGTGCGGCGCCGATCACGTCGGTATCGGCTCCGACGGCTCCATTCAGAAAACGGTGCTGACCGCCGGGCAGAAAGCCGCCTTCGATAAAGATATTGCCCGTCGCAAGGAACTAGGAATCGGCGCTCCCGGAGAAGACCGGTATCCATATGTTCCAGATCTTAATGGTCCTGACCACATGCAGGTGATTGCCGATGAACTCGCCAAGCGCGGCCAGCCCGCGGCGGTTATTGAGAAGGTGTTAGGCGCGAATTTTCAACGCGTGATCGGCGAAATATGGGGTGAGGAGTAGAGAGCTCTTTCGGTTCCGAATGTAACGAAGCGAGTCCCCGCGGTAGTCTCGTGATCGAGTGTTATGGTCGCGTCTTATGATTGCGTCTTCAGATTGACTTCACCGGAATTACCATCACATCGTCGACCAGTCCGACTTCCTTCTGCACGAACGGTTCGGCGTAAGTGACGCCGCCGAGCATGCCATAGAAGCGCGCCATCGATTCCACGCGCGCTCGAATCTCAGCTTGCGCCGGGAAAATTCCGCTCCCCGCTTCCTGATCGGTAAATTGCGATTTGTATGCCATTAAAGACGCGAAGCGCGCCTCAAACTGGTCGGTGATGTCGACAACAAAGGTAGGCCTCACGTCGCGATAAAGGCTGGCGTAGATGACCTTGAAGGGCCGATGCGGCGCGATTCCAGGCGATCCGAAATCGTAAAATGAGCGGCTTCCGCTCGCGGGCAACGGCTGGTCGCTGATTGGAAGCTTGGCCAGTCCGGCAAGAAAGCTGGCCTCGTAGCCCAGCACGGAGGCGGTGTAGTGGTCGGGATGCCGGCCTTCCCAGTAGGGAAGAATCACCACGCGCGGCCGCACCTCGCGAATTACGCGCGCGACCTTCAGCCGGTTCTCCCACGTGTTCTCGACGCGGCCATCGGGAATATCGAGAGCGTGCCGCCAGGAGACTTTTAAGATGCGCGCGGCTTCTTCAGCCTCATGTTCGCGGTCTTCGGCGGAGCCGCGCGTGCCCATCTCGCCGCGCGTCAAATCGAGAATGCCTGTGTGATAGCCTCGCTCAGCCATTTTGAGTAGAGTGCCGCCGCAGGTTTGTTCCACGTCGTCACGGTGCGCGGCAAGGGCGAGAATGTCGAGAGTCATTTGGTAACTTTGTAATCGGCCAATTTCGTAATTTCAAATTGCCAAACGAGTTCTTAGCTTACACAATTACCCGATTGCAAAATTACACAATCGGTCTACGCTGCCGGCTTGGTGGTTCGCCGATTTGCCAGCACGAACGCCAGGCCGAACATGAACAGTGCGAACAGCACAAGCGTGAGAATGGACGCAGTGAGCGAAAATCCGAAGGAGAAAGAACTGGGCGCTTCGGGATACATCAGCGTGCGCAGCGCCTCGACACCGTAGGTTAGCGGATTGGCATACATCAGCCAGCGAATCCATGGCGAGGCTTTCGAAAGAGGGAAGAGCGCGCCGGAAAGCAGCCAGAGCGGAATCAAAAACAGATTGATGACGGCGTGAAAGGCCTGAGTGGAATCCATAGGCCAGGCAATGGCGAAGCCGAGGGCGGTCAAAGCGAACGAGACAAGAAATACAGTCAGCACAATCAGGCCGAACGAGCCGAGGGTCATGTGGATTCCGACGATCGGCGAAAAGACAAGGAAAATCAATCCCTGGACGGCAGCGAGAGTTGTTCCTCCCAGTACCTTGCCCAGCACAATCGCCGCGCGGGGAACGGGCGCAACCAGCACCGAAAGCAGAAAGCCTTCATTGCGATCTTCGATCACCGACATCATCGTGAAGATGGCAGTAAAAAGGATGATCATCACCAGCGCGCCGGGATAGAAATAATCGAGATAGCGCTGCTGGCCGGCAGCCGGGCCGGAGCGGAACGAGGTACCGAACCCGGAACCGATGACAATCCAAAAAAGCAAGGGAGACGCGATAACGCCGACTACGCGCGCGCGCTGGCGATAAAAGCGCACGATTTCGCGCCACCAGAGTGTGAAGGCGGGAAGCACGACGCCAGCGGACGCAGGAGCTACAGGGCGAAGCATTGCAGTCTGAGTTGCCATAAATGGATTTCGTAAGTTAGTAATCTGTCAATCTAACAACCCGCGCGCCGTCCTCTTCACAATTACTCAATTACCCGGTTACCCGATTACGTAATGTCTAATGTTTCCTCGCCGTTTTCCTGGCCTTGCCTTTGGCCGCTGTCGCGGCGGCGTCGGCTTCTTCGGTCCAAAACCTGTGCCCGGTGCGATGGATGAACACATCTTCTAATGTGGGCTTACTAATGCTGAGCGATTGAATTTCTCCCGGAAACGCTTCCACCACGTCGGGGACAAAGCGATGACCGTTCTCGATCTCAATACGCACATGTTTGTCGAGCACGGCCGCCTCAACGTGAAACTGCTCGCGTATCTGCGCCGCTAACGACTGCGGATCGCGCACTTCAAACAGAATGACGTCGCCGCCGATCTCTCGCGTCAGCGCCTCTGGAGTACCCAAAGCGACGAGATTACCTTCATTCAAAATCGCCAGCCGGTCGCACCGTTCCGCCTCTTCCATCAGATGCGTAGTCACAATAATGGAGACCCGTTCCTGATCGCGCAGGATCGCAAGATACTGCCAAAGATCGCGCCGCGCCCCAGGATCGAGGCCGGTAGTCGGTTCGTCGAGCAGCAAGACTTCGGGATGATGAAGCAGGCCTTTGGCCAGTTCGATGCGCCGCTGCATTCCTCCCGAGAAAGTTTCAACCAGGTCGTTGGCGCGGTCGAGCAATCCAACGCGTGTGAGAATTTCGTCGATGCGCGCGTTAAGAAGCGAACCGCGCAGGCCATAAAGATGTCCCTGATGCCACAAATTTTCGCGTGCCGTCAGCTTTGGGTCGACGCTCTGGGCCTGGAATACGACGCCGATGCGGCGGCGCAACGCTCCGGGTTGGCGAACTGCGTCAAGACCAGCAATCACCGCCGTACCAGACGTGGGAACCATCAATGTGGAAAGAATGCGGAAGAGCGTGGTCTTGCCGCTGCCGTTGGGACCAAGCAGGCCAAACAGCTCGGCCGGCCGAACCTCAAACGAAACCCCGTTGAGCGCGAGCCGGTCCTGATAGCGGTGAACCAGATTACGAACCTGGATAATAGCAGTGCCCGATAGCTCGGAGGGCTTGTCAGCGGTTACAAAGTCAATCGCAGTCGAATGAATACCCACACCGTCATTCTACGACATTCTCCCAGGCGAGGGGCTGCAGCTACGCGCGGCATGGTTTTCGCAGTCGTTGCGGCGGCGCGGATTTGTGGAATCATCCGCAAAGCAAGCTTACGCCGCTACTGGATTCCGCTCGCGGCTGGGAATGTGCTCTGCAAACGACACCGGCACATGCCGCCATACCTGAATGGCGAGAACCACTGTGGTGGCGAGAAGCAACGCTCCAACCGCAACGTGCACGACTGTCGCCATCACCATCGGCAATTCAGGCTGTGCCGCATCCTGTCCCCACATGACGCGGGTGATGAAGGCGAGAAATCCCAGGCAGAGCTGCGCGACCATCAAGCCGAGCATGAGGACCGCCGGCCGTTTCACCGCCTCAAGCTTCGAATAAACAGAAATGGCACGGACAGCCGTCCATGAAAGCACAATGGCAACCACGGCGGCGTGAACCACATGCGGCCACCAGCTTAAGCCATGATGGCGAAACATGGCTCCCAGCAGCAATTGCACGTAGAGAACAAAAATGGAGAGAAGCGTGAGCGTGAATAGCGTTGGCCGCCGAGAGTCGAATTCAGTGCGGGGTTGTTCCTGCAGCCAGCGGCGTCCGGTGAAAACTGCGATAGAGACGGCGATGCAAAAGAAGGTTTGTGCCACTGCGGCGTGCGCGCTTGAAATCGGAGCAGGCAGAAGAAATATCACGGTCAGCCCGCCCAGAATTCCCTGGGCGATCACGGTTCCAATCGCCGCCAGGCCCAGAATTCGCAGCCAGCGCCTCTTTTCGGTACGCCAGGTCCATACCGCAAGAATGATGGTCAGCAATCCGACAAACTCCGCAATCATGCGGTGCGTGTGCTCATATTTGATCCCGCCAACCATGTGTGGAATTTTGTAGATGGAGCCAAACGAGGTCGGCCAGTCGGGCACTGAAAGCCCGGCATCGTTGCTGGTGACCAGCGCTCCGGCCACGATAAGCACGAGAGTGATGCAGGCCGTGAAAATAGCGAAGCGGTGCAACCCCTGGTTATATGGAAGTTCGATTTCCTTCAGGACAGGCCCCCTGCGATGCGCCCGTTTACAGCGCGAATAAGTGCGACCATCATTCCAACCGCCGCATTTTAGCAGATACGCGCGCGCTGGGAGGACAATCTATCCCAGCCAGAATTGCGCTTTGCAGCGCTGCCGAGCCTGGGTCCTCAGGCCGTGGGCACTGGCATAGGCTCCGGATTGACCGGCGATTCCATCGCCTCAATAATGGCGTCTGCAAACTCGGATGTGCCAGCCTTGCCGCCCACATCGCGCGTCAGCTTGCTCTTATCGCGATAGACCTGATCGAGACCGTTGCGGATCTTCCATGCCGCCTCGGCCTCGCCAATATGGCGAAGCATCAGCAACGCGGAGCGCAGTACCGCTGTCGGATTGGCAATGTTTTTGCCCGCAATATCCGGCGCCGAACCGTGCACCGCTTCAAAGATGGCGCATTCATGGCCGAAATTTGCGCCCGGCACCAGCCCCAATCCGCCGACCAGCCCCGCGCACAGGTCGGAGACAATATCGCCGTACAGATTTTCCAGTAACAGCATGTCGTACTGATAGGGATTCATCACCAGCTGCATGCAGGTGTTATCGACGATGTGCTCACCGTAAAAAATCTCGGGATATTCCTTTGAAACCGTGCGCGAACACTTAAGAAACAGGCCGTCGGACATCTTCATGATGTTGGCCTTGTGGATGCAGTGAATCCTCTTGCGCTTATTTTTGCGGGCGTGCTCGAAGGCGAAACGAGAAATTCGCGTGGAGGCTTTTTCGGTGATGATCTTCAGGCTTTCGACCACGCCGGGAATTACTTCATGCTCAATGCCCGAGTAAAGCCCCTCCGTATTTTCGCGCACGATGATCAGATCGATGTCGGGATAACGGGTCGGAATGTGCGGCAGATTGCGGATAGGGCGAAAGTTCGCAAACAGCTCAAACTTTTTTCGCAGCTCCACGTTGATGCTGGAAAAGCCGCCGCCGATCGGCGTGGTGACCGGCCCTTTCAAGCCGACGCGCGTGCGCTCGATCGATTCGGTCAGCTCCTTGGGAATGTATTCATGATATTTTTCGAAAGCTTCGCTGCCGGCAGCGAAGCTTTCCCACTCAAATTTCACGCCGGTCGCTTCAAGAATGCGCACGGTGGCCTGTATAACTTCTGGGCCAATGCCGTCGCCGGGTATGAGAGTTACTTTATGTGTCATAAGTCAGACCTATGATCGAGTCATGAAGCAATCGAGTCATTGACAAAGCGGAGCCGCTCCTTGACTTTGAAGAGCCGATAAGCAGCTCAGCCGGTGACTCGGCTAGTCTTACCCTTCGGTTCGGCATCTTTGGTTCTCAGCAGATCCTTCAGCTCTGTCATGAACTCTCCGACATCTTTGAAATCCAGATAGACGGAAGCAAAACGCACATAGGCCACTTTGTCGTGCCTGCGCAGGCGATTCATGATCAGCTCGCCGATTTCACTGGTCTTGCGCTCGCGCTCGGGAGACTCAATCACAAACGTCTCCGCCTCGTTGACTATTTGCTCCAGTTTGCTGATCGGCACCGGCCGCTTCTCGCAGGCGCGCATCAGCCCGTTGAGCACTTTTTGGCGGTCGAAGCGCTCGCGGCGCCCGTCCTTCTTCACCACCATGTAAGGAATCTCGTCGATGCGCTCGTAGGTGGTGAAGCGCTTCTCGCACTTCAGACACTCGCGGCGTCGGCGAATGGAATCCGCTTCCTTGCTTTCGCGTGAGTCGACTACCTTGTCGTTTTCAAAGCCGCAAAAAGGGCATTTCATGGCGTGTCGGAGAGTACTGATAATTGTAGCAGTTGAGGGATTGAGTCATTGAATCATTGAGTGATTGAGGCATGAATAAATATGGGTTGGTACCCGCAGAGAGGACATTGAGCGTAATCGGGATTCATCGCCAGCGTGCGCTGCATTGTGCAAGAATGCAAGAAGTCATCTACCGAGGTGGAGTCTTGCGGAACCCGATTATCGTGTTGGTAACCCTCCTCCTAGCAGCGTCCGTTAGTGCCCAGACCGACAAGTCGACGAGCGATGCACCGCAGGGCTGGAAGGAGTACGTTTATCGCTCCGATGGATTTGCAATCACCCTGCCCGAGGCGCCGAAACCACACCCTGATACCAGCTATCCCAGCGCCACGGCGTACACGGCTGGCGGGATGACCTTGCGCGTCATCGAGAGGCCGAACGCATGCGAATCTGTGATTTCTGATCAAGTGAAGGGACTTGAAGAGGTCAGAAGCGGAAAACGAAAACTTGGTCCTTCAGAGTCACGGTTCAAGGTCGATATGTCCACCGTGAAACACGGTAACTTTGAAGGCTACCCCTTTCTTGAATTTGAGCAAGTCGTACCTTCTGGATTCCAAGAGTACGAGCGGTGGTATTGTGCGGGGAAAAGGCTATACATCTTCGCGGCACAGTGGCAGTCCGGCCAACTCAAACCGGCCAAGGTCGATAAGATCGTGCGATCCTTCCAATTGCTGAAGCCGTAACCGGATCACAGTGGCGATAACAGGGATTACACTCAATCCCTCGCCAAGCCCGACTTGCCGACGCATCGCTCGTTCAGCCAATGACTCAATGCCTAAATGACTCAATGATTCAATCTTTCTCCGCTTCCGCGCTCTCGGCCGAAAGCTTGCGCAGCGATACGCGCTCAAAATGTGCCAGCAGCAATCCCACGGGAACAATCGAGACGAACGTCACCAGCCAAAGCATGATCCCGCAGCTCACCGTCAGTTCTTTAGGCACGATGTGGAACACATGATCCATGGCGCTGATCGTGGCCAGTTGCGATCCGCCGCCAACTCCCGGCAGTTGCACCATCGATCCCAGCATGCTGCAGAACATCAGCAGAAGAACCTTCGTCGAGCTTAGCGACGCCAGCGTCGAGCCATAACTCGTCGTCACCTGCACATAGGCCAGAGCGATGATGCCCCACATCAGTATCGACACGGCAGCCAGTTGAAAAAATTCGGATGGCCCGTGAATGGTGTTCAATCCGACTGTGAATTCGCGAATTTTATGCGCGATGCGGTGCCCCATTCCCTCGGAGAGATGGGAGAATCGCCGTTCGACCCACAGGGCAATCCGCTCGCCACGATAAGAGATCATCATGGTTACGCACAGCAGCCCGAGGACAAATAAAATCAGGAAATATCCTGTGAAATGAATCCAGTGCCTTATTTCGGGCGTAGCATTTTGCGTGAAGGCATGCAGATCGAATGGCGGCAGAAAAATAGCTGAGACCAGCAGAACCGCGAAGCCGCCAAAATCAAATATGCGTTCGACCGCCCAGACGGCGACTTGCGAAGCGAAGCCGAGACTCTCATGCCGCGCGATGAGATAGGGTCGAATCAGCTCCCCGGGCCGGCCGAGCAGCGCGAGCCCTGTAAATCCAATGACAGTCGGCGGCAGCAATCCGACGACCGACGCCTCGCGCCGCACCGGCCGCAGGAAAATTTTCCATCGCACCGCGCGCAGCACATAGGCGAAATATGTGAACAGCACGCCATACACAATGTGACTCCACGCAATATGCGATTGAAAAAGGAGAGCCCAATCAAAGTTGCGCCAGGTACGGAATTGGAGAAAGATAAGCGCGATCAGGATAAAAAAAACGATCGCGTATGCCAGCCATTTCTTGATATTCATTCGATGTAGGAGATCACGCTGCGCCGAGGGCGCGCTCAGTTGAAGGTAAATGAGAGAACAGGTGAGGTCAACGCGGAGAGCCGTCGGAAGCGGGAGGCGAGGTCAACGGAGCCGCGCTCGTCGCCGGATGGGCAGCTAGCTTTGCGGATTGCCTCTTTGAGTCGCTGGAAGATGTTGCCGGCTGGGAGTGCGCAGCCTTTGTAGCCGGCGAGTGGGTAGCCGGTGTGGAGTGGGCAGTCGGCGCCGCACTCGGCTTTTTCGCCGGTGCAGATTGTTTCTTCGCCAGGGCTTCCGCTTTTTCCTGAGCGTCAATCTTGCGGTTGTACTCCTTAATAATGCGCGCAACATAGGCGCGAGTCTCGCGGAACGGCGGCACGCCATGATACTGTTCCACGCGCTGCGGGCCCGCATTGTAAGCCGCGAGCGCTTTCACCAGATCGAAGTTGTATCGCTCCAGCAATTCCCGCAGATACTTGCTGCCCCCATCTACATTCTGTGCCGGATCGTAAGCATTGTTCACACCGAGCGCATTTGCCGTCGAAGGCATGAGCTGCATCAATCCCTGCGCGCCCTTGGGCGAGCGGGCGCGCACGTTGAATCCGCTCTCGGCATGAATCACGCTGTTCAGTAGATCGGGGTCGAGCTTGTACTCAGCGCTCGCCGAAGTAACAACCTTATTTAAGTCGACGGGAGCGGGCGCGGCAGCAGTCGCGCGCGCCGGACCCGTGGCCGGGAATGAAGGCGCGGCGGCAGGCTGAGGAGGTGGTGGTGTCAGATCCTGCTCGAATCCAGTGATATCGGCGGTCGCGACATCCGTGAAACTGGAGTCATCGGCAGAGGTAAAAAGACGTGTCATGTCGCCGATCACGATGCGGTGGTCATGGCGGATGGTAAAGCCATTTTTCAGTGTGGCAATATCGGCAGCCGAGGCAACTCCGGCGATCGACAAAATCGCAACAGCGCAGAGAAGCGCAGCCGCGATTCGACCGGATTTGCCCGTGATTCGATTCATCGTTCTCGACCGTAGTGCCAGCATCTTGCCGGCTGTTCCGGGGGCAATCAGCCCACGGTGACGCGATCCTAAGAAGTTTCTATTCTGCCTTCTTCACTCAGCCCGACCTACTCCGCCCCCGCGAGCGCCAGGGGCTTGCCATCCAATATGGCCTCAATCGCCGCCGCTACGCCATGCTCCGCATTCGAGCGCGTCCGCCTCCAACCGCGCTCCAGCAGCTCGCTTGACGCATTTCCCATGATAAAGGGTTGTCCGGCAAAAGCCAGCATTTCTATATCGTTGTAATTATCACCAACGGCCATGACCTGCTCGCGCCCAATCCGGCGGTACTTCGTCCAGCGCTCCAGCGCGTGGCCCTTGGAGCAGCCGGCATTGAGGATATCGACGATAGACAAATCGCGTCCGGGGTACTCGGTTCGCAAAACCGTGATTGGCAGGCCGCACGTTTCGAGCACGCCGAGCGCCCGCTGCATATGCGCAACCGGGCCGCAGAACATGGCTTGGACCGGGTCTGAAATCAGCGCATTCTCGATCGGAATCACAAAGTCGATATAGTCCAGATTCTTCTCCAGCCAGCGCTGGATACTGCCTTCCAGCTCGCGCAGATGTTCAACCACAATTGCGCCCTTGCAATCCGTATCAAATGTAATGACGGTCTGGCCGCGAAATTCGCGCATTACACTCACTAGTTGGCGGCAGACGGCCCGCGGCAACAGGTCGCGATGAAACGTTTCTCCAGCCAACGAACGCGTGATCGCGCCATTGCAGCAAATCAGCCAGAGATCGAAACCGAGCTGCTGGGCGATGGGCAAAGCAAACGAATGCCGACGGCCCGTAACAAGAATGACTTCGATCCCCAGAGAATTGGCCCGCCGCAGCGCAGCCAGATCGACTGGAGAAATCTGAAACTGGGGATTAAGGAGCGTGCCGTCGATATCCACGGCAATCAGGCGAAGAGAGTCGTCAGCCACAAGCGATTTTACCATTCGGCAATCGCCTTCCCACCCATGACAGCCAGCACTCGGCAGACAGATTTACTCTCCTGGGTTTTATAATGGCCGCCGCTAGCCGGAGGCTGAATGCGACGCTGCGCCCCAGGTTTGAACTTACTGAAATGTTCTTTTTTGCTGCTCGTTCTGCTCCTGCTCAGCAATCCGGCCCAAGCCAAGAAACATTACAAGTACATTCGCGTTGGACAAAAAGAAGATCTCAACACGAATTCGTCTCCGGGCATCGCCATGATGGGCGGCGGCACAGATCTGGATGAGGCCTTTCGCTGGATGTGCCAGAAAGCCAACGGCGGAGATTTTCTTATCCTGCGCGCTCATGGCAATGGCGAATACAACTCTTATGTAAACAAGCTGTGCAAGCTTAACTCTGTGGCCACTCTTATCATTCCCGACCGCCGGGCTGCGCTTGATCCCGCCGTGGCCGGCATCATCCGCCACGCCGCGGCTATCTTCATTGCCGGAGGCGATCAGGCTCGCTACATCAATTTCTGGAAAACGACGCCGGTGCAGGATGCCATTAATGAGGCGGTGTCGCGGAAGCCAATCGGGGGCACGAGCGCGGGTCTGGCTATCCTGGGAGAGTTCTCGTATGGGGCTCTTAACGACCCTCCCGACGATAGCGAACTGAACTCGCGCGACGCTCTGGCTGATCCGTATATCCCGCGCGTGACGGTCGTTCGCGACTTCCTGAAGATCCCGATTTTTGAAAATACAATCACCGACAGCCACTTCGCCAAGCGCGACCGCATGGGACGGACTCTGGTTTTCCTGGCTCGAATAATGCACGATGGCTGGTCGAAGAACCCGCGCGAGGTTGCAATTGATGAAAAGTCGGCGGTGTTAGTCGAGCCTGATGGCAGCGCTACGATTGTCGGCTCAGGCAAAGGAGCTTATTTCTTGCGCCCGGCAAAGGTCCCCGAAACATGCCAGCGCGAAAAGCCACTCACCTTCCACGATATCGCCGTCTATAAGGCTCCCACCGGCTCCCATTTCAATCTAGCCACATGGAAGGGAGACGGCGGTGTTAGCTACACGCTGTCGGTTGATAAAGGTGCCATCGAATCCAGCCAGGCGGATCATTCCATTTACTGAGTGAACTGCTTCGAATCGCGCGGCCCGATGTCTTCCAACTCAAACGCGATATAAAAAATAGCGTAAAGAAAGGGCACGAAATTCTTGATAGCCCCTATCGGAATTTCGTATTCGACATGGCCGCGGATTACCCCTAAGCTTCATCATGGCTACCCAAATCAATGTCGATGAGTTTAATTTCGATCTGCTGCACGGAATCGGCGCATTCCTCGCCGGCGCCGATAGCCTCCACGAAGTGTTAAAGCGCGTCGTCGATTTCGCTTCGGTGCTGGTGAAATGCGACTCCTGCCTCATCTATGTGCTCGACGGAGAGGGTCTCGTGCTGCGCGCCTCCAAAAACCCACATCCCGATGCCGTGGACCGTTTGAAATTGCCCATGGGGCAGGGAATTACCGGCTGGGTCGCCGAGCATCACGAACCGGTGGCCATTTTCGAGAAAGCGGCGCAGGACCCGCGCTTCCAGTTCTTCCACGAACTGCCTGAAGACAGCTTATGAAGCGTTTCTCTCCGTGCCGCTATTGTGCCGGGGAAGAGTGGTTGGCGTGATCAACCTTCAGCATCGACTCCCGCACATCTACAAGCGCCGCGAGATCAGGCTGATCTCCGCCATCGGCTATCTTGTGGGTGCCGAGATCGAACTGGCGCGCCTGGAAGAAATGAACATGAATCTCTCCGGCCAGCTGCAGACGCGGAAGTTAGTTGAACGCGCAAAAGGAATTCTGCAGCGCGAGCTTGGCATGACTGAAGAGCAAGCCTATCTGGCGCTGCAGCGCCAAAGCCGCCAGCGCCGCAAACCCATGAAGGACATTGCCGAAGCGATCATTCTGAGCGACGACGTGAAAGGCGCCAGCGGGATCTCGATGGCATCGTGAGTAAGGCACGCAGGCGGCGTGAGTAGCGAACGGCACCTGGCATCCCGCTCATCCGAAAGCCGCGCACGTCATTGCGACGCATGTCATCGCGACGCATGTCAATGCGCCCTGCTGCCATTCAGCGCATCCACCGCTCATTCGGGCTGGTCGCGGGCCAGTTCGGCCCCAATCGTTTGCAAATCCAATTTCAATACGAGATCATATCCGTTTGCCTACATCCCACTGAACTTATAAGGATCGAACCAATATGGCTGCATCGCCGAAGAATGGCAAAAAGAAATCTCCCCTTGTCGAAGTGAAATCCGAAAAGCCCCTATCACAAAACTCCGCCATCGCGCCCGCCAAAGGAAAACTTGGTGTCATGATCCCCGGCATGGGCGCTGTGGCTACGACATTTGTTGCCGGTGTTGAAGCCGTGCGCAAGGGCATCGCCGCGCCCATTGGCTCGCTCACTCAGATGGGCACTGTGCGCCTGGGCAAGCGCACCGACGGGCGTTCGCCGAAGATCAAGGAATTCATCCCGCTGGCTGGTCTAAACGATTTGGTTTTTACGGGCTGGGACATTTTCGAGGACAACATGTATCAAGCCGCCAGGAACGCCGGTGTGCTTGAGCGCGACCTTCTCGAAAAAGTGAAGAGCCGGTTGAGTTCGATCAAACCCATGAAAGCCGTGTTCGATCACAACTACGTCAAAAAGATCGACGGGCCCAACGTAAAGAAGGGCAAAAACAAACTCGACCTGGCCGAGCAACTTCGCCAGGACATTCGCGACTTCAAGAAATCGAGCGGCGCAGCCCGGCTGATCACCATCTGGTGCGCCTCGACTGAATCCTTCATCGAAGCGACTGCCGCCCACCAGAGCGTGAAGTCGCTTGAAAAGGCGATGAAGGAGAACGATGAGAACATCCCGCCGTCCATGGTTTACGCCTACGCTTCGCTGATGGAAGGTGTGCCCTTCGCCAATGGTGCGCCGAATTTGACCGTCGATATTCCTGCCATGCATGAACTGGCGCACGAGCGAGAAATTCCGATCTGCGGCAAGGATTTCAAAACCGGTCAGACGCTGATGAAGACCGTGCTGGCACCCGCGTTCAAGGCGCGCCTGCTTGGTCTCAGCGGCTGGTATTCGACCAACATTCTGGGTAACCGCGATGGGGAAGTCCTCGACGATCCGGGGTCGTTCAAGACGAAGGAAGAGTCAAAGCTCGGAGCGCTCGAACATATTCTTCAACCGGCTCTCTACCCGGAACTCTACGGCAATATTTTTCACAAAGTTCGGATTAACTATTACCCGCCCCGCGGTGACAACAAAGAAGGTTGGGATAATATCGATATCTTCGGATGGCTCGGTTATCCGATGCAGATCAAGGTTGATTTCCTTTGCCGCGATTCGATTCTTGCCGCCCCCATCGTGCTCGACCTGGTCTTGTTCCTTGACTTAGCCCAGCGCACGCCACAACTGCGCAAAATAGGCATCCAGGAGTGGCTGAGCTTCTACTTCAAGTCGCCCATGACCGCACCCGGCCTCTATCCCGAACACGACTTGTTTATTCAACTGATGAAGCTGAAGAACACGCTGCGGCATTTAAAGGGCGAAGAGCTGATCACGCATCTGGGGTTGGAATATTACGACTAGAAAACCTTGCCTATGTGGGGCGGACACTCCTGTCCGCCCGCTGCCCCTTGTTGATGAGACTAAGATTTGCTTACACCACGTCGCCTTTGGCTTGGCGCGAGCGCTTCCGCATCTCCGTCAAACCGCTAAACGGCCTGAGAAATGTAGGACATCCTCTAACTGCAAACGTGCGTCACTGCTGATTCGGGATAATACGGGGCCCTGGGGAAGAGGGCCGCAAGGGTGCCGAAGTTAGAGCGAGTCGAGTAAAAATATAAATGTTTGTTATCCTCTCATCCGTGCAAGCTAAACTCTACTGCATGGATGAGTTATTCATCCATTTCATACGCCTTCCTCAGCCACTGTACTATTTCCTTGTCGATATCGGACTTCTCTTTGATTTCAATCCGCCGTGTAATCCGGTCTTTCTTCTCATATCCGCCTGTGTCAATGAGCCGCTTCGGAGTTTTCATATTGCCTAATGCAAGTCCAAGATCGATTCGCGTATTAGTCGATGCCTTGAGCGTGGCGAACACATGATTGCGATACAGCGACACTCCTGTCTTTCCCGGCGATGCTTTTACATCGCTTCCCAACGACAATGCCAGATCCAATAACTCTTCATATAACGGCCGCAGCGCCGCCCGCCGCCCCGAATACTGCTCCTCCACCCACTCCGCAGCCGCTTTAAGATATCCCTCTGCAGTATCTTCCTCGGTACCTTTCCCTTCCGCTCTTTCCGCGATCCATGCCGCCGAGTTACTCCCCATCTTATGTTCTTTCTTCAGCCACTCCCGGCGTTCTTTCTCCGTCGCAGGGCCCGACTTCTTCACCAGCGCAATCCATTCCTCCATCGAGCGTCCGGTCTTGTCGGGCAACTCTCTGATCCACTTCTGCACCATGGCGACTCCGGGATGTACGCTGTACTTACTCCCGGCTGACTTCGTCGCGCGCGATGATTTTGTACCTGGCATCGATGTTCCTGCGTTCATTGCAATCTCCTGCCCCGGCATAATACCCGGCTTCCGCTCGCCTGAAAATCCAGCGCCCAAAAAATCGGCGGTTCGATCACACCATGCTCACGATAAAATCGGTGCACCTGAAAATCATGCCCGCGACGAAAAACTCATCCATGAACTCGGCTAAGAAGAAATCCGCCCACGGCCACGACACGCGCTACGTGCAAATGCAAAAGAATTATTGTTTTGCCTGCGGGAAAGACAATCCCGAAAGCATGCGCCTGCGCTTCACCTATGACGAAGACCGCGACTGCTTCGTCTGCCGCTTCCGGCTCGGCAAGCGCTATACCGGACCTCCGGGTCACTGCCACGGCGGCATCATCGCCACCATCCTCGATGAGGCCATGGGCAAAGTAAACAAGCTCCGCCACGTCATCGCCGTAACCTCGGAAATGACCGTGAACTATCTCAAGCCGGTCCCGCTCAACAAGCCGCTCCGCGTCGAATCGCGCGAAGAAAAAGTCAAAGGCCGCCAGCACATCAACGTCGCCGAAATCCTCAACCAGAAAGGCGAAGTCCTGGCCCGCAGCCGCGGTCTCTTCATCGCCATCGACGCCGCAAAGATGTTCGGCAAATTCGTAGAGAGATAGCCCAATTGTCATTGCGGCAATCCAGCTTGTTCTACTAAGATGACCGCCATGAAAATTATTAACCTTCTAATCCTCTCGATCATTCTTGCCATCTCTCTATTCGCGCAGGAGGCTCAATTGCCCCCACCACCCGATGTGGTCGCGGCGCCGTTCTACCTCGACAACACCGCGCATGAACTCAAGAAGCTCCCAAAAGAACCATACAAAGAACACAAGGGTGCCCCCGCTGTTAGCTTCACGAATGCCTTCATCGTCAGCGCGCAGGTGCAGGGCGGAGCATCTGAGTTACGCATCCCGAGTCAGGACAAGATTGTATTTGTTTTCGACGCCACGACCGTGCCCAGGCTCTACAAGTTCGCCCAATCCGGCAAGAAGCGTGAATTCGCATACCAGAAGGGCAATCAGCGCAACTCAACCCCGATACCAGGCCTGCCGATCACGGTCTCGAAATATAAGGGAGGCTCGGCATACCAATTTTCCGCCGACGACCGGCTTTCTGCGGGCGAGTATGGCATCGTCTTGGGCGACAGCATTTACACGTTTGGCGTCGACGAAAAGAAGTAAGCCCACCCATGAATAACGACCGGGGCGCGATTAAGGCTGTGCCTGTCTATATGGGTGCAGCCAAAATGGCGCGTAGGGAGATATGCGCATGCGACTCTTCTATCCGTCCTTTCCGTTGATCCTCTTGTGCTTATTTACCGCATCTGCACAAGAGAAACCCATTAGACAGCAGTCACCTCGCCAATTTGTCGAGGGCTTCTATAACTGGTACGTCGTCCACGTGTGGCGTGAGCATGAACCCGGTGACGTAGCTCTCAAGTTCAAGAGCTCCAGCTTCAGCCCGGAGCTGGTTCGGCTGCTGAAGGCGGACTTCGCCGCACAGTCACGGTGCGCGGAAATCGTTGGCATCGACTTCGATCCTTATCTCGGAGGCCAGGATCTGGCCCACCACTACCAGGTCGGCGAAATCACGCAGCAGGGTGAGGCTTATGTGGCTGCCATCTACCGGATCGAATCCGGGAAGCGCGCCCCTAAGCCTGATGTCAAGGCAAAGTTCCAGCAGAGCAACGGCAAGTGGGTTTTCGTGGACTTCATCTATCCCGAAGATGGGTCAACTCTTCTGAAAATCCTTCAGTCCCCCCGCGAGAAGTGCACCGATCCACTGCCCCCAAAGAAGTGAGTGCCCCGTTCCGTGGTTTTCCGTCGGGGTTCCGCAAACCATGAACGCCCTGTAAAATACTCCCAGCAGCGGAAACCCGCCCAACATCATCAATATAAGGGTTGGCTCGAAGCTCATAGCTACAGAGCTCGCAGCTGCCTTTAGGAGTGCGCCATGTCGAAAAATAACGGCAACAACACCACCAGCCTTCGCCTCAAAACCGGCCTCGCCGAAATGCTTAAGGGCGGCGTCATCATGGATGTCACCGATGCCAAGCAGGCCGAGATCGCCGGAAAAGCCGGAGCCGTCGCCGTCATGGCCCTCGAGCGCGTGCCCGCGCAAATCCGCGCCGAAGGCGGCGTCGCGCGCATGGCCTCGCCGAAAAAGATTCGCGAGATTATGGCCACCGTCGATATCCCTGTGATGGCCAAGTGTCGCATCGGCCACTTCGCCGAGGCGCAAATTTTGCAGGAACTCGGCGTCGACTACATCGACGAATCCGAAGTCCTCACCCCCGCCGACGAAGCCCACCACGTCGATAAGCACGCCTTCAACGTCCCCTTCGTCTGCGGAGCCCGCAACCTCGGCGAAGCTCTTCGCCGCATCGCCGAAGGCGCAGCCATGATCCGCACCAAGGGAGAAGCCGGCACCGGAGACGTTGTTCACGCCGTAAAACACATCCGCCAGATCGTGCAGGAGATGAAGATTCTTACCGTCCTCGGTGAAGAAGAACTCTACGCCAAAGCCAAAGAGCACGGCGCGCCCTACGAGTTAGTAAGAATGGTAGCCCGCGACGGTAAGCTGCCAGTCCCGAATTTCTCCGCCGGAGGCATCGCCACCCCCGCCGACGCCAGCTTAGTTATGCAGTTAGGAGCCGAAGCCGTCTTCGTAGGCAGCGGCATCTTCATGAAAAACTCCACCGAATTCGCCGACCCAGCCGAAGCCGAGAAGCGCGCCAGAGCCATAGTGCAAGCAGCAACGCACTTCAAAGATCCGAAAGTGTTGCTCGAAGTAAGTGAGGACTTGGCGGGAGCAATGAAAGGCCTGGCAGTGTCTGGGCTGGATGAGGCGCACATGCTGCAAACGCGAGGATGGTAAGGTCGTGTGGCGCGGACGCCCTCGTCCGCGGCTTTTGACTTTGGTTCTAACCTAGGCCAGTCCCGACCTTCAAGCGACCAAGATCGGGAAGGGCACGGCTTCAATCGTGCCGCCAAGCCGTCCGACGCGCGAAAGTGAAATCGAACGCCGGGTGCCCCATCCTTCGCGTTTTTTGCGAAGGGTGGGATTCCACGACCGCCTGCATCATGGGTTTTTGATTCCGCCGGGAAGGGCACGACTTCCAGTCGTGCCGAATGGCTACTAACCAACATCAGGGCTTCAGCCGCTGAGGGCCCGCACTCGGAGCGTATTTCTAAACGTAGACTTCCGCACAAAAACCAAAAGCCCCGCTAATCAGGCGGGGCTCGGCAAAATTGCCAGTCGGTACGCTGTTTGCCAAAC
>JBAWBR010000067.1:0-9349 GCA_049589875.1 Terriglobales bacterium
CGGCACCACCACGATGGCGGATCAGCGCGCCGCCAATGGCTCGCCCGATCCTTTCAACGTTCGCTACTGGGGTGTGGGAAACGAGTCGTGGGGATGCGGCGGCAACTTCACGCCAAAGGAATACGCCATGGAATTTCGCCGGTATACCGCGTGGCTTCCTGAATACAACAAGCAGAAGCTCTCGTTTATCGCGTCCGGCCCCAATTCCGACGACTGGAGCTGGACCCGCGGTTTCTTTGAAGCAGTAGTCCGCAAGGGAAAAGACCAGCTCGACTCCATCTTTGGCTGGGCTCTCCATTTCTATGCCTGGAATCTTAGCCGCGGGAAAACGCAGGACTGGGATCAGGCAAAAGGGGATGATCTCAAGTTTGACAACGTCGACTGGTACGAAATCCTGCGCGAAGGCGACCGCATGGAATCTCTCATCAACGGCCATTGGCAAGCCATGGGAGAATTCGATACCGACCATGAAGTCAAACTCGTCGTCGATGAATGGGGTCCCTGGTACCGCGCCGGTAACGAAATCAACGCGGGAGACCAGATCGAGCAAATACCCACCCTGCGCGACGCAGTGTTCAGCGGCATGACGCTCGACACCTTCAATCGCCATCCGGAAAAGGTAGTGCTCGCCGCCCCCGCACAGTTAATCAATTGCCTGAATAGTCTCTTCCTTGCGCATGAGGATAAGTTCTGCGTAACACCCGTCGCCTACGTGTATCAGATGTATGCCGCGCACCAGGGAGCCCAGGCATTGCGCACCATCTTCTCCGCTCCCACCGTTAACTATGACCGCGATGGCAAGCCCGCTTCCTTGTGGGGACTCAAAGGATCAGCTTCGTTGCACGAAAAAGAGTTGCTGCTGACCGTGGTTAATCCGCACGTCAAGGAGTCGCGTCAAACCGAGATTGGAGTTCGCGGAGCCAGCGTCCGCTCGGGGAAGGCGACTACGCTTACGCATTCCGACATTCACGCGCACAACTCGTATACCGAGAGAAATGTCGTCGGCCCGCAGAATCAAAACTTCGAGATCAAGGGAAAGCTCGTGACCTGCACGATTCCTCCCGCGTCGGTCACCAGCTTCTCCCTGACTCTGGAGTGAGGAAAGTCGGTGCGGAAAGCTGACAACCGGAGTTCACCGCACCGATTCGCCAATCCAGTCGAGGTAGCTCGCATTCCCATCCTCGATCGCGAGTTCGATGCACTCCGGCACTTCATACGAATGCAGTTCGCGCACGGCATCGCGCAAACGCTCAAACGCGCCGGCCGTCGATTTGATAATGAGCAGGCATTCGGCAGCCGACTCCACTTCGCCTTGCCAGCGATAAATCGATTGCACCTGCGGAACAATGTTGACGCACGCCGCAAGCTGGCGCTCCACTAATGTGCGCGCAATGCTCTGGGCTTCTTCCAGTGAACCGCACGTGCTCAGCACAATGGTTTTGTCAGTCATATAAAATCGAGCGTTGGGCTCTACGCTGCCGATGGTATTGCCTTCAGCCTAATCTCTGCAATCCTGTAAGAAGAGAGCGGAAGCCCAGAGCCCAAAGCCCACTCCCCACATGAGGCATCATAATGACCACCCAGATTAAATTCGGCACTTCCGGATGGCGCGCCGTGATGGCGGAAGAGTTTACCTTCGCCAACGTTGATCGCGCCGTGCATGGCATCGCGCGCTACATCTCCTCGCAAAAATCCAGCGGAGCCAAAATCATTGTCGGCCGCGACCCCCGCTTCCTGGGAGAAACCTTCTCCGCCACAGCCGCCGCCATCCTATCCAGCTACGGAATTACGCCGCTCCTCATCGCCGAGCCTGCGCCCACTCCCGCAATCTCCTATGCCGTAATTCAGTCGAAGGCCGATGGAGCCATCAACTTCACCGCCTCGCACAATCCTCCCGAGTACAACGGCATCAAGTTCTCCACGCCCGACGGCGCGCCCGCTCTCCCCGAAGTGACCAAAGCCATCGAATCGCAGATCGCAGCCTACGACAGCAATCCGCACGCGTCAGGCAACGCCAAAGCGCAATCGAGTTCTCCATCCAGCGCCGAATCCGGCTCTCACGCGGAAGTCCAGTCCATCGATCCCCGCCGCATGTATCTCTCCCGCCTGCGCGAAATCGTC
This sequence comes from Terriglobales bacterium, assembly GCA_049589875.1. GTDB lineage: Bacteria > Acidobacteriota > Terriglobia > Terriglobales > Acidobacteriaceae > Acidiflorens. The sequence goes on from JBAWBR010000067.1 coordinate 2,122, forward strand.
GATCTCGACATCATCAAAAAGTCGGGAATAAAGATCGCGTTCGATCCCATGTGGGGAGCGGCGCGCGGCTATTCCGACGCGCTGCTCCGCGAGGCTGGCATTGAAGTTGGCACCGTGCACGATACCCGCGACGTTCTCTTCGGCGGCCATGCGCCCGAGCCCGACGATCATCTTCTCGAAGACCTGCGCCACAAGATGCGCGAAACCGGCGCCAGCATTGGCATTGCGACCGACGGCGACGCCGACCGCTTCGGCATCGTCGATCAGGACGGCACCTTCCTTCAGCCCAATTACATCATCGCCCTGCTCTTCGATTATCTGGTCGAAACCCGTGGCTGGAAGAACGGCGTCGGCAAATCCGTCGCCACCACTAACCTGATCAACGCGCTCGCCGAAAAACACAAAATCGAGCTTCATGAAACGCCCGTCGGTTTCAAATACATCGGCGAACTCATCAAGCAGGATAAGATCCTGATCGGCGGAGAAGAGAGCGCCGGCCTCTCCATTCGCAAGCATGTTCCGGAAAAAGATGGCGTGCTTGCCGGACTGCTTTGCTGCGAAATGGTCGCGCGCCGCGGCGCTCCGCTCGGCAAACAACTCGAAGCCATATTTGCCAAAGTTGGTTCCTTCTATCCACTGCGCGAGAACTTCCGCTTGACGCCGGAAGTGAAACAGAAGTTTACTGAAAAGTTACACTCCGATCCGGCCGAATTTTGTGGCAGCAAAGTTGCCCAGGTCGTGCGCACAGACGGGCTCAAGCTCATCCTCGCCGACGGATCGTGGGTGTGCTACCGGCTTTCGGGCACGGAGCCGGTGGTGCGCGCCTACAGCGAAGCGCGTAGCAAATCAGATCTTGCAAAGTTAAGCGCGGCAGCCAAAGCATGGATCTTCGACTAGGACCAGCCTCGAGAGCACGCATACTCGTGCGTCCAGAGGAAAGGCTCCGCGCGGTCATGAATCAGGCTCCCCGAGCCGAACAGTTCGCCGCGCAGTGCATAGAGCGCACGCGCCCCGCATGGTCATGGCTCGCCCGCGAGTGGCGCATCGTCGGCACACTCGCTGCGGCTCTGCTGATTGTCGGTGTCCTCGCGCACGCGGTATTCGGCGCGAATGGAATGGTCGTCTACGAACAAAAACGCGAAGAGATGAAGGCATTACAGGCCGATGTCGATCGCCTGCAAAAAGAAAATGCGCTCGAAGCGGAGCGCATCAAGCAGCTCAAGTCGAGTACCGCAGCGATTGAAAAAGAAGCACGAGAACAGCTCCATTACTCGCGCAAAGGAGAAGTGATCTTCGTCACGCCCGACCCGCCTCAAAAACCTGCCACTGCCAGAGCCAGGAACGGTCGCTAGTCTCCCAACAAATCCGCCACGCCCGCCCACAGCCGCAAATCGCAGACGCCACGCGACCGTCCTCTACCGCACCACACCTTCTAGCGGAGAACTAGCGGTCGCATAAAGTTTGCGCGGCATGCGCCCCGCCAGATAAGCCTGTCTTCCCGCGAGCACCGCATGCTTCATTGCCTGCGCCATGAGTTCCGGTTCCTGCGCGCCCGCGATGCCTGTATTCATCAGCACGGCATCGTACCCCAGCTCCATCGCACTCGCCGCGTCCGACGCGGTTCCCACTCCCGCATCCACAATCAGCGGAACCCCCGCGATCATCTCGCGGAGAATTCTCAAATTGGCCGTGTTCTGAATCCCCAGTCCGCTGCCAATCGGCGCGCCCAAAGGCATCACTGCCGCTGCCCCTGCATCCACCAGCCGCTTCGCCACCACAATGTCATCCGACGTATAAGCCAGCACGGTGAAACCTTCTTTCACCAGTACCCGCGTCGCTTCGAGCGTTGCCTGCACATCGGGATACAACGTTGCCTGGTCGCCGATCACCTCCAGCTTCACCCAGTCGGAAAGCCCCGCTTCGCGCCCCAGTCGCGCCGTCCGTATTGTTTCATCGGCCGTGTAACAGCCCGCGGTATTGGGCAGCAGAAAATATTTCTTCGGATCGATGTAATCGAGCAGCGATTCCGTGCCGCGATCGAGATTCACCCGGCGCACGGCCACCGTCACAATTTCGGCGCCGCTCGCCTCAAGCGCTCGCGCCGTTTCCTGAAACGACCTGTATTTGCCAGTCCCAACCAGCAGACGGGACTGGAACGGCTTGCCTGCAATGATCAATGAGTCCGTCATGCTCTTATTGTACGGCTGCCGCGGGCTCGTTGGCAGGCAGGCACATTCAAATGACCAGTAGTCCTTAGCGCCGCTCCGCGTCCGCCTTGGCATACATGTCGTCGATTAGCTTGCTGTAGCGCGCTTCAATGCCACGCCGCCGCACTTTGAACGTGTGCGTCAATGTGCCGTCCGCCGCGGAGAATTCCTCCGCCACCACCAGTACGCGTTTCAGCTTCTCAAACCGCGCCAGGTTCGCATTCGCGTCTTCCACAATGCCTTCATAAAGCGCCTGCACTTTAGGATTCGCAACCAACTGCTCGCGGGAGCCAAAGTCCACTTTATTGGCCCGCGCCCAATCCTCAAGAACAGGGAAGTGCGGCGAGATGAGCGCCGATGGAAACTTCCGCTTGTCGCCGAGAATGACCACCGTGCCAATCAGTGGATTCAGTTTCAGCGAGTTCTCAATCGGCTGCGGCGCTATGAATTTCCCACCCGATGTTTTGATCAAATCCTTTTTGCGATCGGTGATGGAAAGAAATCCCTCGTCATCCACGTTGCCAATATCGCCGGTCTTGAACCACCCGTCGCTAAAGGCTTCCCGCGTTTCTTCCGGACGGTTCCAATATCCCTTGAACACCGAGGGTCCGCGCACCAGAACTTCGCCATCCTCCGCAATTCGCACTTCAACATTACTCAGCGGCTTGCCCACCGTGCCAATTTTGTGCGCGCTCGGCGTATTCACCGCAATCACCGGAGAGGTCTCGGTCAGCCCATAACCCTCGTGAATCTGTATGCCAATATCGGCATACCATTCCGCCAGTTCGCGCCCCAGTGGCGCCCCTCCCGAAACAAATTCCTCCGCCTTGCCGCCCATCCCGGCGCGTACTTTCGAAAAAACAAGCCGATCCGCGATTTTCCATGGCACAGTCTTCGGTTGAACGCCCCGCAGAGTCTCTTCCCGATGTGCGCGTCCCACGCCAAGCGCCCAGCGATAGATTGCACTCTTTGGAAAACTGCCCGTCTGCAGAATCACCTGCTGCCGTATCTTTTCATACACGCGCGGCACGCCCACAAAAATGTCCGGCTGCACCTCCCGCAGCACCGTCGGCAACTGCGCAATCTCCGGACAATACGCCAGCGCCACGCCACGATAAAGCAGCGCAAAATCCACGTGCCGCGCGGTGACGTGGGACAAGGGAAGAAACGACACGCTCACATCGTCTTCCTCGCCGATCTCGAATCCCTCCAGCGAACACGCAACATTCGATGCCATGTTGCCGTGCGTGAGCATGGCCCCCTTCGGCGTGCCCGTCGTTCCCGATGTGTAGATGATCGTCGCCAGGTCGTCCGGCATAATCGCGGCCGCGCGCGCGTTGAAATCTGCGTTCGGAGCAGCAGCCCCGTGCAGCATCAATGACTGCATATGCACCGCATGCGCAGTCTCCACCGCATCCATCACCAGAATTCGCTCAACCGGTGTGTGCTTTTGGATAGTAAGCACCTTCTCCAATTGATGCGCGGTTGAAACCGCGACAGTGCGCGCTCCTGAATCGTTAAGGATGAACGAAGTCTGATCCGCCGTCTGCGTCGAGTAAATAGGAACGGTGACCGCGCCGAGCGACAGCGCGGCAAAGTCCGTGGTAGTCCACTCCGGGCGGTTCTCGCTCAATATGGCAACGCGGTCGCCTTTGCCAATTCCCCAGGATTCCAGCGCGCGCGCCACGCCTACAACATTGCGGTAAAGTTCCTTTGCGGAGATCGGCACCCAGCCAAGAACTTCGCGCTGCAGCATGACGCGATCGCGATCGCGCTGCAATACGGCCGAAAGAATGTCGTTAAGAGTGCGGAGGCTCATCCGATGCAACTAGTCCCAATCATTGTACAAACTGCATTCTTTAAACTGCATTGGTTAAACTGCATTGTACAAACATGCGGCCCGCAAGGTGAGGCTTCTTTGTAGCAAGCTTTGCTTTTGACGCCGCGCCGCTCGCAGCGTACGCTTGAGGCGAGTTCGATCGGAGGACTATGAGGGAAAGGAATCGCAGGGTAATCCTGACGGTTTGTCTGCTTGCAGCTGTCATCGGTGGCCCGCAGCTGAAAGCGCAGAGCAGCAAAGCCGGCCCGGCCGGCGTAAAACTGAAAGTCGGAGATATGGCTCCCGACTTCAAGCTCCAGTATTTCGACGGCTCGAATCTCAAGGATGTTTCCCTGAGCCAGTATCGGGGCAAGAGCAACGTCGTACTCGCCTTCTACATTTTTGCCTTCACCGGCGGTTGAACCGAGCAAATGAAGGCCTTCCAGCAGAATCTTCAAAAGCTGGAAGCCGCCGATACCCAGGTTCTGGGTGTGAGCATGGATAGCCCCTTTGCCAACAAAGCCTTCGCCGACCAGATCGGCGTCACCTTTCCACTTCTCAGCGATTGGGGCGGCGATGTCACCCGCCAATACGGAGTCTATGTCGATAAATATAAAGCGGCCAGGCGAATCAATTTCTTGATCCGCAAGGACGGCAGGATTCTCGAAGAGCAGGTGGATCGTGAAGCCATCGATCCCACCAAGCTAGTCGACGCCTGCCAACGCCAAAAACTGAGCCGCTGATTGCGAATGTCGATTCACGAGGTAGTTACCAGCGTGATTTCCGCGTCCGCCTCGCGCAACAACGTTCATTGACTTTGCCCGATGCACTCGGCATAATTTCCCTGGGTGTTGGAGTTCACCTTTAACCGCCCGCTTCGGGCAGATGACTCCTACGAAGATGAAGGAATTCTCTTGGTAGGGGCTTATTTGTCGCGATTCCCCTCCAGCGTTTGATTTCAACGTTTGATTCCAGACGATTCTTCACCTTCCCATAAAATGCCGGCCTGGCGGCCGAATCGCACGCATGCGAAAGGAACACAACCGCTTGATGAAATACTTCATGGTTGGAATCGGTGGAGCTATCGGTTCAATATTGCGCTTCTGGCTGGGGAGCTGCATTGGCGGCAGAATGGGTAGCCGTTTTCCGTATGGCACATTTGTGATTAACATGACCGGCTCATTCCTGATCGGCCTGGTGCTCGCAATCATGGCGGAAAAAACGCAATGGGATCAGAATTGGCGCTACCTTATTCCCATTGGCTTCCTTGGCGGCTATACCACCTTCTCAGCATTCGAGTATGAAACGTTTCGTCTTTTTCAGGATGGCCAAATGGGAAGTGCGGCGCTCAATGTCGGCCTCAGCGTCATCGTCGGATTTATCGCCGTCTGGGCTGGCACAGTGGCCGGTCGATCCATCTCTTAAAAACACGAATCGCAAACCCAGCAGTCTGAAACATTAGGAGGAAAGGTGCTTACATCCGGGCCGGCAAAAAAAGTCTCGATCTATCTCGCGGAAGACCAGCAGTATCACGGCAGCGCCGCTTATACCGCGATTCTCGATTTTCTCTTTTTTAGAGGTGTTGCCGGCGCCACCGTCACTCGCGGCATCGCCGGATTCGGCGCCGGCCATCACATGCATACCACGCGCCTCGTGGACCTCGCCACCCAGCTCCCGATCAAGCTCGAGTTCGTCGAATCTCCTGAAAAAGCGCTCGAATTGCTTCCCAAACTCCAGGAAATGGTTGAAAGCGGACTCATCGAAATTCATGACACCACCATCGTCAAGCCCCCGGAGAAAAACAAGGAACAAGCTCCCAAGCCCGCGCTCAAAAGTCAAAGCAAGGCAAAACTAATGCGCATCTATCTCGGCGAGAATGACAAGTGGAATGGTAAGCCGCTTTACGAAGGCATTGTGAGCGCCTTGCGTGCCCACGACATTGCCGGCGTTACTGTCTATAGCGGAATCCTTGGCTACGGCGCCAACCGCAGAATTCACAAGGATGCCGCTCTTAGCCTTTCTCATGACCGCCCCATCCTGCTCTCCATTGTCGATACCGAAGAAAAACTTCGCGCCTTTACTCCGGTTCTCGACCAGCTCCTGCTGCAGGGTCTCGTCGTGCTCTCCGATGTCGATGTCATTAAATACACTCACAATTACGAATCCACCGAGCGCCGCCAGGAGACTAGAAAATGAAACTCGAAGGCCAAGCCAAAATGCTGCGCATTCACTTCGGCGAAGACGATAAATGGCAAGGCAAGCCGCTCTATGAGGCCATCGTCGAGAAATGCCGCGAACTGGATCTCGCCGGAGCCACCGTCTACCGCGGCATCGAAGGCTATGGCGCCAGCACTCTCATTCATCGCCGCCATCTCCTCCGTTCCTCCGACCGCCCCATCATGGTTTCCGTAGTCGATACCAATGAAAATATCGCCAGGTTACTCCCCGCTCTCGATCAGATGGTGAACGATGGATTGATCGCCATTTCCGACGTTGAAGTCATCCGCTACGTGCACCAGGATGGCGTCCGTTCGCCGGCATAACTCGACCTGACTCCCGATCACCCGCCAGCATCTGGCAATAGACAATCCATCAGCCGGAGGCTTCATCCACGCCAACACCACACCATGATTTTGAAATCCCACGCCCGGCCGAGGGTCTTAACGCATCCATCCGTCGTCTGTTACAATCACACACGGAGCATGGACAGATGCTTCGAGTCATAGTGCTCAAATCAAGTTGGGGACGTAGTTCAGTTGGTTAGAACGCTGCCCTGTCACGGCAGAGGTCGCGAGTTCGAGTCTCGTCGTCCCCGCCATTCTTTCTAAAGCACTTGCGCTAATTTTGGCGAAACCATCGAGGACCCAAAAGGGCACGTTTTTGTGCCCTTTTTTGGGTCCCTTTTCGCCCGGCCAATTCCCGTCCTCGGTGGTCCTCACGGTGCAACGTCACCCGATACAGACGGTGGTGACGTTGCGTTCGCTTCGCACGAAAACACTAACGACAAGACTGCTGCCTGAGCTGCATGTTTGGCGGGCGTGACTGCCTGGGTATACACATCTAATGTCGATCGCAGAGTCGAATGCCGCAACAGTTCCTGCATGACTTTGAATTCCGTGCCCACGCTTCTCAGCAGCGTCGAATACGTGTGACGAAACGTGTGCCAGCCGATGCATTTCTGGATTCCGAGTCGTTGTGCAAC
>JBAWBR010000068.1:0-113808 GCA_049589875.1 Terriglobales bacterium
TTCTGAGGATGCGGAAAGCGGGACACCACTCTGCGAATGAACTCACGAACCTACATTATTGAGTCGGAATTAAACGTATCGGCCACAGCCTTCCAGCTTCCATCCGCTTGCTTGGTATAAACCGTTAGATACTTCCCATGATCGGTCGCAGGCTTCTTCGTCTTTGGATTTGTCATGGTCATGGTATAGGTGCCGTAGGAATAGACCATGTCTCCGCCCTTTGATGCTTCCGTGCGGGTAGCTGCGAAGGTCAGCGCGAAGTTGGGATCGGCGACCATGGGTGCAATCACCGCTTTGATCCCGTCCTTGCCGGTTACGGTCGGCGAGCCGGGAAAAAGTCCAGCCGCGTCGTCGGTGTAATAGCTAGCCCATTTATTGGCATCCTTGGTGGCAGCATCTTTTACCCATGCCGCTTCAACATCTTTGACGGCCTGCACATCGGCGGCGCGCGTGTCCGGGGGCGTGGCAACTGGAGCCGGAGCGTTGGAACAACCCATGGCAAGCAGTAACAGGAATACAACTAGAATCAACGAAGCGTTCCGTGACATATTTTCCCTCCTTGATGGATAAGTCGATGGATAATCCGCGCCAGTACACTCTCGAATTCCGCAACTGGAATTTGCGTAGGCTTTGGCGTTAGTGCAAGTCCGGCGTCCTGGATAGTTCCATTACCCCAACGCTCGCGGGCGAGTGCGCCCACGCTACATTACAGCGCACTCAAACTTCAACCCATCAGCATGCCACCATTCACATTGAGCACGTGCCCCGTAATATAGGACGCATTATCGGAGGCCAGGAACGCTACCGCATGGGCGACATCTTCGGGAGCGCCGACCCGCCCAAGGGGAATTTGTTTCAGTGCGCTCTGCTTGAATTCCGCGCTCAGAGCCGCAGTCATGCTCGTCTCAATGAATCCCGGAGCAATGGCGTTGGATGTGATATTGCGCGAGGCGACTTCGCGGGCAATTGCCATTGTCAGACCAATAAGCCCAGCTTTCGAGGCGGCATAGTTAGCCTGTCCGGCTTGTCCCATCTGACCGAATACGCTCGCAATGTTGATGATGCGTCCCCAGCGCTGTTTAAGCATGGACGGGATAACTTGCTGCACCGTGAGGTAAGCGGATGTGAGGTTCGTGTTTAGAACGGCATCCCAGTCGGCTCGCTTCATGCGTATGATCAGCTGATCACGAGTAACTCCGGCGTTATTGACGAGAATATCGATCTTGCCGAAATGAGCGATCGCGGACTTGATGGCGGATTTGACCTGTTCTTCTTCGGCTACATCCATCGGGAAAGCTGCGGCTTTGCCTCCCTCCCCAGCGATGAGTGCGACTAACTCCTCGATCTTTTGCTGGTTGCGAGAGGCCACGGCTACGCTGGCTCCTTCGCGCGCGAGACGCAGCGCGCAGGCATGGCCAATTCCCTGCGACGCTCCCGTAACCAGCGCAACCCGTCCTTCAAGTTTCATTGAAGCTCCTTGGAACGGGGAATTATAAACGGCGAAGCAGAATTGAGGTGCAGAAGAGCAGTGACCTGCGATTTGGGGCTTTAAACCGATTCCGGGGCTTCAGCGGAAAAAGCCGGAGTGCAGCCCGAAACGGTTTGAATACGCCATCGGCGATGGTTCTTAGTCTAGCTTGCCCGAATGGTTGCAGGTTGCAGATTAAGGATTTTCTCCACCTTTTCGATGAGGATGCGGCGCGAGTATGGCTTGGCCAGGAAATAGGTTAAGGCTTCTTCGGTGTTGTACTCGCCAAGCATGTAACCCGAGACGATAAGAATTTTCAGACGCGGCGCGCGCCGTCTAAGATCTTCGCCGAGTTGTTGGCCGGTGCAGCCAGGAAGAGTCCAATCGGTGATAAGCAGGGCGACGGGCCGGCGGCGCTCTTCGTAGACTCGATGAGCTTCGACGGCGTCGGCGGCAAGCAGAACGGGGAAGCCGGCGCTCTTGAGCATGCAAGAAGTGGCTTCGCGAACGAAAGAGTCGTCTTCAACAAGCAGAATCGTACACAGTCCGGCGTAACCGTTTAAATAACCAATTGTCTGCATGGCGCCCCCCGAGTTGCACTGGACATGATTTTAGGGAAGCAAGTGCACATCCGTGCGAGGTGCAAAAAGCCCACAGAGTAGCACGACGGTCGGAGCCTCGACAGGACGTTTACTTCGGAGCGGAAAGAATGGTCTGATGGGGGTCGAGCACGACCTTGTTGATCCCCCCCGCCGCGGTGAAGCGGAACGATGTCTCCGGTCCATCGGCGAGAACTTCGCCCAAAAAAACCAGCGTGTTGGAACTACTCTCGCCGAAAACAGGAATGGCGGTGATGAGATTTTCGGGCGCCTCCTTTTGAAGGATGATCCCGGATATCGTGGCCTTGCCCGCATTCTGACTGATCCGAACGTTGCGGGTTTCTAATCTTGGAATTGCGGTTCCATTGATCCAGCTATCTACAAACCAGTCCAGTTTGGGACGATTGTCATACCAAAGTGAACGCGGCAATTCCGCTTCGAAAGCCTCAATCAGTTCGCGGGTGCTAATTGCTTTGCCCGCATATTGCTCCCGTGCCCTGCGAAGAGCAATGAAGAAAGGTTCTTCGGGATTAGGCCGATCCGAATTGGACTTCTCCCCATGATGGCGCGTCGCGGTCTCAGAATCGCGCAACATGGTACGCAGCATGTGGAATAGCCACGTACCCCGCTCGTAGCTGATCGCCTCATAGCCATTGGGAAAATGTGATGAGATTAGCCGTTGGCCCAGCGTGACCGGCCCAGCCTCCCGTAACCACTCGCCATCCTTGTTCTTGCCGAGAAGGTCGTCGCGATACGTATCCATTACCTCCCGAAATTGCGCCGGATTCTCCTGCTCAAGCGTGAGCAGCGAAGAATAGTTCGCGAGGCCTTCGGCAATCCACTGATCGTGGTATGTCTTCCAAAGCACGAGGTCACCCCACCACTGATGGGCGGTTTCATGGACCACAACCTGGCTATTCAGGGTGCGCGTAGCGGGGGCTAAATTCAACTGAGCTTCTTGCTGGGAATCGAGAAATGCGAGACTCGACAGGAAGACTAGGCCGGGGTATCCCTGGCTTAACTCACCGGGCATTTGCGTCAGCGCAAGCGATCCATAAGGATAGGGCCCAAACCACTGCGAGAAAGTCGTCACCGATTTCGCCGCCTTGTCGGCGACGGCTTGCAAATCACGAACGATCGAAGGAGGCAATGGTGTGACTATGATGGGAGCCGCCGGAGCATGCCTTGAGCGCGAAGGCGGAAGCTCGGGAACGGTTATTACAGTAGGCGGAGCCTTGGGGAAAGTTCTTTCGACGCCCCGGGAACTGTAGGCCTCGACGACAACCTTGCCAGCCTTTGCCTCGGCGCGCACGTACTTGCCAAGGTTGAATCCAGCAATAGGAATGGGGCGTTCTGAGATCCAATGCGAGGTTTTCTGCGCACTATTACCTTCATCCCCTGGCGGGCCGGCGCTTAATTCGGCGAGCCGCTTCCCGGTGGCAAGGAGCGTCCATTCCGCGGGATAGCGGAACTTCAAATCGAACGAAGCAGGACTTAATCCAAAACTCGGATACCACGCACCGCGCGCCCCTACATACAACAATCCGTTGCCGGCATCTGAGAGTACATCGCCAGCGTAACGGAAACGCAGTTTCACGTCCTGACCGGCGACGAGGTACGATGGAAAAACGACGGCAACCAAATCATTTCCCCGCCGATCGAGTTGTGTTCCTTCAATTGCGGGGTTCTGAAGGAATTCGAACCGCCGGCCATCCGCCTCAACAGAATCGAGCTTCAGGTGGCGTGACAATTCAAAAAGCAGAGCGCGCTGTCCTCCCTTGCGCGCGTGAACATTCACTTCTGTGGATGCGTGAAGTTCAATTGGCGGCTGCACTGTCGCGTCAATAAGAAAGGAAGTGATCGAAACATCGCTGCGAATTGAGTTTGGAGTTGACTCTGCCGTAGAAGCTGGGGCAAAAGAAGTCCAGGTGTCGAAGAAGCCCAGGTTCTCTTTATTGCGAAATTGACCTACCCACACCGGTTCGGGAGCCGCAGCATCCCAGAAAACCTCGAATGCTCCCAGTTTTCTGCCGATGAGGTGCAGATGAAGCATTCCTGGGAATTCGGCCACCGGCGCAGGGACTGCCGGTGCGGGTAAGAAGTGGCTGAAGTCCGTAAACAAGCGCAGGGCGTCATACTCCGCCAGACGGCGACTGGCGTCATCCCAATCCTTAAAGGCATCATTCGTCCACTGCGCCGGCGATAAATAAGGTTTAAGAAGTTGCGCCGTGTCGTCGTTGAAGCGCAGATAGGCGGAATCAAATTGCTCTTCAAGAATTGCAGTTCCAGTGAACAGGGCGAGCGATGCGCGCTCTATACGATTAGGCGGTTGCACAAGGATTTCACCGTCTCCCACAAAGAAGGCCCCGGTGACTCGGCCGCAAATGTCTTCAGTAAACGCAATCGTGCCATCTTCGAATGTGAGGTCGAAGCCGGGCCGTTCGATGGATGCTTCGCGCAGATGGTAGACCCGCGCCGGATCGAGGCCGACGGAACGAATGCGGGCATAAAGATCGCTGGTGGTTGGTGGACAGTCGAGACCCAACTTCGCGGATTGGGCAAAGGCAACGGGGACGAGCAGCCATAAGATAAGCAGCCACGAAGCCAAAAGTATGATCTGCCGCGAGCGAACCCACACCTTGGTCACCTACGAGATCCTACACCCTCGTTGCTAGAATCAGCCGAATGCGAATCCTCTGCTCCATTCTAGTGCTCCTGTGCGCGATTTCCGCCGGCGCGGATGTTATACATCTGAAGAATGGACGCACGATCTGGGCTGACCGGGTTCGGGAAGATAAGAATAAAGATCGCGTGGAATATGATATAGGCGAAGACACCTACGCGATCCCAAAATCGTCGGTCGAACGGATCGATACAGGCGGCCCGGCGCCCAAACCCAAACCCTCCGGTTCGGCACAATCGCCTGCGGTACCCGACTTCTCACCAACTGCACCCACGTTTGGCCACGAGGGCGATATTGCACTGAAAATCGTGCATGACGGGAAAGTGGATACGGACGCTCTGGAGGGTCTGAAACGGACCGGAAATCCTGCCCTGGCGGCCGCCGCATACTTCCTCGCAGGCAAATACGAATCGGATCATGGCAACTTCCCTCAGGCCAGCCGCTATTATGATTCTGCCCTGCGGTTCCAATCCGACAACGCCACCCTGCTCATTTATTATGCCGCCGCGCTCATGCGAACCGGCCAGGCAGCGCAGGCTCTGCCTTACGCCGAACGCGCGGTTCGGATCGCCCCGGAGTCCCCCGACACACTCGCCATGCTCGGCTTTGTTCAATTCGCAGGCGATCACACGGCCGATGCGATTCGCTGGTGGAAGAAATCGCTGGCGCTGCGACCGGATGCGACCGTCAGCCAGTATCTGGAGAAGGCTGAGAGAGAATCGAATGTGGAAGCGGAATTTTCACAGCGGGAGAGCAGCCACTTTAATCTGCACTTCGAAGGCAAAGATACTTCGGAAAGATTCCGTAGCGAGATGCTCTCTGCTCTGGATTCAGATTTTGAGGATCTGGTACGCGATCTAGGCTACTCACCGCACAATAACATCGCAGTCACGCTCTACACGCAACAAGCTTTTTTCGACGTGACGCAAGCGCCTTCCTGGAGCGGCGCGATCAATGACGGCAAGCTTCGGATTCCAGTGAATGGCGTAACAAGTATTACGCCGGAGCTGGCTCGAGTCTTGAAACATGAGCTTACGCATTCCTTCGTGGCGCAGATTACCGGCAACCGCTGCCCAACCTGGTTGAACGAAGGAATCGCGCAGATGGAAGAAGGCAAATCAATAGATCCCAATGGGCCTACATTAGCCCAGATGTTCGCTGCCAATGCTGAGATCCCCTACAACATGCTCGAAGGCAGTTTCATGAGCTTCTCGGGAAACCAAGCCAGGGTCGCTTATGCGGAGTCGCTGGCGGCAGCCGAGTACATTCGCGATACCTATGGAATGGGAGAGATTCAGCAGATTCTCACCAGGCTGGGCCAAGGCAGTTCAACCGAAGCCGCCCTGCGGGCGACCGTCCATTCCGATTACCGCCAACTGCTTGACGATATGGCACGCTGGCTCGGCGAAACCTACGGCCGGTAGGCACTTACGCATGTGTTCCCTGCCCGACGCAAAGTCTTGAAATTTAGACTTCTTCCGTATAGGGAAAATTGGCCCACATGGCCTCCTTTTGGCGAATTGCCCCGAGTCGCCAAGTGTGCTAACTTGCCCCCTCATGAACGCCGTACTCTCCAAGTGGTTTGGCTCCAAACCCGAAGAAGTGCCCCAAATCGTACATACCGCCACGCCGCCCATTCAAGGCGCTGCCCTATCGGTTGGCTATTTTTCTCCGCAGGCCGGCGGCGATTTCCACGATTTTGTACGCGTGGGCCCGACGCGCTTTATTTTCGGAATGCTGGACCTGGCGGGGAAACGTGAAACCTGCGCGCCTATTCTCGACGCGGCGAAGGCTTGTTTTCACACCGCCTCACAGGATATTTTTTCGGCATCCGAACTGAACGAGTCTGAGGCAATGATTGAATTGTCGCGGCGTTTGAACCTTGAGATTATGCGCGCGGCCGGTGGCGTGAGAAGTTGCGCGGCTTTTGCCGGCTGTTACAACGAAGAATTGGGAACCGTGTGCTATGTGAACGCCGGCCACACGCCAGGCCTACTGCGAGATGAAAACAGCACCGTTGAACTACCTGCGACCGGCCTACCGCTCGGATTATTCTCCCTTGCCCCCACCGACGCGAGAATCGTAGGCCTGGGGCAAAAAGGCTCGATTGCGGTGGTCTCCCGTGGCGTGGTCGAAGCCGAAAGCAAAAGTGCGGAGTTTGGGCTGACGAGCGTGAAAAGCTTGATGCAGACCGATGTTGCATCCGCAAAGGCTCTATCGCAGCGCATCCTGGAAGAAGTTCAAACGTTTCTGCACACGGCGCCGAAGCACAATGACGTAACCGTGCTTACGCTGATGCGAGTATATTAGCGTTGTCAGTCCGCCTGCCGGACAGCCAGCCGGGAGCCGGAGAAGGGTCCGAACTTCCCACCGCTTGCAGCTCACTCGGGGTAAAATAACTTAAATAATCCCAGGGCTTAGACCCACGTTTTCAGAGAGCATCCATGAAAAAGCTGCTGATTCCGATTGTGGTGACGGCATACACCCTACTGCTTCCCGCTTTGTTGCCGGCCGATACGGTGGTGGAAGAGATTATTGCGCGCGTGAATAACGAGATCATTACTCGTTCAGAATACGTGCGCAGCCGGGATCAGCTAAAGCAGGAAGTCCAGCAGCAGGAACCCAACGATGCCGACCGGGCCTTTGCCGAAAAGCAGCGCGACGTGTTGCGCGACCTGATCGATCAGCAACTGCTGCTGCAAAAGGGCAAGGATCTGGGAATCACCGGCGACACCGAACTCCTCAAGAAGCTGGACGAAATGCGCAAGCAGATGAATCTGGAAACCATGGAAGACCTGGAAAAGGCGGCCCAGGCCCAAGGCGCGTCGTATGAGGAATTCAAACAGAACATGCGCAACCAGATTGTCACCCAGCGCGTGATTGGCCAGGAAGTGGGCTCAAAGCTGGCCATGAACAAAGACGACGTCGAGAAGTTTTATAACCAGCACAAAGCGGAGATGGAGCGGCCCGAGGCCGTGCGGCTTAGCGAAATTCTGATTGCTCCCAAGCCACCCGCTAAGCCCGCCGGTCTCGACGGAAAACCAGAGCCAGCGACGGATGCTGAGAATCAGGCTGCCCTCGCCGCCGCGCAGGCCAAGGCGCAGGATGTGCTCGAGCAGATTCACAAAGGCGCCGCTTTTGCCGACCTGGCCAGGAAAAATTCCGACGGACCGTCCGCCAAAGAAGGCGGCGACCTGAGTTACTTCAATCGCGGAACGCTGGCCAAGGAACTGGAAGACAAAGTTTTCGTACTGAAGGCGGGAGATGTAACTGATGTGATCCGGACCAAGCAGGGCTATGTCATCCTGCAAGTGACCGAGCACCAGATGGCGGGCATTCCGACCTTGAAGGAAGCGGAACCACATATCCAGGACGCGCTGTACATGCAGCGGCTCCAGCCGGCACTGCGCGCGTATCTTACGACCCTGCGCGAGCAGGCATTCATCGATGTGAAGCCCGGTTATGTCGATACCGGCGCAAGCGCAAAGCAGACGAAGCCCATTGAAACGACGAACAAAGAAGTCGCGTCGAAGAACCTGAAGAAGAAGAAAAAGCTCGGCGTATTTTAGCCGTGGCAAGCGGCAATCCGTAAGGTCAGGTTCGCCCATGCCGGCGGCCTCCTTGGGCGCCGCACTGATTGGTGGAGACCCATGAAAGAGTTCTTCATTTGCGACTGTCATCTGCAGGAAAACAAGGTCGTCACCTCTTCCTTCGTTGTGGCGTCAAAGCAGGTAAAGCCGAAGAAAAACGGCGAGCCTTACCTTGCTCTAACCCTTGCCGACCGTACCGGACACCTCGAAGCAAAAATGTGGGACAACGTCGAGGAGTTCCTCGATACCTTCGAGCAGGACGACTTTCTCAAGATCAAGGGCCTGATTAATAAGTACAAAAATCGTTTTCAGCTGACGATCCACAAGCTCCGCCGCATGGGGGACGCGGAGATTGACTACTCCGATTATTTGCCCAAGACTAGCAAAGATGTTGGCGAGCTGTGGCAGACGCTGGCGGGCTATATCGCTACATTCCAGAATCCGCATCTGAAGGCGCTGGTCGAGCTGTTCATGGCCGACCCCGAGATCGCCGAGCGTTACCGCAATGCGCCGGCCGCCAAAACGCTGCACCATGCTTACATCGGAGGGCTGCTCGACCACGTCGTTTCCTTGTTCAACCTTTGCGACCTTGTGAGCCGGAATTATCCGCAGATCAATCGCGACCTTCTGCTGGCCGGAGCATTCTTCCACGATATCGGCAAGATCCATGAGCTGACTTATAACCGGTCGTTCTCCTACACTACGCGCGGCCAGTTGCTGGGCCACATGATCATCGAACTGGAGATGCTGCAGGAGAAGCTGACCCGGCTGCCGGACTTCCCATCGGAGTTGAAAACGCTGCTGGAGCATCTGATCATCAGCCATCACGGACAATACGATTTCGGCTCGCCCAAACTGCCGATGTTTCCCGAAGCGCTCATGCTGCATTATCTGGACGATCTCGATTCGAAGATGGAGTCGATGCGGGCCCACTTTGTTCGCGAAAGCAGTATGGAGGGACCATGGACCAGTTACAATCCATCGCTGGCGCGCCCCTTGCTCGACTCGCAGAAGTTCATGCAGGGTGAGAAGACGCGTGAGGCAAAGGCTGGCTCGGAGGAACGGCAAGAGCTAACATCATCGCCAGTTGAAAGCGAAGATGTTGAAAGCGAAGATGAGAAAGTCGGCGCGCAGGCTCCCACACTTGATCTTTTCAGCGAACAGAAAATCTAGCTCGCAGTCTCTGAATGTTTCTGCGAACCTTGCTACCGACGGCCGGAATAGCATTTTCCTACTCCCGTGTATTCTCTGTCTAACTCCATGAATTTTTCGCGCTTCACCACGATCAGCTTTGACTGTTATGGAACTCTCATCGACTGGGAAGCGGGTATATTGCCGGTGCTTCGAGCGCTGCTGGCTATTCACGACTGCAATCTCGCCGATGCGGCCATTCTGGAACTCTACGGCGAATTTGAAGCGGAGGCGGAGAGTGGGCCGTATCGACGTTACCGCGAGGTGCTCCAATTTGTGATACAGGCGTTCGGTCAGCAGCTTGGATTTCAACCGTTTCCATCTGAAATACATTCTCTGCCTGAGTCGGTGGCGGGTTGGCCTCCTTTTGCCGATACGATAGCCGCTCTGCGGCGACTCAAGCAACGCTATAAGCTGGCTGTGATTTCAAATATCGATGACGATCTATTCGAGGAAACGAAGAAGCTTTTGGGCGTGGAATTTGACGCGGTAATCACTGCGGAGCAGGCTGGAAGTTACAAACCCTCAGTCAACAATTTTGAGCTGGCTCTGAGGACACTTGGCATCCCTCGCGAACAACTGCTTCACGCAGGGCAGAGTATTTATCACGACGTAATCCCAGCACGTTCCCTGGGAATTGCCACCGCTTGGGTAAATCGCAAATCTGCCCGGCCGGGAATCGGCGCAGTGCGCGCCGCAGAGGGTTCTGCCGATGTTGAAGTGTGCGATCTGGCAGAACTCGCCACGCTGGCTGCGCCTGCCAAAATCTGAGGCGCTCCTAGGTTGAGATTGGCACGGGCAGAATCTTCTTTTGGATCGCGGCGGTCACCAGCTGCGCTTTATTGTGGATGTCGAGCTTGCGCATCAGGTTGAACTTATGCGCCTCGGCGGTCTTTATGCTCACTCCCAGCGCAGCCGCGGCTTGCCGCACTGTGCGGCCCTCGGCGAGCAGTTTCATGACTTCCCGCTCGCGCAAGGTTAGGGTATTTCTTCTTAAAGGCATGTGCCCAACATGGTTTCGCTTCCGGGTCGGCAGATGCGGCAATACTTGCGGACTCCAGCAGGCTTCGCCAGCGCGTACAGCGCGCAGCGCGCGCAATAACATGGGCGCGGGAATGTCTTTCAGCAGATAGCCGCTGGCGCCCGAGCGCACCGCCTGCTGCACATATTCTTTATCCTCATACATGGAAAGATAGACAATCCGCGAGCCCGGACAATGCTCTTCGATGAGGCGGCTTGCCTCAAATGATGACATGCCCGGCATGCCGATATCGAGCAGCACGAGATCGGGCCTGTGCTCCAGCGCCAGCTTTAGGGCTTGGGCCGCGTCGCTTGCCTCCGCTACAACAACGAAATCCGCACTGTCTTCGAGAAGGCGGCGAACTCCGTAGCGCAGCAGTTCCTGATCGTCGGCGATCAAGCATCGTATGCGATCAGCATTTTCGGGATGCACAGATCCCGCAGTTAGGGTCGGTACCAAGGGCGAACCTCGCGTGTTAATTGACGAAGCGCAACGCGGATCGGAATCCAGCAGTCCCGGAATTCTGCAAAATAAGTCAATTTATTGTACCTGTATTTCATTGCTGATTCGGGGGAAAATCCCCTAACCCCCTTTTCTCCTTCGTCGACTCTTCATTTACAATGCGTGTTCCGCATGCTGCGATACTTCACCTCCGGAGAGTCACACGGCGAGGCTTTGGTGGCATTTCTTTCCGGAATGCCGGCTGGACTGACAATCGATCAGGAATTTGTTGATCGAGAACTCTGGCGCCGTCAACAGGGCTATGGGCGCGGGGGACGGATGAAGATCGAGTCCGACAAGGCACACTTCCTTTCCGGGGTCCGCCACGGAAAGACCATCGGTTCGCCGATTGCAGTGCTGCTTGCGAATCGCGATTGGCAGAATTGGAAGGAGTCATTGCCGGTTGAGCCGGGCGACCCTGAAAAGCACAAACCTGTAGCATCGCCTCGTCCCGGCCATGCCGATCTGGCCGGCGCTTTAAAATACGACTTTGCGGAAGCTCGATATGTGCTGGAGCGGGCGTCAGCGCGGGAATCGGCGGCGCGCGTGGCTATTGGTGCGCTGGCTAAACTTTTTCTGCGCGATTTGGGCGTGGAAATCGCCAGCCATGTGATCGCTGTTGGGGCAACTTCAATTTCGGACCGTGAAATCACCTGGGAACAGATTGAACCGCTGGCGCACAAGGACGAAATTCTTTTGTCCTGTGCCGATCCCGAAGCCGAGCAGCGTATGAAGGAAGAGGTCGACAAGGTTCTGCGCACGGGCGATTCTGTTGGCGGCGTGTTTGAAGTTGTTGCCCGCAACGTTCCGCCAGGACTCGGAAGTTACGGGCAATGGGATGAGAGGCTGGATGCGCTGCTGGCTGCGGCGGTCATGTCGCTGCAAGCGGTCAAGGCGATCGAGATAGGCAGCGGAATTCAGGCTGCGTTGTCGCCCGGATCGGCAGTGCACGACGAAATCGGCTATCGGCGAGAATCTGGCTTTGCAGGATTCACGCGCGCGCGTAACAATGCCGGAGGCATCGAAGGTGGCGTTTCGAATGGGCAGGAGATTCGCGTGCGCGGATACTTGAAACCAATCTCCACCCTGCGACGGCCATTGCAATCGGTGGACTTTACAACCCGTGAGCCCGTCAAGGCGGCCTACGAACGTTCCGATGTGTGCGTTGTGCCCGCGGCCGGCGTGGCCGCTGAAGCGATGGTTGCGCTGACGCTGGCTCGATGCGCGCTTGAGAAATTTGGCGGCGATTCGCTGCGCGAAACCAAACGAAATTTTCAGGGATACCTGGAACAACTGAAAAAATATTAAGCACTGAATTCAAGATGATCTATCCAATAGTGAAATTCGGCGATCCCGTGCTTGAAAAACCGGCGGCAACCGTTACGGCCTTTGACGAGGAACTCAAGAAACTTATCGAAGACATGTTCGAATCCATGTACGCGGCGCGTGGGGTGGGACTGGCCGCGCCGCAAATCGGCATCTCAAAACGGATCGCTGTCGTCGACGTAACTTTCAAGGAAGATCCGAGCGCGAAACTGGTGTTGATCAATCCGGAGATCGTGAAGAAAGAGGGCCGCCAGCGGGGTAGCGAAGGCTGCTTGAGCATCCCCGAATTTCGCGAAGATGTCTCCCGCGCCAAAATTGTCACGGTGCGTGCGCAGGATGCGAACGGCGAATTCTTCGAGCACACAGGCGAAGATTTGCTGGCACGCGCATTTCTGCACGAGACCGATCATCTAAATGGCAAGCTATACATATCGCATATCAGCGCTCTGAAACGCGACCTAATCAAGCGCAAAATCAAGAAGCTGGTTAAGGCGGGAGAATGGTAGGAAGGCAGTTCTCAATTGTCATCATTATCATTGTCAGTTCACAGAGTCATCCGCACATCATCATGCATCCTCAACCCAATCTGATCGGATCAAACCGAAGTCTCATCTCCGCGTGACGCTTTAAACTGATAGCTGAGAACTGATAGCCGACTTATGATTCTGGTCTTCTGCGGCACGCCAAGTTTCGCCGTCCCGACGCTGCAGGCGCTGGTTGCGGCCGGTCACTCCGTGCCCTTGGTCGTCTCGCAGCCGGACCGCCCTCGCGGTCGCGGAATGGAGATGGTCGCGTCTCCGGTGAAGGAAGCGGCGGTAGGGCTTCACATTCCTATTGTCCAACCCTCGACGATCAAGAACAACGAAGAGTTCCGCGCGCAACTGGCGGCGATTGCGCCGGACGCGATCATCGTTGTCGGCTACGGCCGCATAATTCCCCAATGGATGGTCGATCTGCCGCGCTTTGGCAACCTCAACGTGCATGCTTCTTTACTGCCAAAGTATCGCGGCGCGGCGCCCATCCAATGGGCGATTGCCAGCGGTGAAACAGTCACGGGCGTCACCACGATGCGGATTGACGCGGGCCTCGACACGGGCGACATCCTCATGCAGCGCGAACTGCCGATTTCAATGGACGACACGGCAGAGACAATCGCCCCCAAACTCGCCGCCATTGGCGCGGAACTAATGATCGAAACTTTGCGTGGACTCGAAAGCGGAACGATCACGTCGATTCCGCAGGATGACTCCCGTGCTTCTCTTGCGCCGATTCTTACGAAGGACGATGGCCGTATGGACTTCACGCGTCCCGCGGCTGCATTGTTTAATCGCATGCGCGGCTTTCGCCCCTGGCCCGGGGCCTTTACAACTTTCAGATTGAAAACATTGCAGGTTCAGCGCGCTCGAGCGATGCAGAATGCAGCTACTGTTCCGCCGGGCACAATTATCGTGGATGGAACACACCTTCTGGTAATCTGCGGCGCTCGCACGGCGCTCGAACTTTCAGAAGTTCAAATGGAAGGCAAGCGCCGCATGACGGCACAAGAATTCCTTAACGGCTACCAGCCAAAAACCGGCGAACGGCTTGGAGAGTAGCGTGAATCCATGACAGCCGCCGGGGGACAATAGTCGCCATGGCCGTCTCTGCCGCTCGCGCTGCCGCGTTTGAAATTCTTTTGCGCGTGGAGCGCGACCAATCCTACGCCGCTGAACTTCTTCATTCGCTTCGCTACGCCACACTCTCCCACCTCGATCATGGACTGACCACTGAATTGGTCATGGGCGTTCTGCGCTGGCGTGCGTGGCTCGATCGACATTTGGCTGGTGCGTCATCGCAGAAGATCGAACGGCTGGATGAAGAGGTGCTGACCGCGCTGCGACTCGGCATTTATCAACTGACATTTCTTTCTCGCGTTCCGGCGCGCGCCGCCATTTTCGAGTGCGTTGAATTGGTCAAAAAGGCACGGAAGCGCTCGGCCGCAACTTTTGTGAATGCAGTGCTGCGCAAACTGTCTGGGGGAAAAAATGAAGACGCGGAATCGACCAGACCCGCCGATCCCTTTGCCGAAATCGCTCATTCTTCTGACGCGCTCGCACTCGGTCGCAATTCCGCGCATCCCGCATGGCTGGTGGCACGCTGGGTCGAGTGTTACGGGCTCGTAACGGCGCGGAAGATTTGCGCCTACGATCAGCATCCACCACCGGCAAGCATTCGCCTTTACGACGAGCAAAGCTTGGAAGAACTAGCGGCCGGGGGCCTTGAACTTGGACCAGGGCGACTGCTTTCCTCGGCGCGCACCATTCTTTCCTGCGACGTGCCGCAAAGTCGCGCTTATCGCGAGGGCCGCATCGCTATTCAGGACGAAGGTTCTCAACTTGTCGCTTTGCAGGTTGGGCGAGGAGAGAAGCTGCTCGATTGTTGTGCGGCCCCGGGCGGAAAAACAACCCTGCTGGCGCGGCGAAATCCGGCCGCGATGATAGTCGCCTGCGATTTGCATCCTCATCGGGCACGGCTGTTGCGCGAACGCTGCGGCCTGCCGAACGTGCGCATCGTAGCTGCCGACGCGCGGCAGTTTCCGTTTTCGTCGCGCTTCGACCGTATCCTCGCCGACGTTCCTTGTTCGGGCACCGGCACGCTTGCTCGCAACCCAGAAATCAAATGGCGCCTCAAACGCGAAGATCTGAGTAACCTGCAAACGCGGCAAGTTGCGATCTTGAAATCCGCGATCGCCCAACTAACCACCGGGGGGAGGCTTGTCTATTCGACATGTTCGCTGGAGCCTGAGGAGAACGAGGCCGTCGTGGAGGCTGCGCTCGATCAATCGCCGGAAGTTTCCATCATTGATTGCAAGGAAGAGCTGCGGCGCCTGCAACAGGCTGGCGAGCTATGCGTCGACAGCATTGAGACGTTGATCAGTGGGAGCTACTTGCGCACGATTCCTGGCGTCCATTCCTGCGATGGCTTTTTCGCTGCGCTAATCAAAAGAAAAGAGTAGGACCGGCGGGACGAGACCCTGGCTACCGCACTTCAAAATTCACCAAGCTGCCCGATGCGATTTTTTCCCCGGGGGCGGGAACCTGGTTCACGATTACGCTGGCAGCGCTGGGCTGCGAAGACGCTGCGGATGCCGGTTGTGGCTCGCCCGGCGTTGCAGCCGAAATGACACTGACCTTCCCAACATGGATGCCGGCATCTTGCAGTGCGATCGTTGCGTTTGCCAAAGGCTGGCCGGAAAAAGTCGGCATTACATAAGCAGCCGCCTCGGGCCCAAGACTCACCAGCAAATCGATCTTTGGAGCGGAGACTCCGCTGGCATTCGCAGGCGGGCTCTGGGACACAACTTTGTCCTGCAGCGCATCAGGCAAATTCACCCACGCCACATAACCGGCAACAAGGCCGCGGCGTCGTATATTCAACTCCGCCGCGCGCTCGCTTGCGTTCGTCAGATCGGGGATCGTAACACGCTGCGGGCCCAGACTTTGGGCGGCACGGATTGTCCAGCCGCGCCGCACTTTTGTTCCCGCAGGCGGCAATTGAGTCATGATCTTCCCTTCCGAAATATCTGCACTAAAGAACTGTCGCTCAACGGCCAGTCGCAACCCTGAAGCGGAGGCAGCGCGCTCGGCCTCGGCTGTAGTTTTTCCGATCACTCCGGGCACTGACACTTCACGCCCATGGATGGCGAACTGCATCGCCGTCAGCGCCGAAATCAGACTCACAGTCAGCAGTACAAGCGTCAGAAGTAGGATTTGAAAAAAGCGGCGCATTGCTGCCGATTATAAACATTTCGAGTGCTAGGCTCCGCCTCTCCAATGCGAATCACAGAAATTGCGGTCCAGAGGTATTTCTCATGCGCCTTCAGTAACCTCGCGCTCCTGCCTAAAGTCAGTTGCATCGCTGCCGATGAATCCCACTGTGACCGCGAATGAGGCTTCTTGAACTCCTTCGAGCGGCCGGGAGATTTTATGTCAACGCAAGCGATTTCGAGTCCGTCAATCTACCAGGAGTTGCAAGGCTTCTATCAAAGTCGCCAATCCGACTTGCAGCAACTCGGCAGCGCGCTTCAATCCGGCAGCGTGAGTACGGCTCAGCACGCATATGCCCAACTGGTCTCCCTGGGGCAGAGCGGACCTTTCAGCAGTTCCGATCCTTTTCAGCGATCCGACCGCGCGACCGACTTTCAGGCAATCGGCCAGGCGCTCTCCTCGGGAGATCTGGCCAGCGCTCAAGCATCATTTACAAAATTGCAGCAGACCTTTGGGCAGTCGACAAGTTCGGATGCGCCGAGCTTGCAAGCGGACACGGTGAATCTGAGCAGCAACCAAAGCGCTGCCAGCCAAATATCGGTTGCCAGCGGCCCTCCCCCCACATCTACAACTTCCACGTCACTCTACCAGCAACTTCAGAGCTTCATCTCAACACGACAGACGGATCTCCAGCAGCTGGGACAAGCGCTTTCTGCGGGTGACACGAAGACGGCCGAGCAGGACTATACGAACCTCATCCAGCTGGGGCAGCAAGGACCGTTCGCCAGTGGACAGCCGTTTCAGCAAGCCGGCCGCGCAAAGGATTTTCAGGCGATCGGGCAGGCGTTACAGTCAGGAAGCGTGGCCAGCGCGCAACAGGCTTTTACACAACTTGAAAATACATTTAATCCGCAAAGCGCTCCGGCTCCAACGAGCGGCTCCAAGTACCATGTCGGCACATCGACGCCGAGCGCAAACGCAGACGCCAGCAATACTTCTGAAATTGTCATCAACATCGGAGCTCCTGCCTCTGCAACGCCGCAAAGCACCAATGGTTCTGAGCTCGTTCTCAACCTGCCGGCGCCCAGCAGTCCTTCTTCTCCTGAGAATATTCAAATCAACTTTGGCGGGAGCAACGGCTCCGCGGATCAGTTGACGGTACAGGTGGGACAAACGCAGGGGCAAAGCGGAAACACCGGCGGAGAGATCACCATCAATCTGGCGCAGGGAAACAACAACGAAAATATCGTTCTCAATCTGTTTGGAGCGGGGCCCAGCAGCCAGACGCAATCCCAGCCGACTACACTGAACGTTCAAGGCTAGTTTGCGGAATTGTCTTTTTCATTGCGCCCCACTACCATCGCGAACGTGGCTGCAATGAATTAGTCCGCGTCAGCCGGAGTTCGAACTTACTGACGCTCCGCTCGCAAGACGAACTTAGAAGGTCACACGCACCCCGAACTGTATCTGTCGCGGTGCGCCATTGGCATACGTGCCCGAACCCGGAAGAATCCGGTCGAGCCGCGATGTACAGTAACTGGTCGCGCTGCCGCAATAGCCAGACGTCGTCGAGTTATTCAGCGAAGTACCCGGCGCGCCATCCAGCACTCCACTAAGCTGGTCTCCCGGACCCCCATAATTCGCAAGATTGAAAATGTTGAAAATCGAAAGATTGGGTTCAATCTTCGCTCGTTCGCCCAGGGCGAAAGGCCAAGTCAAGCGCATGTCGATCGTCTTGAGCCAGTTTTCGCTCGCCCAGTGTCCCGGCAATCCACAGGCAGGATTTGCGGGTGTGCATGATGAAATCAGCGGAGCATAAGCCTGCAGTGTGGTCAGTTGAGTGGGGTTAAATAATCCCGCATTCACTAAAGCCCCGCCCGCGGGTGTCAGGTGCCCTGCTACGTTCAGGTTGTAGTTCTTGATCGCGTCGTTCAACTTGGTGGGTGAGTATTTTCCCGTACTGCCTATATAAGTGCCGGCAACCAAATCGCCCACGGTGCCATCGCCGCTGAGGTCGCTGCGGAAAATTTCTCCCGGCACGCCGCCGCCATTGAGTTCCGGGACTGACACGCTCAAGGGGAGCGGCGAGGCCACCAGCATGATCATGGAAAGACGCGGGCCGTGCGGCGTCTCCACGGTGGGCGTAAGAACGAACTGGTGCGTGCGGTCAAGACCTGCAACGCCAAGATGTCCAAGGTGCGGCCGGTTGTAGTCTTCCGCCACATTAAGAATCGAATAATCGCCGCCGCTGCCATTGGGTGCGGCGATATTGCTGCGGTAACGCTGGAAGGTATAGGCAATCGCCAGATCGATTTTTTCCACGCGGCGCACGGGATTGGTTGCGCTCGAGGTGTGATAGGCAAAATGGATACCCTGATACTTCGAGCGCCCAGAAGGAAAGTACATGATATTCGCTCCGACAGCCGGGTTCGCGCCGCCAAAAGAAGCCTGCGGTTTTCCAAGAACCGAACATGGGAACGGCCCGCAGAAAGAAGTCGATGAATCCAAGCCATTCCGTGCGAAATTCACAATACTCGCGCCGGGCACATCATTGATATAGCACTGCACCGCGGCCTGCGAGCCACCCGGCCCCGGGCCAGCGAAGGCCGCCGTTGGGCATCCTGCCGGGCCGACGGTGTTATTGATTGCTGTTAGCTCTGCCGCATATGTATTCTGCGCCGGAGCGAGATTGTCGCCGTCGTTCAGAAGGCTGGCATCGCCAACGTGATTGGTATCGATGCCAAGCGGGAACTGCGTGCCCAACTCGCGCACATAGTCAATCGAGAACATGCTGCGTTCGCCCATCTGGCGCTCAATTCCAGCGCTCATATGGACTACGCGCGGCGTCTTAAATCCCGGTGCAAGCATACCGCCGAAATCAGCCACGCTGTTTGCCAGCGAATAAACGTTCGGAGCGTTGCTGGGAATCGCCGCCTGTGCGTTCATGAACTGCGATTGCAGATCCTGCAGGGCGGTTGAAACTGCCCCGATGGGCTGGCCGCAGATTTGTGAAGCGATATCCAAGCCGTCTACGGAATTAACAAGCGAGCCGTTGGGAAACAGGACTGATCCAGTAGGGCACAAGGTTAGACTGCGGTTATATTGGCCGTTCGACAAGCGGTTAATGCGATCCTGATAGGTATTCTGAAGCAGGAAGTTGTCGAAGAACATCCCGCCGCTGGCGCGCACCACGGTGCGGCCGTTATGTCCCGGATCCCATGCCACGCCGCCCTGCGGCGCGAAATTCTTAAGCGGGCGGAGAATGTTTCCACCGACCACGGCCGGAATGTATGCACCTGTAGGCGGAGACAGTGCGAACGCATCGAGGATTGGGCTGTTGCCTGTGCATGGCGGAGAAGTTACGATGCCGGTGTTGATCGCCGAACAAGGAATCGAAGAAAGATCGCTGTCCGTGCGCCCGGTGTCGAGCACGTAGTTCACGCCGACAGTCACGTTGACGTTGGGAATCGCGTTGAATGTATCGGCGATGTAGCCTTCAAAACGATAATCGGAGTGTCCACCATTTGGGCGATTGAATGCCGAGTTTTCGCTGAAATTCCCCAGACCGTTATAAATGGTGACTGTCCCCACCGGATAGTTCAGCGGGTTGTCTGCCGCGCCACGCGGGTCGCCGGGATAGAGCGGCAGCAAACTTGGATCCCCATTGATCGTCCCAATCGTAGCCAGACCATTCGAACCGGTTACCGACGGGCCGTTGGATCCCAGCGCATAGTAATCGTTCTGCAAAATATGGTGGAACGCGCCACCGAAGCGAATTGCGTGGTTCACCCTGTAAAGTGTGCTGCTGTCCAGGCGGGCGAACAAATCCTGTTGAACCGTCTGGCGCGGCCCGGCCGTAGTCGGGCCCAGGGAAACGGAGCCGAGCTGCATATGGAAAGGCTCGGCAGCCGAATCGGCGAGATCGGGAGTAATCGCATTGACGAGTTTCTGATAGCCAAATCGTGCGCTGTTTACGAACCTTCCGCGATTCCAGTCCATTCCGAAGGCAGCCGAAGGCACATTGACTTGATTGCGCCACATTGACTGGCTGTTTTGCGGTCCGACCAGATTGGCATTGTCATAGCCGAGGCGGACGAAAAGTTTCTTATCCTGGCTAAGGTTGTAATCGATGCGGCCGGTCAGCATGTTTTCGCGAAAATAGGCGCTCTGCAAAGCGGTCGTATTGAAAAACGGCGATCCCTCCTGCGACGGAAGAATCAGATCCTCGGTCATCATCGGCAGGCGGCCGTCCTGCTTGGTGCGTTCGCCTCCGAGGAATACAAATGCCTTCCCTTTTGCGAGCGGCCCGCCCACGAGCGGCCCGCCAATTCCGAATCCATATTGCTGACGGCTGTAATCCGAACTGCCGGGAGGAAACCCGGCGAGTCCAAGGAACTGATCGCGCAGATTTCCAAACAGATCGCCATGCCACACATCGCCGCCGGACCGCGTGGTGACTTGTACCGCGCCGGTCGCGTTCAGGGACTGAAAAACCTCCGGTGTGACGCGTGAAATCACCACTTCACGCACAGCGTCGGCGGGCAAATTCATAACAGCCGCGCCCTTGGTCTCGTCCATTGCCTCGATTTCATCGATATCAAAGTGCGTGGTTCGTCCGGTCCAACCGTCGATAGAGAGCGATTGGAACCCGCTCTTGCCGGGATCGTAGATCGCTCCGTCGACTGCCTGCACTCCGGGAAAAATTTCCCCGGCAGTCAGATAATTGCGCCCGTTGATTGGCAAGACGTTCGGGGCATCGCCGGAAAAGCGGCTTTCCAGGCGGACGGGGCCAGGATTAATCCAATCCAGTTTGAAGTTGACGGTAGCGGCAGAGCCTCCGACTACGACAACGGTAGTTACCGCGGGCAACATGTCGCGGCCGTCGGCTTGCAGCACGTACGTGCCCGGCGGCAATTGCTCGGTAACGTATTTCCCATCTTTACCGGTTCGGGTAACGCCGCGAGTATCGGTGGCCGATGAATTGTAGGAGATTCGCGCCGACTCAACCAGACCATTGTCCTCGCTCCGAACCACGCCCTGGATGGTGCCGACATTCGGGTTCTCTCCCTCCTGCGCCGACAGCACAGGGCTCAGAGGAACAGTTGCCAACAAAGCAAAAAGTATCAGGCCAACAGTGGTAGAAATTCGAAAGCGCAATACAGACCATTCACACAAAGCGCCACTCTCCCGGGTGCAGAATCTCAAAAGAACAGGGAACGATCCTGCCTCTAGACGTCTCAATTTCCATTGGAATGGAATACGACAGTTTACTAGATGCGGCGAGCGAACAGGCACGATGTATGCCTTTTTTAGAAGAGGCTGCTAAACCCGGCAGCTCAATGATTGCCAGGACGAAAGATGGATCGGCTTACCACGACCCTTTCGTTGTGTAATAACCCGCGCGATTGCGCAGTTCGAAGGGTCCGCCAGCGGGCGCGTTGAGCAGATTTACCTGAATCCGCCGGAAGTCTGAATCGGCAAATCGTTGCGAGGGATAGTACGCCAGCAGATATTGCGTGCGCAGCTCATCGCTGATCTTGCGAAATGCCTCATCCAATTGGGACGCGGAAGTGGCGTAATAATATTTGCCGCCAGTATCTTCTGAAATCTGGATCAGCGCGTGCTCGCCCCCTGTATCGCGTCCGGCGCTCGCTTCAATGGGAACAACAATCATGCTATAGATCAATGCTTCCGACTCCTGTGCGGCGCGCAATGCTTCTTTGTAATCGACCTGACTTACCGTATCGCCGCCATCGGTGATGACAACCATTACTTTTCTTCCGTGGCGTCGATTCAAGGCCTGCGAGCCCAGGAAAATCGCATCGTAAAGCGCGGTCGCCGAGCCATTACGAATGCGGTCGATGCCCGCATCGATCGCTTTCAGGTCGGACGTAAAGGGCACAACTTCGCGCACCTCCTCGCTGAACTTGTAAACCGCCAGACCATCCTGCGGACGAAGAATGGCGTGGGCGAATTTCCGCGCCGACATCAATTCCAGAGGTAGGTCTTTTCTTGTGCTCAGACTGGTATCGACCGCGAGCACAATTGAAAGAGGAAGTTCCGATTCACGATTAAAGACGGCGATCTTCTGTTCCTTCCCATCTTCTTTTACAAGAAAGTTTTCCTTCGTCAGGCTGCCCACCGGAGCGCCGTGCGCATCGGTCACGGTTACGAAAACGTTGACCAGTTTGACGTCGACTTTGAGAGTGGTGGCCGGTGACTGCGCCGGTAGCTGACCGGCGCCAATCAGCAAAAGCGCGCAAACGAGGGGAAGAAATCGCATGCTGGAAAAGAACTTTTTCATTGGGGAGTCATCAGGTTGGATGCGGGGTGCGGTCCGATTGTGCCTCATGAGTGTCGAATTTCTTCAGGAAATGGCTCGCCATTAGCCCACACCATTCCGTCCTCAAAGTGCTCTTTTTTCCAGATGGGAACGGTCCTTTTCAGCGTATCAATGAGCCAGCGGCAAGCCTCAAAAGCCGCGTCACGATGGGCAGACGCTACGACGATTAAAACGCTCGTCTCTCCTATCTCAAGTCGCCCGAGCCGATGGATGATCGACACTCCATCCACGCTGAAGCGGGCGCGAACTTGTTCCCTCAAGCATTCCATTTGCTTAAGCGCCATGGGCTCGTATGCTTCATATTCGAGGAAGAGCGTGTGGCGGCCGCGTGTGTTGTCACGCACAATGCCCTCAAAAACTATCGCCGCGCCGTGCTGTGGACGCTTCAAGCGCTCAACCACAGCCGAGGTTGAGATCGGCTCTCTCACGATGAGAACCTCGCCGCACGCCGGGTCAACATCCGCCGCCCCACCACTCACCGGCGGCAGCAGCCCAACCTCATCTCCTGGCTCAAGCACTCGCTCCGCCGCCGAATATTCCCGATTCACGGACACCGCAATAGCGGGCATCATTGTGGCGAACTCCGGAAATCGGAGCCCATAGCGCGCTAGCACATCTTTAACGAGCGCCCCATCGGGGATCTCGACCACTTCGCTAGCCCGCCCGGCCACGTCTTTGAGGATTCCAAACAACAGCACACGGATCTGCATTGGGAGTGGCGAAACCACGAATGGCCGGCGCAGCTAGCGATTCATGGCTTTTCCATCCATAGTGTAGCGCGACCTGTCCGGTAGGACATGTTCTTCCGGTCATTCCACCAACTCGTAGTCCTAACTACCTAATTACCAGCGTAATCGTGCATTAGGTCACTTTCCGTCATAGGCTTGACACCAAAGCTCGGTTAACCAGAGGAGGCTCTTATCTCGAACGTCGCTCAAATCGATGCCGGCCGGGGCGCATCGGCGCGGGCTTTCCTCCACAGCCTGAACATTCTTATTAAATACACACGTCTTTACGGCACGAATCACAAACGTACAGAAGGCCAATTTGAGACGGCTTGGCGTGAATTGCAACAGGCTTTACCGAAGACCGAAGACACTGGTTTTGTTCTCGGCGTCTCCGATAACAAACTCTTGCTCGATGGCATTCCGCTCGAATCGGGGCAGGCCGAGCGCAGTTTTGCGCATCTGCTCAACGCAGCCGGACTCTCCAGCATCTTGTTTTCGAACAAAGTCACGCTGGAGGACTTCACACGCCTGGTGCGCGCTTTCGCCATGGGTGGTTCCCGAGCTGAGGACTTCGCGAAACAGATCAAAGAAACGCTCGGCGATAATAAGGAATCCTCGATCCGGATCAATGAGGTTAAATTTGTTGCGGCCGATCCCGCAACTGGCGAGATTTCCATCGCGGCTCAACTCGCAGCGCAATCACTGGGTCCGGAATTCAAGGAATGGCTGAACGACCCTCAGAAACTTCTCCAGCTGATAGCAGCCGCCAATGGCGCGCGGGCAGAGGGCGGAAGCAGCGGTGGCGCAGGGGTTCCGATGGGAGCCTTGCCAGCCGGACTTTCGGGCGGCAAGGGATCGGGAGGGGAATGGAGTGGCGGCGTAGTCCCCTTGCAGGAAGAAGAGGTGATTCAGACCATACGGCTGCTCACACATTTTGGGCAAGCCATGCAGGAGCCCAATTCTTCCCAAGAGGATCTGAAGGTCGAACTTTCAAAAGCCTCGGACGGCACGAAAGTAAATCTAGCGCAGCTACTTGAGAGCCTGGCCGCTCAGGCGACCAAGGGCGCAGCCGAAACCGATACACCTTTACTGATGAAGGCCGCCGAGAGCATGGCGATCCAGTACGCTCTCGACCGTTACAAGCGCGGCGAAATCAAAGTGAACGCCGTCCACGAAATGATGGAACACATGAGCCGGCAAATGGACACGCTGCGCCAGATTTTGCGAGTCCAGGAAGACAAGATGTCCAAGGCCGGCATCCTGGTCGAGTCGCACGCCGACATTCTCGACCGCATGTTCTGGGCTGAAATTCCGGAAGCCGGCAAGAAAAGCGTTTTGCTTTCAAGCGAAGCGGCTTGTGTGCCGCCGCGCAATATCCGCCAGTTCGTTGAGTTGCTGTGCGAGCGCCAGGATTTTGAAGTTGCAGCGAAAATTCTCTCCAACTACTGCGGCTGCATTGAGGCGAAAGACGTTGAGCCGCGCCGTAAAACGGCTCTCGGCCTTGCCCAAATTGCCGATTTGTATGCGACCGTGCCCCTGGAGGTAATGTCGAACGCCATCACTATGATGGGTAAAGCGCTGGCAAATGAGGGCGATCCCGAGATTCAGAGCCTTCTGAGCGCGGCTTTCGCTCGCTTTGGGCAGGAAGCGTGTTCCAGTAAAAAATATAAGGCGATTGCAGCACTGTGCGCCTCGTTCGAAAAAATAACCTCACAGCGTCCGGGCCTGGGAGTGGACCTTCGTTCGCGAATCGGTGTCGAAAATCGGCTTCCGGAGATGATCGAGGAAGCCATAAATTCCGACCAGATTTCCGCGGAAGTAGTCGATGTTCTTCAACAGCTCCCCAAGAATTCTGTAGAACATCTGGCCGACCGCTTCTTCCGTGCGCAGAAGCGTGAAGAATGCGACCGCATCGTGGAACTGGTGGGCGAACTCGGCGAGCAGGCGATCATCGAGCTCCGCGGCCTGATAATCCATGGCCAGCCGCGCCAGGCTGCGTCGACTGTCGGGCTTCTGAGCCGTTTGAATGTTACGATGCTGCTTGAGTTCCTGCCCGGGCGCATGGGCGAATTAAACCGTTTCTATCAGGATATTGTCGTACGGCAGATCGCTTATGGCGCCGCTCCCGATCGCGGCCGTACTCTGCTTGAACTTCTAGAATTGCTGGACCCGATGATTCTGCCGGAAGCCATCGACGAGATCGGCATGAGCCAGGATCGCAGCGCCAGCGCCAGCCTGATCGCTCTCGCGAGTACCGGCGAAACTCAGTCGCGATTACCGTTCGTCCAGCTCAAAGTCATCGAGTCGCTCGGACGCTTGCGTGAAACCGAAGCCGTTCCGGTACTGCGTAGTATTGTCGAAGAAAAAAAGATGTTTGGATTTGTGCAGCACCGCGAGTTGCGCACGGCGGCTATTCAGGCGCTTTCAAAGATCGATCCGCGATACGGCACGCAGGCTTTGGTAGACAGCGGGCTTGAACCAGCGGAGATCGCTATTGCCCCGCTCGAACCCGCGCCCGGCTGTCCCTGGGTCCGTCAGCGGCGCTACGAGCGCATCATTCTGCCTCGTGCGCTTTCAGCGACTCTGTCCAGTTCATGGGGCAAGTCAAATATTCTGATGCGCGAGATGAGCCTGGGCGGCGGAATGGGCACACGTACGGATAATCTCCGCGTGGGTTCGGAAGCCAACGTTGAAATTTCGGTGGGCGTGAAGAAGATTCGCGGACAGGTGCTTCTGCGCCGCGCGCGTGTAAACGAAATTGGTTTTGAATTCGTGGGCATGGATCTCGACAGCCGCTACCGCCTGCGCCGAGTACTCGCGGAAGCGCTCAACAAGTCTCCCGAGAATCATTCCTCCGATTGGGATGGCGACCGTAAAGTTTAGAACCGCCGAAAAACGAATCGAAATAAAAAAGCCTCCGCGCTAGCGGAGGCTTTGCCTTTCCACCGAACTCACCTGCTTAGGCGACTTTGACAAAGATAATCACGAGCGTAAACAGCACCAGCGACTCGATGAATGCCAAGCCGAGAATCAGCGCCACTTGAATGCCCGCGCGAGCAGCCGGGTTGCGTCCCAGCGCTTCGCAAGCCGAGGACGCAGCGCGTCCCTGGCCCTGGGCGGCTAATCCAGCCGCGATGGCGATAGCGAAGCCAGAGGTGATTGCAACCCAATTCGTACCGCCAGCAGCGCCTGCGCCCGTCTGTGCGAACGCCGGAACAGCAAAAATCGAGCAGAGCAACATCAACAGAACCAACATCATTGTTTTCCGCATTTTCTCTTTTTCTCCTTATGAATTTCCGCCAGTGGGTGGTTGACGCTATACCTTGGGAGCTAGCGCCCTCACGCTGGCGGGTGTCAGTTAACAGGTCTCAGGCCCCAGGAAAACCGCTTGCAGATGAAATCTCCTGAGGCCTGACACCCGAGACCTGAAACCTTGTTTAGTGCTCGTGCGCCACCGCCTCACCTAAGTAGACTGCCGGCAAGAGCACGAAAATGTACGTCTGAATGAAGGACACGCCGATGTGCAGGCCTTCAAATACGACAGGAAGTCCGACTGGTACCAGCGAGAAAAATACCAGCGTCACCATCTCTCCCGCGAACATGTTCGCGAAAAGACGAACGGTGAGCGACAGCACGCGAGCCAAATGACTGAAAACCTCAATCGGGAAAACCAGTATTGGCAGAAATATTCGCACCGCCAAAGGCATCCCTTCTTGCGGCCCGATGAAGTGAGTCACGTATCCTAACCCGTTTTCGCGGATGCCAGCAAAGTGGTAGTAAAACCACGTCAGCAGCGCACACCCGAGGGGAACCGTCGGCACACCGGTGGGAGACTCCAGCCCCGGAATCACGCCAAGAAGATTGCAAGTCAAAATAAAAAGTCCAAGTGCAGTCAGGTAGGGAACGAACTTCTCCGAATGGTGGCCGATGATCTCGTCGGCCAGATTCTGAATGAAACCGTTGATGCCTTCCATTGTGTGCTGCAGCGCGCCCGGTTTTTCGACTGAAAGCCGCATCCGGACCGCAACGAAAAAGATCGTGAGCAGCAGGACGACGACGATCTCCATCGCGACGGAGTCGCTAATTGGAGCCCTGGGATGCTTGGGATGAACATGCAGCGCCTCCAGAAGCGACGTTACCGTTGGGCCGAAGAGATGGTTTAAGAATGCGGTAAAAGTTAGTTGTTCCATTTAAAAAAGCCGGCTCCGATAAGATTGAGCTTCGAGTTTTGATCTGGAGCTCTTAAATCGTAGGCCGAAGCTCGCACATTACTCCCGCCGAAAGGCAGCGCAAGCTTCGAATCCCGCCTCGATCATCATGGCCGCCACGGGCAAACAGAGACCCCACAGGAAGCCATGGAAGGCCAAGGAAGAACCTTTGAATATAGCATAGGCAGCGGCTCCGACCAAACCGTAACGCAGGAGGAATCGCCACACGATCCGACCACCTTTTTCGTGGCTGTGGCGATTGACAATGCGATCGGCTAGCGCCTCCACGCTGCGCTGGAGCGCGCGGAAATTGACGCATGAGATGGCGGCTCCGGCGGCAAATCCGAGGGCGCCCATCCAACCATATCGCCAGAATGCGGGCACGAGCAGTAACGCGCTTACCACGAGAAGCGTGCGAAACATTCGCGGGAGCGCCCGTTCGTTAAACGACTGGAGGCGCAAGTCGGCGGGCAACGGCTCCGGATTGGGCAGCTCAGTCATGTTTCGGCGGTAAAGTTCTGGTGGGAGCGGAAGAATTTTCGGCGGCTGGGTCGGAGCCAGGAGCGCGGGTTTCCAGGTCTTTACCGGTTGCGCCGAGCGCCATGCGAATCATCTGCGTGAAGCCAACGACTGCTCCGAATAAAAGACCGGCGAGATAGAGCCATTTTGTATGCAGCCAATAATCGAGAAGTTTGCCGAGAAAGAATCCGAGCAGAACGGCTGCGGGAATGATGAAACCAATCTCAGAGTAGCGCGCGAGGGAGACGAAAGGATCCTTGCTCTCGGGAGGCTTGCGCGATTCGGGCATGCGGGAATTGTAATGCAGACATGTGGATTCAGTGGCCCGGCTGGAGAGCGCAAGAGGGCCCTCTTTGAAGCCAAAACGTCTACTTTAGTAGAGGGTACTAAGGTGGACGTTTGAAGGACTGTTTCGGGGATACGAAAGTAGACAAAAGAGCCCTAGAATTTCGTAGGTGTTTTCGTGATTCCATGACATTCTATTGTATGGATCACGGGAGAGAAGGGTCGTTTCCCGTGGACTCTTTCGTTTCTTCTCTTGGGTGGTTTTCCCGTCTTAATCTCCAGGTTTGCTGAAAGCCCACCCTTCGCAAAATGCCGCGAAGGATGGGGCACCCTTTTTCGTGGTTCTGCCTGCTGAAGGCTGGGCCACCCGCCCCTCGCACAGAACGCGAAGGACGGGGCACCCTTTTCATTGCCAGCGCCAGCGAGTTTAAAAGCCTGGGCCACCCGCCCAAAGAAAATGTATTCGTTGAAATTACTATTCGTGACGCTCCCGGTTTGGTCGGTTTCGTCCAGAACCTCGCTCCCCGCATACCAGTAAATCTTGCTGCCCGTCTTCTCCACCCGGTTGCCGTCGCCGTCATAGAGATAAGCAGGTGAATCGGCGGGTGGCCCGCCCTTCACGGCATCCTGTTTTTCTTTCCCATAACGAATTGCGGGTGCCCATCCCTTGCGCTTTTTGCCAGGGTGAGTACGATGCTGCCTGCACCATGTGGTTTCTGCATCGGGCCGCATAAGACCGTCACTGCAAGCCTCCATGGTACCGCCCTTCGCACAGAACGCGAAGGACGGGCACCCTTTTTATTGCCAGCGCCAGCGAGTTTAAAAGCCTGGGCCACCCGCCGACAGTCCCATGTCTCGAAAACCGCGAGACATGGGGCACCCGCGGTTTGGGTGGACTGAGGATCGGGACTTAGGCGGTGGCAAGACGTGGGCCACCCGCCGCCTTTCATTGAGGCTTATGACAATCATTGTACGAGGGTTCCGGCGGCGGTTTTACTCCCATTCTCTTTAGCGCCGGTCTTATGGAGGCGGCTGAAGTCAAATCTCCCTCAATGCAATCTACTTCAGTGAGCAGAGCCAAGAGCTTCGGAACTGCCGCTTTGGCTCTCCGCCCAAGGTTTCCCAGTGCTGCTGCTGTCCAAGCCCGGACGGAATCATCCGGAATATCTAGGAGCGACACCATATCAGTGATGGTTTTATCGTCGACAGAAATTGGTTTGACTCGATGTGTTAAATCCGCAAGACTCTCCGCGGCTTCGGCTCGCCCCATGGGTGACTGTTCTGCCCGTACCTTTGCGATAGCTTCCTCCAGCTTGGCATTGAGCACCCGATCAGTTGACCCATGTACCACGTTAACCATCAGGAACAACAGCACTAAAACGGTGGAGTATCGAAGTCCACACTCACATCTTGGCATACAAGGTCCCTCACTTTCCTTCATGGTGCCGTCCATGTTCTGTCGACCGGCGCCGGGTGCCCCATCCTTCGCGGGTTTTTGCGAAGGGTGGGTGGCAGGCGGATCGCACTATGGGACTTGCCTTTCACGCCGTCCGCGCCTCAAACGAAATCTTTCTCCATCCTTCATTCACGCGCACCCGCCCGGGCTCGCCGAGAAGATAGAAGTGGTAACTGCTCCAGCACCAATCCTCAGGCTCCGCCACTAAGCCTCGTTTCACCGGATTCCGGTGCATGTAACGGAGTTTCTCGACCCGCTTCTTCTGTGTCCAAACGTTGAAGTCGTAGAAGCGGCACTGCCAGAACGGCGCACGTTCCGGAGCCTCTCCAAAAAGTTCGATCTGGCGCGGATTTCGCCGTTTTGTCTTCGGCAACAAAGTCCGAGCCGTACGCTGCTTCAACACCTGCATCACCGTCGAAGGAGTTCCGACCTCCGGCTCGCTAATCAGCAAGTGAATGTGTTCCGGCATTACGACATATCCCACAACCACGAAACGGTAGCGCTGGCGAGTCTGTTCCAGCACGGAGAGGAAGCGATCTCGGCTCCGTGCGGAGCCCAGGAAGGGCATGCGGCGGTAACACGAACACGTGATAAAGTGCAGATGGTGCGCGCCATAGTAACGATGCAGGCCGCGAGGCATGACAAGCTCAGCGTACCAGCAGCATCGTCCCCCACCCTTGCAAAAAACGCAAGGATGGGGCACCCACGTTTCGTTATGGGAAACGAAGAAAGAGACGTCGTGAAGGGCGGGCCACCCGCCCCGACCCCGCGTGATTTCGCGAGGTAATGCCGGTAGGAATTCACTCACCCAGTAGACAATAGTCGCCGATTTTCTGTCCTCGCAACCGGTTCGATTTTTCATACAGATGGACATTCAGGCAGTCCATGTAGGGGCCCTCTCCCTCAGGAAATCTGATGAGCACATAGTCTCCCTCCTTTGGGACCTTGCAATGCGCAACAGACAAGAAGCACTCCAGTTGCACCGACTTTCCTCCGACCTCACCATCAACCAGCACTACTTGCTTGCTGACCGAGCTAGCCTTGATGGCAATAGCCTCGTGCTGAGCTGCGAACAGCACAAGCGGTGTCGCAGTCACAGCTGCGACAAGGATTGTTGTCCTTGCATCAAACAAGAACGAACGTCGGCGAACCCTTCGCAGGAGCCTTGAAATGGTTGCCATAAATGCCATGGTACCCGCCCTTCGCACAGAACGCGAAGGACGGGGCACCCTTTTTATTGCCAGCGCCGGCGAGTTTAAAAGCCTGGGCCAGCCGTCCGAACAAAATCAAAATCTCAAGATGCAGGGCTGTCTGGAATCCTACACATCGCAAAATCGCGATGTGTAGGGCACCCTTTTTCGTGATTCTGCTGGCGGAAGCCTGGGCCACACGTCACCCTTTTTCGTGATTCTGCAGGCTGAAGGGTGGGTCACACTTTTTCTTAATTCTGCCAGCGGAATCGCCACCCGCGTGGCTTAGTTGACGGTTTGGGTCAGGGCTGCCGAGCTGGTCGTGAAATCTGTGCTGCCGTTGTAGGTGGCTGTGATGGTGTCCGATCCGACTGCAAGGTTCGAGACTGTGTAGCTTGCTGCTCCTCCGCTTAGGGTTACGGTTTTGAGAGTTTTTGTTCCGTTTTTGAACGCGACAGTTCCGGTTGGCGTGCCTCCGAATGCCGGCGAAACGGTTGCGGTGAAAGTCACGGATTGGCCGTAGGTCGAGGGATTGAGCGACGAGGTCAGAGTGATTGTGGTCGCGGATTTGCCGATGACCTGGCTGACCGCTGTCGAGGTGCTGGCCGCGTAACTGGCATCTCCGGCGTAAACGGCTTTGATGGATTTAGTGCCGGGGGCGAGCGCGGAGGTGGAGAAAGTCGCAGTGCCTCCGCTGGTTGTTCCGGTTCCCAGAATTGTCGAGCCCTGCTCGAAGGTTACGGTTTCTCCATCGGGCGGTGGGCCGATGGTAGACGCGACGGTTGCTGTAAGAGTCACGCCCTGACCGTAGGAGGACGGATTCGTGGATGAGGCTATTGTGGTGGTCGTCGTCGCGAGCACGACTTGAGTGAGCGGGGCTGACGTGCTGCCGCTGTAATTCGTGTCTCCAGTGTAGGCGGCGG
The DNA here is from genome assembly GCA_049589875.1 of Terriglobales bacterium. Lineage (GTDB taxonomy): Bacteria > Acidobacteriota > Terriglobia > Terriglobales > Acidobacteriaceae > Acidiflorens. The sequence continues at coordinate 31,778 of JBAWBR010000068.1, forward strand.
TAATTGTGTTTGAGCCGGGCGGGAGCGCGGCGGTGGAATACTTCGCGGTTCCGTTAACCAGTTTCTCGTTTGCGATTACAGCCGAGCCATTTTGGAAGGTAATTTCGCCGGTCGGGACTGCTCCAGCGGACTGCGGAGAGACGGTGGCCGTAAAGGCTACGGCTTTACCGGAGATCGAGGGATTGATGGAAGAGGTCAGCGCCGTGGTGGTTGGAAGGTTACTCGAATCGACCGTCACGGTGACCTGCGCGGTGGAGCGTCCATACTGGTTTGTGGAGTAGAGCTTGTAGGTGGTGGTGGCCGTCGGCGTGATTGTTGCGGATGTTCCCCGAATTGCTCCGACTTGTGGGGAGACGATGTTGTATTGCGAATTGGCGACGCTCCAGTTGAAGGTCACGGGGGAGCCGGAGACGACTGCGGAGGGACTGGCGGTGAAGCTTGAAATTACGGGAGCGGCGCCCTTGGGAACGTTGGCCGAGGTGTAGAGAGGATCCATCAAGACGACTTCGAAGGCGGAGGCGGGCACGGTTTTCAGCGCGGCGAGGTCGTCGTTGTCCCAGTTATCGTTGGGAGCGCCGGTGATGAACATGGCGTCGCCGCCGTTATCGGCCAGGATCATTCCGTATTGCTGGAGGGCGGTGAGAATCACGGTGGATTGCGGAGGGAATCCGGAGATGTCGTAGCTTGCCTGCAAGCGCAACCGCATTCCCATGGGCGAGGCATACTGATTGGTCGAGGTTGCGGCCCAATGACTGGCGGGAGGAGTAAACGCCGCCTGGCTATATGGCAGCGTGAAGCGCAGGGCGTGCTGGATATGGCCGGCGGCGACTTCGTCGTAACGCGCGAGTCCGGCGAACACGGAGAGCCCGGCGGCGTCGGCTGAGGTCCAGGTGTAAGGCCTCTGCTCATCGTTGAGCAGATCCCAAACGGCGCCCGATCCGGCGCGCCAAGTTCCGCTTGTGAGATACGAACTCCAAAGCTCGTAGAGCCAGCAATTATCGCTATCGAGCACGAGCACGTGGCGGTCGCCACTGCCGGGGTTGGGATAACCCTCGATGGGAGCGTTGGCTGGGATGGGCATTGGTCCGGGGTCGCTCTCGGGGCCGTAGGCAGTGTAGGTGATGTTCACGAAGGGAGTGCCGCTGACGACGATATAGGGAATGCCGATGTTGGAGCCGTCGTAAAGGCCGGAACCGAAATCGGGGTGCAGGGGCGTGGTTTCGCCGATGAAGTTGATCAGCGCGGCGGAGTTGGGATCGACTGGGGCGCTGGCGATGTTTTGATTCCAGAGATTATCCGCGGGGAACGGGATGAAACCGTTCAGGCTGGCGTTGATGCCTTGCGACATGCCACTACAGTTGTTCTGGGCGGGCGAGATTGAGATGAGGAGAAAAAGGGCAAATACTGAAGACAGAAAGGTTCGCAAGGGGGCACTCCCAGGGAAAAATCGAAGACACCTGAGCTTACCATGCTCTGCAACTGCGGCCCTGCCGCTGGTTAGCGGACCATGGCGGTGACGTGGGGGGTTTGCACGATGCCGAGGGTCCAGTTCACGGTTTGGATAAAGGGCTCAGGGAAGACGCCGATGACGAGAGTGGCGAGGGCGGTGAATCCGAGAGCGAAGCGCATGCCCAGGCTGAGCGGCAACTTTGCGGTTTCGGTGGGGGCGCGCATCATCATGGAGTTGGCGATTCGCAGGTAGTAATAAAGCCCGAACAAGGCATAGAGAACGGCCGCGGAGGCGAGCCAGTAGTGTTGGCTTTCGATCAAGCTGAGGAAGATATAGTACTTGCCCAGGAAGCCGGCTGCGGGCGGGATTCCGGCGAGCGACAGAAGAAATAAAAGCATGAGCACGGCTTCGAACGGGGCACGCTGATAGAGGCCGGCGAGGTCGTCGATTTCGTCGCCGATTACATTGCGCTGGCGCAATGAGGTGATCACTGCGAAGACGCCGAGGTTCATGAAGGTGTAGACGAGCAGGTAAATCAGGATTCCTTTCATGCCGTCGTTGAATCCGGGACTGCCGAAGGGCGAGGTGCCCATGGCGACGAGGGCGAGCAGCATGTATCCGACATGGGCGATCGAAGAATAAGCGAGCAGCCGCTTGGTGTTGGTCTGGGTGAGGGCGGCGAGATTGCCTCCGGTCATGGTGGCGATGGCGACGAAGACGATGATGGGCGTGTAGACGGAGCGCAGCGGGAGTAAAGCAAAAATCAGGATGCGCAGCAGGAGCGCCCATCCAGCGGCTTTTACCGCGACGGACATGAAGGCGGTGATGCTGGTGGGCGCGCCTTCGTAGGCATCCGGCGCCCACTGATGGAAAGGAACGGCGGCAATTTTGAAGAGCAAGCCGACTAGGGTCGTCAGGAGCGCGATGATCAGAATTGGATTGTGCGGATTCTGGCTGGCCTGAGCGGCGACGGCTCGGGCGATATCGCGCAGGTTGGTGTTGCCGGAGAGGCCGTAGAAAAGCGAAAGTCCGTAGGCAAAGATGCCGGAGGAGAATGCGCCTAGCAGCAGATATTTCAAAGCGGCTTCGTTGGAGCGGCGATCGCGGCGCAGGAAACCGACCAACACATAGATGGAGATCGCCATCAATTCGAGGCCGATGAACAGGAGCACGATATCGACACCGGCGGCCATGCACATCATGCCGATGACGGAGAACAGCAGCAGGGCGTAATACTCGCCGTGGTTCTCGTCTTCAATCTCGAGATAGCGGGCGGAGATGAGGATGGTGATGGCTGCGGAAGCGAGGAACAAATACCAGAAATAAAGGGCGAAGTGATCGACTAATAAGGTATTGAAAAAGCCGATGGCGCCGCGGGGCGATGTCATCTGAATCTGCCACACGCAGAGGGCGGAAAAAAACACGCCTATGAATGCGCCGACGGCATTCAGCCATTTCCACTCGCGCGGGATCATCAGATCAATGAGCAGGAGCCCGATGGCGAAGATGGCGAGCTCAACCATCGGCAACATGAGTCGGTATTCGGTTGGCGACAGGAATCGCACTTAGTTGCTCGCTTTCGCTGGAATGGATGCCTGGGCTATGGGGACTGCGGTTGGCGCGGGCGCTGCTTGCGCGTTGGCTTGGGCGTCCGCGCTGTGCATTTGAATATTCTGCGTGATCTGATTTACCGGCGTTTCGAGGATCTGGAAGAACGGCTTGGGATAGAGACCGATCCAGAAGGCGCAGATGACGAGCGGCGCGAAGGTGAGCATCTCGCGGGGCGTGAGATCGTGGAGCTTTTCATTCTTTGGATTTGTGACCGTGCCGAAGAAGACACGCTGATAGAGCCAGAGCAGGTAGGCGGCAGCCAGCACCATACCTGGCACCGCCCAGGCCGCCCACTTCCAGTTCGCCGTGAATGCTCCCATGAGAATCGTGGATTCGCCAACCCAGCCATTCAGCAAGGGCAAGCCCATCGACGACAGGAACATGATCATGGTGATGGTGGCGTAGACGGGCATGACGTTGGAGATGCCGCCATATTCGGCGATCTCGCGGGTGTGGCGGCGTTCGTAGAGGATGCCGACGATCAAGAAGAGCGCGCCGGTCGAGATGCCGTGATTGATCTGCTGGAGGACCGATCCGCTTAGACCGAGAGGAACGAGAGTAAAGATGCCGAGGGTGCAGAAGCCGAGATGGCTGACCGAGGAATAGGCGACCAGCTTCTTCATGTCCTTTTGCATGAGCGAGACGAGCGCGCCATAGATGATGGCGACGACGGAGAGGCCGACCATCCAGCCGCGCGGCGTGTAGCCGAGGAAGCGGTGGGAACTGGTGATGACCTGTGGGAAGAACGGCAGCGAGAAGCGGATGAATCCGTAAGTTCCCATCTTCAGCAGAACGCCGGCCAGGATGACCGAGCCGGCGGTTGGCGCTTCGACGTGAGCATCTGGCAGCCAGGTCTGGAAGGGGAACATTGGAACCTTGATGGCGAATCCGAGGAAGAATGCGAGGAAGAGCCAGATGGCCGCGTGGAATGGAATGAGCGGCGCGGTTTTATACAGCTCTGGAATGCTGAAGGTGAAAACGCCGGTGAGCGAATGGTGATGGTAGTAGAGGAAGATGATGCCCAGCAGCATCAGGACGGAGCCGAGCAGCGTGTAGAGGAAGAACTTGATGGCGGCGTAAAGCTTGCGCGGGCCGCCCCAGATGCCGATGAGGAGATACATGGGAACGAGCATCGCTTCCCAGAAAACGAAAAAGAGGAAGAAATCGAGCGACATGAAAACGCCGAGCATGCCGACCTGCAGGACGAGAAACCAGACATAATATTCCTTGACGCGATTCTCGATGGCAGTCCAGGAGGAGAGGATCGAAATCCAGCCGAGCAGCGTGGTGAGCATGATCAGCAGGAAGGAAATACCGTCGATGCCGAGGTTGTAGCCCGCGCCGATGGAGGGGATCCAATTGTTGGCCGCGCCCTCGAGGAACTTGAATTGCTGTGGATCGAAGCGCTGCGCCCAGAACATGGGCACCAGCGGGATCGAGATCAGGAAGCCGCCGAGCGCGAAGATGTTGGCAATCCAGCGGATCGCGTTCTTGTTCTCCCTGGGAACGAAGAGGAGGACGAATGCGCCCACCAGCGGCGTGAAGAGGATGATGGATAAAATGTGATTCTGCATAAGAACAGTTCTCAGTTGCCAGTTGCCAGTTGCAAGTTCTCAGTTGCCAGTTCTCAGTAAACTCGCGGCTAGAAGCTCACTTCCATACGTAATAGACCGCAAAACCTACCAGGCCGGCGACCATCACCAGCGCGTACCATTGCACAAGGCCCCATTCGAAAAGGCGCGCGGGATACGACATCATGCGGGCGACGATTGCGGGGCCATTTACTCCTACACCGTCGATGATCCACTTATCCCACCAACTGGAAAGTGTAGCGACTGCACGCGTAATCCAGCCGGCGTCATTGACGGCTCCGTCGATGATCTTTGCGTCGAACCAGGACGAAGCTTCGCCGGCACCCATTACGCCGAGGCGCACGTCTCCTAGCTTGCGGCGGCCGGTGAAGGCGTAGTCATAGCCCTCGTCGACGAACCATTTGTTGTAGAGCACCTTATAGAGCGGTGGGGAGGCGACGGCGATCGGTTCGGGGTAATCTTTGCCGGCGCGCGCGTACGAGCGGTAGGCGAGACCAAGGCCAACGATGGCGGCTCCCACGGAGAGGATCATCAGACCGTATTCCATGGGGTCGGTGTGCTCTTCTTCGCGTTGGCCAGCGGCTAATTGCATGGGCTCCTCAGCGCCCATGACTGGAGCTTCCTTTGCGAACACGGGCTCGAGGAATTTCTCAAACCTATTGGAGCCGCCGAGACTGTGCGGGAGGCCGAGCCATCCTGCAAAAACCGAGCAGATTGCCAGAATGACCAGAGGAATGGTCATTGATTTGGGCGACTCGTGGATGTGGTGCTCGACTTCGTGACTCATGCGCGGCTTGCCGAAGAAGGTGAGAAAGATGAGGCGGCCCATATAAAACGCCGTCATCAGCGCGGTGGCGAAACCGACGAACCAGAGGATGCGATAGGCTCCGCCTTCGGAGGACCAGGTTTGCCAGAGAATTTCGTCTTTGGAGAAGAAGCCGGCGAATCCGGGAATGCCTGCGATGGCGAGCATGCCGACGAACATGGTTTTGTAGGTAATGGGAATGCGGCCGCGGAGGTCACCCATGAATTTCATATCCTGCTCGCCGGACATGGCGTGAATCACGGAGCCGGAGCCGAGGAAGAGGAGCGCCTTGAAGAATGCGTGCGTGAAGACGTGGAAGACTCCGGCAGTGAATGCGCCGACGCCGAGGGCGAGAAACATGTATCCGAGCTGCGAGACGGTGGAATAGGCAAGGACGCGCTTGATGTCGTTTTGAACGAGGCCGATAGACGCGGCGAAGATTGCGGTCAGCGCGCCGATGATGGCGACGGTTTTCATCGCGGTGGGCGCGAGAACGAAGATGGCATTGGAACGCGCGACCATGTAGACGCCTGCGGTGACCATGGTTGCGGCGTGGATGAGGGCGGAGACTGGCGTGGGGCCTTCCATGGCGTCGGGCAGCCAGACATATAAAGGAATCTGGGCAGACTTCCCGGTCGCGCCGACGAAGAGCAGGAGCGCGGCAATGGTGAGGACGGGATCGCCGATGGCGAAATGATTTCCGTGTCGCAGCAGATGGTTAATTTCGGTAAAACGGAAGGATCCGAGATACCAGACCAGCGTCAGCGCGCCGAGGATGAAGCCGGCATCGCCGATGCGATTCACGATGAAAGCCTTGTTGGCAGCAGTGCTTGCCGACTTGCGATGGAAATAGAATCCGATGAGCAGGTAGGAACAGAGGCCAACGCCCTCCCACCCTACGAACAACAACATGTAGTTGTTGGCGAGGATGAGCGTGAGCATGGCGAACATGAAAAGGTTGAGGTATCCGAAGAAGCGGTAGTAGCCGCCCTCGTGCGCCATGTATCCGGTGGAGTAGATGTGGATGAGCATGCCGACGCCGGTGACGAAGAGCAGCCAGATGGCGGAGAGCGGATCGAGGAGGAAACCGAAATCGGAGTTGAAGGCGGAGGGCGTGCCGTCTTTTTTGAGGAAGGTGAGATGCGAATCGCCGGAACCGAGCCAGGTATAGATGATCTTTTCGAAGGGCTGTCCGGTGCCGTGGGCGAAGTGGGCGTATTGGATGACGGCGAAACAAGAGAATGCGAACGCGACCACGACCGCGCCGACGCAGACCGCATTGACCGTAGCCTTCTGCAAGCGGCGGCCGAAGAAAAACATGATCGCGGCGCCGAAGGCCGGGAAGAGCGGGATGAGGTAGATGTGGTTTAAGAACATGTCGTTGTAATCAGCTTCCAGCTACTGGCTTCTGGCCTCTAGCTTTACCGCTTGCCGCTTTGTGAATTCCATTAATCTCGCCACAACTGCAGATTCCTCGCTTTGCTCGGAATGACAAGAGCTAGAAGCTCGGAGCCAGGAGCTAGTAACTGCGTTTCTACCACTTCAACAAATCAATTTCGTCCACGTTGATCGTCTCTTTATTACGGAAGAAGGCGATCAGGATGCCGAGGCCGACTGCGGCTTCGGCGGCGGCGTCTACCACAATAAAAATCGAAAATATCTGTCCATGCAGGTTGCCCCACATGCGGGAAAATGCGACCAGGTTCAGATTGACGGCGTTCAGGATCAACTCAATCGACATCAGGATGATGACCACGTTGCGGCGCGTGAGGACGCCGACCACTCCGAGAATGAAAAGCGCCGCGGCGACGACCAGATAGTGCGTTGTTGTAATCGGTACCATTTAACCTCAGCGGCTAAAGCCGCCAAACCGAGACGGCCTGATCGCAGCGCTAAAGCGCTGCGCCACCCAAAGGCGGATCAAATCTTCCTCTTCGTCATAATTACTGCGCTCAGGATCGCGACCAGCAAAAGCAACTCAAATTTTCTTCTTCGTCATAATTACCGCCCCGAGAATCGCGACCAGCAACAGCAAGGAGGCGATCTCGAAGGCGAACGTGTATTGACCCATGCGGCCGGCTTCTCCGTAGAGAGCGGCGGCAATCTGCTGCGTGTTGACAGTTTCGGGCAGAGGGATCATGCGCTCCGGCAGGATCGATCTGCCCTTTATGAATGCGGAGAGGAATAAAGCGAACAGCGCGCAGGAGGCCAGCAATCCTACGGGCCAGATGCGGTTATACTGCCTCTCTTTTGAGACGCGCTCGATGTTGACCAGCATGATCACGAACAGGAACAGGACCATGATTCCGCCGGCATAGACGATGATCTGGACACCAGCGACGAACGGGGCGTAGAGCATGAGATAAAGGCCGGCGACCGAGAGCAATGTGACGATCAGGGCCAGGGCAGAGTGCACGGCGTTGCGGCGGGTGATGACAAACACGCCGCTGAGTACTGCTGCGGCCGCGAGCCCGTAAAAAAACCATGGAGTCGCCACGGGGGCGGAGCCGGCGTTTACCGCCTGATTCATCAGAAGAGGGTTCATTAGATCAGCACCCCCACGATGGCGGTGAGAATGAGAACGCCGAGTGAAATAGGCAGCATCACTTTCCATCCCACTCTCATGAGCTGGTCGAAGCGATAACGCGGCCAGGTCGCGCGATACCAGATGAAGAGGTACATGAAGATGGCGATTTTAAAGACAAACCAGTAAACGTAGTCGATGCCTTCGCGGAAACGGGCGGCAAGGCTGGCGTCGTTAGCGCGGCCTGCGACGGCGATCAGAAGAAGCACGAATGCGATAAAGCCGAGGAGCGCGGCGAAGATTCCGAGGCCGGCGCGCTGAATTCTGAAGAAGGCCTGCGAGGACATGCGGGCAGTGCCGATAAAGGCGAAGGCGGCGAGAGCTCCAAAGGTGAGGCCGGGGAATAGAGAGAAGATAAATTCCCAGGCGGGGCCGTTCAGCAGATTGGGAAATGGCCGCATCCATCCGCCGAGCCAGAGGGTGACGGCGATGGAAGAGACGGCGATCATGGCCGCGTATTCTCCAAGCATGAAGAGCGACCAGCGCAGGCCGCTGTATTCGGTATGGAAGCCGGCAGTTAATTCGGATTCGGCTTCGGGCAGATCGAAGGGAGCGCGGTTGGTCTCGGCCACCATGGCGATGGCGAAGATGAAGAAGGCGATGAATCCGAGGGGGAAGAATTTGAAGATGAACCAGATTCCCTGCTGGTGCTGCGCCTGGACGATTCCGATCATGCTGAGCGTGCCGGTGCCGGTCGAGTTCAGGCTGGTCATCAGAACGGCGGAAACCACGGCGAGGCCCATGGCGACTTCGTAGGAGACCATCTGGGCGCTGGAGCGCAGCGCGCCGATGAGGGGATAGTGCGAGTTGGAGGCCCAGCCGGCGGTGACGATGCCGAGGACGCCAAGCGAGGAGACTCCGAGCATAAAGAGGATGCCGATATTCATGTCGCTGACGGCTTGGGAGGGGCCAAAGGGAATCACGGTGTAAACGGTGAAGGCTGCGACCAAGCCGATCAGTGGCGCGACCCAGAAAACCATGGCATCGGCTTCGGAGGGGATGATGTCTTCTTTGAGCATCAGCTTGAGCGCGTCGGCGAAGGGCTGAAGCAATCCGTGGGGACCGACGCGCATGGGGCCGAGACGAATCTGGAAATGAGCGAGGGCTTTGCGCTCGATCCAGTTCATGCAGATGACTGCAACCGAGACGCCGGCAAAGATGATGAGGACGTAGATCAGCGCCCAGAGCTGATTGCCGGCGTTGCCGGGAGGCTGGTTGCTGCCGAGATAGGAGGTGAGCGCGTTCATCGTCCACACGCCTCGATTATTTTAGGTCTGAGAGCGAAGTAGCTACCCTCGGCGGCTAAAGCCGCTATGGAATGACGGCCGAGCTTCGCAGCGCTGAAGCGCCGCGCCACCCGAAATCGAGTCTCGAAACCATCTCTCGCCGGTATAGAGGTAAATAGCATCAGCGATCCACCTCGCCGAGGACGATGTCGAATGTGCCGATAACGGCCACCACGTCGGCGACGAGCGCGCCGCGAACCATCAGATCCAGCGCTTGCAAGTTGACGAACGATGGAGGGCGCACACGGAGGCGATACGGCTGTGTTGAGCCATCGCTGACGATGAAGTATCCGAGCTCGCCCTTGGGCGCTTCGATGGAGTGATAGATTTCGCCGACGGGCGGCTTGATCACCTTGGGCACCTTGGCCATGATTGGGCCTTCGGGGATGCCGTTGACGGCTTGCTCGACAATGCGCAGCGACTGACGCATTTCGGCCATGCGCACGAGGTACCGGTCGTAGGTATCGCCATTGGTGCCGACGGGAATTTCGAAATCGAATTTGGAGTAGTTGGCGTAGGGGATGGCTTTGCGAATATCCCACTTGACGCCACTGGCGCGGAGTACGGGGCCGGTCACACCGAGTGCGATAGCGTCCTTGCCGGAGATTACGCCGACATTTTTTGTGCGCTCCAGCCAGATGCGGTTGGTGGTAAGCAGAGTTTCGTATTCGTCGATTTTCGGGGCGACGAAGGTCAGGAAATTTTTAACGTCTTTCTCGAAGCCGGGATAGATCTCATACTGGCAACCACCGATGCGGAAGGCATGGGTGGTGAGGCGCGCGCCGCAATATTTTTCGAAGATCTTCAGGATTTCTTCCCGGTCGCGGAAGGTATAGAAGAGCGGCGTCATGGCGCCGATATCGAGTGCGTGCGTGCCCAGCCAAAGCTGATGGCTGGCGATGCGCTGGAGTTCGGTGAGGATCACACGGATATATTGCGCGCGCGAAGGAGCTTCGACGTTCATCAGCTTCTCGACGGCTTCGCAGTAGCCGAGGCCGTTGGAAACGGCGGCGCAGTAGTCCATGCGGTCGACGTAGGGATTGAACATCGTGTAGGTGCGGTTCTCGGCGATCTTCTCGACTCCGCGATGCAGGTAGCCGATTACGCACTCAGTGCCCATGACTTTTTCGCCATCGAGCTTGAGGATGACGCGGAGCACGCCGTGGGTGGCGGGATGCTGCGGACCCATGTTGATGATGAGCTCGTTGGAATCGAGGTAGGGCTTGTCGGGAGCGTCGAAGTCGAGATTTGAGGAGGCGGTGCCAGGCCGGGTGAGGCTGGAACCGGCTGTGCCCATCACTTTCTCGTCGAGGGTGTTTCCTTCGATCACTTTGGGGGCGGGCGTCTTTGGATCGATCATTGTCCGCTCTCGATTCCCAGGTTGATCTGCACCCATTCCGTATCTTGTTTCAGGATGTCGTAGTCCTTGCGCAGGGGGTGGCCTTTCCAGCCGTCGGGAAGCAGGATGCGCTTGAGGTCGGGATGGCCGGTGAACTTGATGCCGAACATATCGTAGACTTCGCGCTCAAGCCAGTCGGTCGTGGGCCAGAGCCGGAAGCTGGAGGGCAACGATTCGCCGTCGGCGATTTGGGTTTTCACGCGGACGCGTTCGTTGCGCGCGAAGGAATAAAGCGTCCAAAAAACATCGAACTGCTTTTCGCGCTTCGGGTAGTGGACCGCGGTGACGTCGACGCAGTAGTCGAATTGCTCGTCGTCGCGCAGCAGGCGCAGGAAGTCGGGGATGAGGGAACGATCGACAGTGAAATAGTTCTGGCCAAGATAAGTCTGCGCTTCGATCCCAGAACCGTACTGGCGCTTGTATTTTTCGACCAGGGTCGAAGTCCAGGGAGTAGGGACGGGACCGGCGGGCTTGGCCGGGGCAGCGGGCTTGGCTGCCGGTTTAGCAGGGGCACCTGGGGTAGCGGGAGTGGCGGCCACGGGCGTCGCTGGAGTGGCGGCCGGGGGCGGCGCCGATGCGGGAGGCTTGGGCGGCGCAGGGGATTTCGCGGCGTCCGAGGCTGCGGGAGCGGCTGGTTTCGGCGATGCTGCGGGAGCTGCGGCAACGGGTTTTTCCGCCGTCGGACTCTTCTCGCCTTCCGGCGGCGGTGGCGGTACAGGCGATTTAACTTCCTCGGCCATGCTAGGGTCTTTCGGACAAAGCCGCTTTCTTGCGGGAAACCATCTCTTCTAACATCTGACCGCCTCAGCGTCAATGACGGCAATCACAGGCGGCGATTCTTGCGTCCAACTGAAAATGGAACTGTTTCGTTTAGCGCCGCGCGCTCTGAAAACTTTCGACCAGATCTCGGATGCGGAGCGCGTCGGCTTTGCGATGGCCGTGACTCATGATTGGATCGGTGCCTCCCGTGGATTCGATCACAATGTCGGACCAGAAAATGCCGGTTGAAATTCTGACGGACGCAACCTGGGAAATTGAAATGCTTTCTTCGGTACGGCCAAATAAACGCCGCTTCACACGGCTGACGCGCAACGGATTTACGACAATCTGCGTGGGGAAGAAGAGGTTGCCTTTGGTCCAGCGGCTGGCAGCGAAGGTGACATCGACTGCGGCGGCGGAATGCGCTGGATTCAAACCCGAGGAACCTAGACCCATTCGAGCGCGCCCTTCTTCCAAATCCAGATGTAACCGGCGATGAGGATGCCGAGGAAAATCAGCATTTCAATGAGGCCGAAAACGCCCAGAGATTTGAACTTCACGGCCCAGGGAAAAAGAAAAATTGTCTCCACGTCGAACACCACGAAGAGGATGGCGATGATGTAATAGCGGACGGTGTAGCGGCCGCGGGCATTGTCATAAGGATCGATGCCGCACTCGTAGGGCATGAGTTTGGCGCGATTCGGGCTTTGCGTGCGGATGAGGCGGGCGATGACGAGCGTGAAGGGAATCAGGATTCCGACCACGGCGACGAACAGGAAAGCGGGGACATAGTTTTGCGGCATGAGTCCTCTGCATGAAGCTCGGGGCGAGAGTTTTCAGGAACTCTTCGCGGGGAGCGATGAAAGTAAAGTCGAATACTACCCCGGAATGGGGCGGGCTTCAAGGACGGGTGAACACCAGTGGCGATCAATGAAAGACAGATTCCCCGCGAGCCAGGAGAGGGAATGCAGATTCCTCGCCGTTCTCACCGCGCAAGCGCGGCTCCGGGACAACTCGGAATGACAAAACAAGTAATTAAGCGCCAACTTGCGGCAGCACCGGCGTCAGCGTGCTGGAGTGGCGGCGCGGGTGGCGAGACTTCGCGCTACCGCGAAATACAAGTCAACGGCTTCCAGCAGTTCCCTCTTCTCTATGAATTCGCCATCCGTGTGCGCGACATGAATCGATCCGGGGCCGAGGAGCAGCGGCTCTCCCCAGTTGCCGAGCGACGGGATGTCTGTGGTGAAGGCGGCGACCATTGTCGGCAGTCCGTCGAGGGTGCGCAGGCGCATGAATGGAGCCTCGCGGGTAAATTCGACCTCGGCGAGACCGGCGACTGTTTCGACGATTTCGCGGCGCAGTTCATTGGAGGGGCCGACCAGCCGGTAGAAGAGCTCGGCGCGGGCGAAGTCGGGAATCACGTTGCGGGCGCGGCCGCCTTGAATCGTGCCTATGTTTCGGGTGCAGGGGCCGACATCGGGAGTGGTGGGCAGGGACATCATTTGCAGGCGATGGAGCGCCTCGACCAACTTGTCGATGGCCGATTCGCCGAGTTCGGGATAGGCCGAGTGGGCCATTTTGCCGCGGGCGGTGAGGAGGGCATGCAACGAGCCTTTGGTGGCGATCGCCAGGCGGTTATCGGTGGGCTCGCCATTGATCATGAAGCGGGAGCCGATGGGATGGAGATTCGCGGCCTGTGCGCCAATCGAGTCCGTTTCTTCTCCGACAAGAAAAAGCAGGCCGACGAAAATGCCTGCTGCGCGCAGCTTTTCGGCGGCAGCGATTTGCGCGGCGATGATGCCCTTGGCATCGCACGATCCGCGGCCGTAGATTCGCGAGCCATCGTCGAATGAGGGCTTGAAGGGCGGGACCGTATCCATGTGGGTGGAGAAGACGATCTCGGGCTGGGGCTGGGCGGGCCAGGTCGCGAGTATGTTGTGGCGCTCACCCTCGACGGGCATTTTGCGCGCCTCGAATCCGCGGCGAAGCAGTTCGCCGCAAAGAAATTCGCCGACGGCTCCTTCGCGCGGAGTGGTTGAGTCGATATCCACGAGGCGCTGCGTGAGAAGGAAAAGGTCCGGGTTAGACGAGCCCATGCGGGAAAGCGTATCAGCCGACGGTGGGAGTTGCCAGTGGCGCTTTGGGCTTTGGGCTCTGGGCGTGGGGCTTTCGCGGGCTGATAGAATTTCCACGCCAGCTCGGATTCGGAAGACTGACTACTGACACCTGAACGACTAACACCTGAAGAGTGACAACTGACTACTGACAACTGACAATTTCGACTGACGACTCACACCTGACGACCAGATACCATGCCTTCCGACAACGCTACCATCCGCTCATTTTTTCTTGCAGGGCCCGCTGGACGCCTTGAAGCGCTTCTTAACGCTGGTTCTGAGGGGGCTACTCATGCGGCGGTGGTGTGCCATCCGCATCCTCTATACGGTGGGACGTTGCACAACAAGGTTGTATTTCATGCCATGAAGGCGCTGAACAGCTTTGGGTTTCCGGTGCTGCGCTTTAATTTTCGCGGCACGGGATTGAGCGAGGGCGAGCACGCCCACGGCATCGGCGAAGTGGAAGATGTTCGGAGCGCGCTCGACTGGCTGGAGGGCGAATTTTCTCTGCCCATTGTTTTTGCCGGATTTTCCTTTGGAGCGGCAGTGGGGGTGCGCGCTGCATGCCCCGACGATCGTGTACGCGCGCTGATTGCGCTCGGGTTGCCGGCGATGCCCGCCTCCAATAATTCGGGCGAAGTGCGGTCGACGCCTTACAATTTTGAATGCCTGCGAACGTGTGCAAAGCCGAAACTTTTTGTCAGCGGAGCGCGCGACGAGTTTGCGCCACCCGGAACACTCGAAGCGCTGGTGGACACCTTCGCGGAGCCGAAGGAACTCGTGCGCATCGAGGCGGGAGATCATTTTTTTGAAGGAAGATTGCGCGAGATGAGAGACGCGATTGAGTTTTGGCTGGAGGGAAACAATTTCCAGCGATCGAAGTAATAGCAATATCCCGGCCTATATTGTGGAGAACGATTATGACTAGAACCACATGGGTGCGTAGCGCGATGCTAGCGGGATTGCTGGCGATTTTTCTGCCAGTTTGGGCACACAGCGAGAGTGCGCTCGATCCGTCTCTTGAAGAGGCAGTTGCAAATGACAAGAAGACGTCCGACGAGGCACAAAAATATACCTATACCGAGCACAAGAAAGATCTCACCTTCGATTCGAAGGGGCGGGTGAAGCAGGATTCCAGCGACACGTTCGAGATCATTTTTCTGGAAGGAGCTCCCTACCAGAAACACACGCTGCATAACGGGAAGCCACTGCCCGAGAAAGAACAGAAGGCCGAAGACAAGAAGCTAGCCGATGTCGCCAAAGCGCGACGCGAGAACCCGGAGAAAGACAGGGTGCTGAGCGGGCAGTTTCACCTTAAGCTGCCGGTGGACCAAATCGCGGCACACTTTGACGTGAGCGCGGCAGGATCCGATGAGATCGACGGCAGAAAAACGCTGGTCTTCAATGCTGTGCCACGGCCCGGCAGCGGCGGGATGAAAGAGATGAGCCGCGATGGTTTGGCGTGGGAGATGAAGTTGTGGGTTGACGAGCAGGACAAAGTATTCTCCAAAATCGATGCCAAAGTCATTGCCGATGGAATGCGTTATGAAAATGGCTTGGTGTGCGAGTTCAACTGGCAAAGAGTGAATGGCGAGGCGTGGCTTCCCGTGCGTTATTGGATCAAAGGGAAGGTTCGTTACATGATGATGAACGTGCCGGTTGAAACCGAGCAGAGTTATTCGGACTATAAGAAGTTTCACGCCGACACCAAGATCGTCGCGCAGTGACAGTGAACGGCCTTTTTTATAATTCCTACACCATATAATTCCTACACCATGGCGGAGATTGCCCCGGAGCGCGCACAGCAGTTCGCTCGCATGCGTGACACTGCGCGCGATATTTTTTCGGCCGCGCTTAAGAACGCATCGATTGAGAGTGCGTTTGCACGGCATGTGGGATGCGACCGGGGAGTGCTGCGCATCTGCGACGATCTCTACGATCTCAACTCCTACAACCGCGTCTTTGTGATCGCGATCGGGAAAGCGGCGCACACCATGGCTGCGGCTCTCGAAGGGCAAGTGGGCAGCCGTCTTGAAGGGATCGTTGCTGCGCCGGTCGATCCCGATAATCAGCTTCACGGCTTTCGTTATTTTCGAGGCGGGCATCCCACACCGACGGCAGAATCTATTCGCGCCGCTGGTGCCGTTCTGAAAGCGCTCGGGGCGCTTGATGCCGCATCGCTTGTGATCTTTCTGCTTTCGGGCGGGGGATCGTCGATTGTCGAAAAGCCTATCGGTACTTTGAAAGACAGCGAAATTTCTCTTGACGATCTCATGGCCACTTATCGCGCGCTGGTGCATTCGGGCGCCCCGATTGCAGAGATCAATGCCATACGCAAGCATCTTTCCGCGGTGAAAGGCGGACGGCTGGCGCAGGCCGCCTACCCGGCGCAGCAAGTTTCCGTGCTGGTTTCCGATGTGCCCGATTCGACACCTGACGCGCTGGCTTCCGGCCCCAGCATGCCCGACTCGACTTCGATTCAGGATTGCGAGCGGATCGCCGTGGAACACAAGCTGGTTGAACAATTTCCGGAGCCGGTCGCGAGACTCTTTCAAGAGCATGGATTGGAGGAAACGCCGAAGTCCGACGATCCTGCTTTCACGCGAGCGCGGTGGTGGACTGTTCTCTCCAACAAAATAGCTTTGGAAGAGGCGGCCATTGCGGCCACGCGTGCAGGCTTCGCGGTTGAGATCGATAACTCCTGCGACGACTGGGATTACGACAAAGCGGCCGATTACCTGGTTGGCCGGCTGCGTGAGTTGCGCGGCAAGGTTTCGCGCGTCTGTTTACTTTCTGGAGGCGAGGTAACTGTTACTGTACGCAACGGGGGAACCGGGGGACGCAACCAGCAATTTGCGCTTGCCAGCGCGGTGAAAATTGCGGGAGAAGATATTACCGTTCTAAGCGCCGGAACCGACGGTATTGACGGCAATAGTCCTGCTGCGGGAGCGGTCGCGGACGGCAGCACGCTATCCCGGTGCGGGGGCCGAACGGGCGACCCGGAAGCCCTGGGGAAGGCACTTACTGGTTTCAATGCCTATCCATTGTTTGAATCGCTGGGAGATGCGATTATTACGGGGCCAACGGGCAATAATCTACGCGATCTGCGGATACTGCTGGCCTACTAACTTTTGTATATTGATGCGCCGGAAATTTCGATTTTCATATTCCGAGATTCCGAAAGAACGTATTGCGAGATTCCAAAAGAACAGGGGGCTGGGTTGCGAAAAGAACATGTACCTGCGGAGACACGTAAATTCTTGTAAATACATATTCGTTAGCAGCTTTCGCGTACCCTACGGCATCCAACGTAAAAGCCATAACATTCCATCGGAGGTTTTCGCTTGAAACGCAACGTTCGAAGTGTCCTGCTTTTGACCTTAGCCTGCGCCGCCTTGGCCGCTGTTCCAAATCTCGCCCAGGCTCAGAAGATTGATATTGCATTTGGCATTAGCACGATCAGCGCGCCGAGCGCCAACTCGGCAAATGGAAATCACAATGCCGCTTCCCTCGATGGCGGCGCGTATCCCGGCTTTAGCGGCGACGTGCTGTTTCTGCACAATTTTGGGATCGGAGCCGAGGTTTTCTGGAAGGGATCGCAAGGCACGTATCCGGCTGATATTTACGGTTCGGGACTCAATTATCGTCCGGTGTTCTACAACTTCAATGCTGTGTACTCGGCGAAAGTTGCCCCGCACATCGCTTTTGAAGCGGTTGGCGGCATCGGCGCGATGGACACTCATTACTCGGTGTGTACCTTCACAGGCGCTTCGTCTTGCGGCGGGAGCCAGCTGATTTCCTCGAGCAACCACTTCGATGTGGATCTGGGCGGCGGCCTGAAGCTTTATGCGAGGGGCGGTTTCTTCGTTCGTCCCGAGGCGCGATATTACTGGATCAACAACAACACCGACTTCAGTTCGAACCACGCGACTCGATACGGCGTTTCCATCGGCTACACCTTCAAGTAAACACCTTACATGCTCACTGGTGGACGGGGCTGGAGCCCCGTCCCAGCGAGTGTGGCAAGTGTTTTCTTGGGAGGGCGTTGCGCTGTTTCGATAGCGACGCTCCCCGGCGTGATTCCCTTCCAGTAACACGATCGGCCCGCGGTATCCAGCCAAAATGTTCACTTCCTGGAGTCAAGTGCCGCTCGCCCCATGTATGATAGCGGTCAAAACATCTGGACGGTCTCGATTGAATTTAATTCGACGTAGTGTGTTTTTCTTATTCTTTGCGGCGGCGATGATTGCCGCTTTCTCAACCCCGGGGTTGGCACAGAAATTCGACGTGGCGGCAGGCCTCAGTTCCATTGATGCGCCGGGAACGGGGGTAGCCAATGACATCACACACCAACCGACGTCGCTGACGGGCGGCGCTTACCTGACTTTCAGCGGCGACTTCGTGTTCTACAAACACCTGGGCGTAGAGGGCGAGTTTGTGCGCCGCGAGACCGAGGGATATGACGACGTTCTGGAGCGGGATTATCGTCCCATGTTTTACGATGCAAATGCGATGTGGACGAGAAGGTTCTATAAGCGCTTTGCGGCGGAAATTGAAGGCGGCATGGGCTTTGAAACCACGCGCATTTATACAGGCGGCTGCGGAAGCTCGAACTGCTATGTCAACAAGAATCACTTGATGGGCGATGCCGGGGCCGGGGTCAAGATTTATCCCTTACAGCGCTCATTTTTTCAGCACATTTTCATCCGTCCCGAAGGACGGTTCTATTTGATTCGCGACAATGCAGAGTTCAGTTCCAACCACGCGATTCGCTACGGCGCGTCGATCGGCTATAGCTTTAAATAAAAAGCCCTCACGTTTACGCCGTCAGGGCTGGGTTGCGATTGCGACGGGAGACGATCCGGCTCCCGTGGACCATGGTGAACCCGGGATCTTGGCCAGCTTGCCGGTGGCCGGGTTGATGTTATAGCCCGCGACAAAACCTCCACTCTCGGTGACATAAAGATAGCGGCCGGTTTGATCGACACTAACGCTGTTGGGACCATCACTGGTTTTGAGGGCCGAGCCATTTGCGGCGAGCGAACCGAGAGATGGGGGAAGCTCGATGGCGTAGGAGGAGATTGAGTTTCCTCCCTGATTTACGACGAAAACCATCTGGCCAAAGGGATTCACCGCGACGCCGACGGGAGTTGTACCGGTTGCCATGCTGTTGCCTGGGGTGAGTGCGCCGCTGCTACCGATGGAAAATGAATCCACGGTATTGGCGCCGGAACCGGTTACATAAAGAAACTGGCCTACCGTATCGAGCGCCACCTGAGTGGGATAGGCTCCGGTGGTGTAACTCACAGGGGCGGACAACCAGCGCTTGCCGCCTGAACCATAGGTAAACTGGCAGACGGCACCGGTTCCGCTGTTACCGCCATTGCTGGAGACATTACTCGCCTGGTAAACATAGGAGCCTACGCCATCCACGGCGATTCCAGCGCCGTTGGGGCAGCCGGTGAACGGATTGCCGGAAACCGGCGTAAGAACGCCATCCGCGATCACAAAGGCATCGATCTGTTCGCTCGTACTATCCGAAACAAAAAGATACAAGTCATGAGCGCCGACGCCCAGGGAGACCGGGCCGGTGCCAGCCAACGGATAGGATGCGGGCGCGGGCGAGGTGACGAGACATCCTGTGGCTGGACTGATGGCATACACCCAGATATCGTTTGCGGTCTTATTCGCGACATAGAGAAAACTGCCGTTTTTGTCCACCAAAACCGCGCTGGGAGAATTGGGGTCCGGTGTGCTCGCGCAACCCTTGATGGGCGCGAGTGCGCCATTGGACGGATTGATGGAATATTCGAGGATCTGGCCCGCTCCGGGGTCTGCGACATAGGCGTAACGTGGAGTCACTGCCGCATGCAATGACAAGGTCAAAAAGCTTATGAACAGCAGGAGAAGACAAAAGTGGCGCAGCAGGGGATCACTGCCGCTGTGAACGGGCCGACTCATCGCTCGGGTTCGAATTGATCTCATTGAGTCGCGGCCGAAATTGGGGTAGGACGCATTGTGGTTCTTCATAAAAAATCTCCTGAATTGGCTGGATCTCACCTGGGAACCCTGGAATGCTTTTGCTGGGCGCCGGGGGCCCGCGTTCCTTGGAGGCCCGCTCTGACACGCCGCTCGCGGGCGGTTTGCCCCGCCGGACAGTATTCCACAGAGACAGGCAAAGAGCGCTTACCCATACGGCCTAAATCGCTTGCTGGGCGCGGCTTCTCGGGTGGGTCGCGCAGATTTGCCTTATGGACGGGCGGCATTGATCCGGGGCAAATAAATAGCGAATACTGCCAGATGCCGAGAAGCCTTATTGATACTCTGGTAGTCACCCGCGCCTTGGGCGCATTATGATAGCGGTATGGGTTTCGGCTTCTCAGGCGAGATGGTTTTCCTGTTTTTTC
This sequence comes from Terriglobales bacterium, assembly GCA_049589875.1. Taxonomy (GTDB): domain Bacteria; phylum Acidobacteriota; class Terriglobia; order Terriglobales; family Acidobacteriaceae; genus Acidiflorens. The sequence continues at coordinate 51,788 of JBAWBR010000068.1, forward strand.
TGGCGCTGATTCTCTTCGGCCCCAAGAAATTACCGGAGATCGGACGCCAAATTGGACGGATCATGAACGAGTTCCGGAGAGCCTCGAACGAATTCCGGTCGCAGATTGAATCGGAAATCCATACGCTTGAGGCGCAAACGAAGCCGCAGATACTGCCGCCGCTGCAAGCGCCGCTGGGGGCGCTGGCGAGCCGCATTTTCAATCCGCCATCGGCGGAGAATTCCGGGTCCGGAGATCGCACTAAGATCGCGGAAGCGAAGATGGCAGAAAACAAGATCGCTGAGACCAAGACCTTCGAACCTGCTAGCGCCCTGGCGCACATCGAGACTCCATCTGCGCCCGCGGCCGCCGCGAACCCCGCAATAGAAAGGGAGCTGTCCCCTTCACCAGAGCGTCCGAAAGTTGCGCCCGATGCCTGAAGCGGCTGCGTCTCCCATCCACGCCCCCGCCCCCGAGGCCATGCCTACGATGGGTTTTCTCGATCATCTTGAGGAGCTGCGCAAGCGAATTGTCTACTCGGTGCTTGCGGTGGTCCTTGGTTTTTTTGGGTGCTGGTTCTCAGCGCAACGACTGGTCGGCATCATGCAAAAGCCGATCACCGACGTGCTTCACAAATATGGGCTGCCGGAAAAACTGGTTTATCTCAATCCGGTCGACCCCTTCAATCTTTATCTGAAAGTCGCGGGCGTCGCCGGATTATTTGTCGCTTCGCCATTTGTGCTGTATCAGATCTGGCTCTTCATTGCACCCGGGCTTTACCGCAACGAGAAGCGCTATGTGCTGCCTTTCATGGTTTCAAGCGTGAGCTTGTTTCTGGCGGGTGGATACTTTGGCTATCGGGTGGTTTATCCGCAGGCGCTGAATTTTTTGATCGACTTTGGCAAGCAGTTTCAGCCGATGATCACGATCGAAGAGTACACACAGCTTTTCGTGACGATCATCGTCGGGATGGGAGCGATCTTTGAAATGCCCATTCTGGTGTTTTTTCTCGCGCTGATGGGGATTGTGAGCGCGGGCTGGATGTGGCGCAACATACGCTATTCCATTCTCGGGATCTTTATTGTTGCGGCGATTATTACTCCTACGCCGGACATTGTGAACATGTGCATTTTTGCCGCGCCCATGGTGCTTTTGTACGTGTTGAGCATTGCGATTGCATGGTTTGTGCATCCGACGCAGCGCAAGAAACGAGCGGAGAAGAAGGCTTCCTAGATCTCAAGGATTGAGGACACAAAGCGAGCCATGTTATCCAAGACTGCGAAAAGAGCTTTTCTCCGTGCTCCTCTGTATCCCTTGTGGTTAAGATCTTCGCTGGCTGCACTTGTGATAACGATGTTGGCCACAACAGGGTGCAGCAAGGGGACAACCGCATCCGCCGATGCTATGCCGTCGAGCGTTAACCCGGCAGCAGTGCCGACAGCAGTAGAAGAGGCCAAGGCCAGCGGAGTTGCTCCCACTTCAGGCCCTGAGTCATCTCCGCTGCCGCAGATCGATGCCAAGCGCGCCTTTGAGTACACGCGGGAAGTGACGGCCTTCGGGCCGCGGTATATGGGGAATGAAGCTCACAAGAAACTCGAGCACTATATTCTCGATCATCTGAAGGGCGATCAGGTGGAAGACGATGCATTTACCGCCGACACGGTGGAAGGCAAGTTTCCGGTGCGCAACATCATCGCCAAGTTCCCTGGTAAGAAAGATGGCATTATTGCCATTCTTGGGCACTATGACACCAATTACCCGCTTCGCAATACGGGATACGTAGGCGCGAACGACGGCGGTTCGTCGACGGCGATCCTGCTGGAATTTGCCAACCAATTCCGCGGCAAAACCCGCGATGGATACAGCGTTTGGCTGGTTTGGACGGACGGTGAAGAAGCGGTGAAAAGCTGGTCGGATACGGACAGCCTTTATGGCACGCGTCACCTTGCCGAGAAATGGGAGAAAGACGGCACGCTCAAGAAAATCAAAGCGCTGATGGTCATGGATATGATTGGAGATGCCGATCTCGACATACAGCGTGATACTAACTCGACGCCATGGCTGCTGGACCTGATTTATTCCGCGGCCGAACGCGAAGGATATCAATCGCACTTTTATGCGCTTGAGGGGCCGATGGAAGACGATCACCTTCCGTTTGTAAAGCGCGGCGTGCCTTCAGCCGACGTGATCGATCTTGACTACGGCTATAACAATGTTTTTCACCACACACCGCAGGACACGATGGATAAACTCAGTCCAAAGAGTTTGGAAATTGTGGGGAATACGATTCTGGAGACGGTGCACCTGATCGACCAGCGCTAGGCCTTCAACGGCTCAAGCCGCACCTGGATATTTTTGAGCGGCATGGAAAAACGCTATTTTCCTTCGGTGCTCTCTTTCTCTTTACTCTTCATTCTTCAATTTTTACTCTTTGTCTTTGTCTTTCTCTTTGTCTTTGGCCTCGGTCGACTGTTTTTCGGGCCGCAACTGCGGGAATAAGATCACATCGCGAATAGTGTGCGAGTCAGTGAACAACATCGCCAAGCGGTCGATTCCCACGCCTACTCCTCCCGCCGGAGGCATGCCGTAGGACAAGGCGCGGATGTAGTCGTCATCCATCTGGTGGGCCTCGTCGTCGCCGCGCTCGCGTTCTTTTAACTGGCCTTCAAATCGGCGCCGCTGATCCTCGGGATCGTTGAGTTCGCTGAATCCGTTGGCGATTTCCATTTTGCCGGCAAACATTTCGAAGCGCTCGGTCCAGTCGGGCTCGTCGGGCTTTTGTTTTGAGAGTGGAGAGATCGCAGTGGGGAATTCGTAAATGATCGTCGGCTGAGAAAGGTGCTCTTCGGCGATGATCTCAAACAGACCTGCGATGGTTTTCCCCACCGGCTCCGCCGCGTCATAGGCCATATTCATGCCGGCGGCGCGGACGCGGTCCACCAGGGCGCGCACTGAATCATGGGTGGAGAAATCCTCGCGAGTTGGCGCAACGCCGGCCTTTTCCGGCCAGAACTTGGCAATCGCCTCGCGCATGGTCATGCGGCGCCAACTGCCGTGCGACCAGTCGATCTCGTCCTCGCCCCACTTCGTTTTGGTACCGCCGGTGACATCCTGCACGGCTTGCTCGATTGCGCCCTGGGTTGTGTCCATGATGCCGAGATAGTCGGTGTACGCCTGATAGGCCTCGAGCATGGTGAACTCGGGATTGTGGCGCACGGAGATTCCTTCGTTGCGGAAATTGCGGTTGATTTCAAAGACGCGATCGAAGCCGCCCACGGTCAGGCGCTTCAGGTAGAGTTCCGGCGCGATGCGCAGGAATAGATCCATGTCGAGCGTGTTGTGGTGGGTTTTGAAGGGACGCGCGACCGCGCCGCCGGCGATGGGATGCATCATGGGCGTCTCGACTTCGACAAAGCCGTGGCCATCGAAATAGCGCCGCAGGGATTGCACCAGTTTGCTGCGCTTCAGGAAAACTCCGCGGACCTCGGGATTCACGATGAGATCGACGTAACGCTGGCGGTAGCGGGACTCGACATCGCTGAGCTCGTAGGATGTTTTTGTTTCTCCGCCGGATTCGAACTCCTTGCCAATGGGCAGCGGAAGCAGATCTTTCGACAAGAAGGTCAGTTCCTCGGCATGGATGCTCAACTCTCCGGTGCGGGTGCGGAATAAATATCCGCGGACGCCGATGTGATCGCCCAAGTCGAGCAGCTTCCATAATTCGAAGCCGGCATCGCCCACGGCGTCTTTTTTCACGTAGATCTGGAGGCGCTGCCCATCCTGCTGGAGATGGGCGAATCCGGCCTTGCCCATGAGGCGGATGGCCATGATTCGTCCGGCGACGCGTACGGTGACGCGGGGAGACTCCAGTTCCTCCGCGGTCTGGCCGCTATATTCGCCGAGGATCTGGGGCACAGTGTGGCTGAAGTTGAACTTGCGTGGATACGCAGGCTGCCCGAGAGCTTCAATTTTCTTCAGCTTCTCGCGCCGGATTTCATAAATATTTTCGTCGAGTGCCAATGCCTATCCTTTCGGGCGTTCGCGCCCGTCGCCGCTGTCTGGATGAAGAAAATGAAGATGAAGCGAAACGATGGAACCGTTGATTATAAACGGACGAGGCGGGATCGAAGTCATGGGAGCGGGCTGGCACTCTTGCCCAAAGCGCCAATGACCTTCTACACTGACTGTTTTCCAGCCATCTAAATTATCTCGCGCCCACAAACGGCCCGCGAGGAGGGTGAATGCATCGTTGTCGTTCGTTTGTTTTAGCGTTATTTGCCATTGGGGCCATGATTGCGCTCAGTGGATGCCTGGGCAAAAGCACGTCGAGCACAGGCATCGGCAACGTAAAAAGCATTTCGCTGAATCCCGCCGGCAATTTTTCGCTGGAGATTGGGAGTTCGCAGGTTTTTAGCGCCAGCGCCCTGGATGGAAACAATCATGCAATTCCGGGGGTGGATATTCAATTTATTGTGAGCGCTCTTCCGGGGTCGACCGCGCCCGCGCCCATTTCAATGACCAGCAATGGCAATGCGTGCGCGGGCACATGGGATGCCACGCAAGCGCTCTGCAGCCCTGGGAGTTCCGGAATCGCAATCGTGACCGCGACCGCGAATGGAGTCCTGAGCCCGCAGGCCATTGTTTATGTGCACCAGCACATTGACGCCATCAAGGTCACCCAGGCTAAAACCGTTCCCCCAACCTACGATTGCTTTTCTCAGGGTCAAACCTGGCTTTATCAGGGAACTGCCTACAGTAACGGGCTCGACATTACGAACACGGTCGGGCAGTTGAACTGGGAGGCAACCAACAGTGGCGTGCTTACGATGAATACGAACCCGCCCCAGCCGATTCCGTTGCCGTTGAATCAAGTACAAATCACGGCAGAGAGCCCGGGGATCACGCAACTTTCCGCCTTCGTCTCCGGAACGACCAGCAGTTCCATTCCGATCACAACCTGCCTGGTGCAATACGTCCGGCTGCAAGCGGCAGGAACGACTTCGAGCACGGTCAATGTCGGCACCGGCAGCGCAATTTCCCTTCAAGCCACGGCTGTGGATACGCTTGGATATCCTCTGACGAGACCACCCCTGACGTGGATCAGTTCGAATCCCGAGGTCGTATCTTTCTCCTCCCTGACCACAAACACGGGGACGAATTCGGCTGCCGCGCATATGAGCGCGGGCGGCGCGGATCTTTCCGCTTCATGCTCTCCGCCAACCTGCAATATTGGAGTTCTACCTGGTACTCCGAACGCGTCTGCGATGCCGGCGTATGTTTTCGCCAGCGAGGGGCCGGCATCGCCGCTAAATCCCAATCAAGCGTATGGCGCGATCTCAGTGATTGTCTCTCCCAACGGGTCGACGCCTACCTACAACGCATGGGCGGCGACGGATGGGTGCGATCCGGACAATACGGGCGTTACGAATGGATGCAGCAGCGTAATGTTCAACGTTACGCCGACGACTTCGAACGGGACGAATCCGATTGGCGCAAGCGTACTCTTGCCGCGCACACCGAATTCCATCATGTTCAACCACCAGTCGCGCATCTACATCGGCAGCGATCAAGGGCTGATGTATGTCGACATAGGATCTGCCCCGAGCGCGACGCTGGTATCGCCGGTGAGTACGCCTTGCCAGGTTTCGCTATGCGGCGTGGTGAAGGCGATTTCCAACGACGGAAAACAGGTTGTAGTCGCGGACACGGTTTCCACCACGCACCAGGTTTACATTTACAACGCCGGCGCGAGTTCCGGTGGAACGACGGTTACAGACCTTGTGCTTCCGGAGGTGGCCACGGCGGCGGCGTTTTCTCCGGATGAATCGAAGATCTTCATTCTGACTGGCTCAGGGACGATGTATGTCTACTCGACGGTGGATGCGCTTGCACCGGTGACGCTGCCCGCTTCGGAAAGCTCGGGCACCGATGCGGTATTCTCCCCGGACGGCAGCTTTGCCTATGTGGCGGGATCGAATGGAACATCAGGATCAGTTTCCGCGTTCTCGACTTGCGCACTGCCGGGGATGGCGAGCGTGGAGCTAGGGAGCCCGGTGGTTACATCGGGGAGTCCGGCGCAGTTGTTTCCATTTCCCAATCTGCAGACCGGCTCTGAGTTTATTACTCAGAATGTACTTGTATTCGAGCCGCCGAGCGTTCAGATTCTGACGGCGGAGTTCACGCAGGTAAGTTTGCCGTTGAGTCAGTACGTTTGTAATCCTCCCGTGCTTAGCAGCTTAACGGTGGGCCCGGCGAATTATCTGGGCGAGGGTAATTTCACTCCGGTGTACGCGAATCTGGTGGACGATGGCACGAAGATGATCATCGTGGCCCGCTTTATTCCGGCGGTTCTGATCTATGACGTAGCCAGTGGCACCATCGACGACCAAATCCAGCTTCCCGGCAGCTATGACCCGCGCTCGGCGTCGGCTTCGAATGACGGCAGCGAAGTGTTTGTGGCGGCCTGCGACCAGTATCCGAACAACGACCCAGGTCAACCTTGCTCGTCCGGCGCTGTGTACGCGGTTAACACCACCACGGATTATGTACAACGAGTTCCCTACATCAACAACACGACTAACAACATGTGTAGTGGACAGGGCGAGGGAGCCCCTATTTGTTTTCCGGACCTGATTGTCATTAAGCCGCAGTGAGGCTGAACCTCGGGGCGAAAGATGACGTACCAGATGGGTCCTTATTTGACCTCCATATTTAACCTCCATGGTTAACGCGGGGGAGATTTGCCGCGTCTAATCAGGCTGAGTGGTTCTGGCACGCAACCTGCTGGGTGGCAAAGGTATAATGGGTGTTTGAGTGATTTCAGGAGGCGGAAACATGGATTCGCGCGAAAGCGCTTTTTGGGCACGCTTCAAGGCTAACCGCCTGGCGTACACCTTCACGATTCTGGCTACCCTTGCTGTGGGAATTCTGATCGGCACCGTGATTTCTTATGGAGTGAAAGGCAAAGAAGGACAAAAATCCTCGGACGCCACGCCTTTGACCATTCCGGCGCCGCAGCAGTTGTCGAACGCGTTTTCGCAGATTTCCAAGCAGTTGGAACCGACCGTGGTCAATATCAATACCGAGTCGACGATCAAGAATCCACATCGCGGGCGCAATCCTCATGCTCAGCCAGACAATCCCGACGAACAGGGTGGGGGGGATGACGACACGCCGTTCCAGGATTTCTTCGACAAATTTTTTGGCGGACAGGGAGGGCCCGATGCGGGCGCGATCCGGCAGCGTTCGCTCGGTTCGGGGGTGATTGTAGATCCCAAGGGTTATATCGTGACCAATCGTCACGTGGTTGAAAAGGCGGATCGGATTCGGGTGAAGTTGCAGGATGAAAATCCGGCATCGCCGGGCCATGACGCCAAGGTCATCGGGATGGATCAGGAGACAGACCTGGCGGTAATCAAGATTGAAGTGGATCACCCGCTGCCGGCGGCCAAGCTTGGCAATTCCGACGGCATGGAAGTGGGAGATTGGGTATTGGCTATCGGGAGTCCTTTCGGACTGCAGGAAACGGTGACCGCGGGTATTGTCTCCGCCAAGGGACGGAGCATTGTTCCCAATCGCGACTTTCAATCGTTTATTCAGACTGACGCAGCTATTAACCCCGGGAACTCGGGTGGGCCGCTGGTCAATATGGCGGGCGAGGTGATTGGCATCAACACTGCGATTCTGACCGAGACAAGTTCTTACGCAGGGGTGGGCTTTGCGATGCCGTCGAACACGGTTGCACAGGTCTATAACCAGCTGATTGGGCCGGAACACCGCGTGGCTCGCGGATCTATCGGCATTCAGTTCACGGCGCAACCGAACCCGGCGCTGGCGCGGGTGTATGGGTCGGGCGTGACGGTTGCGACGGTCGTCTCCGGCAGTCCGGCTGAGGAAGCTGGCCTGAAGGTGGGCGATACGATCACATCGGTGGATGGGAAAGATGTAAAGAGCGGCAACGATTTAGTTGCTGACATCGCTTCGCGCAAGCCGGGCAGCAAGGCCAAGCTGAACTTTATTCGCAACGGCAAAAAAGAGGAGACGACCGTCACGATTGCCGATCGCTCGAAGCTGTTCGCGGCGCGGCTGGGCGAGGACGACGAAAACCAGGGCGAGGAGGAACCGAAGGCTAGCAAGTTCGGGATCTCGGTTCGCGGCATCAACGGCGACCTGGCGGACCGCCTGAGCATCCCCGCCGGCAAGGGCGTGGTGGTGCAGGATGTGAAGTCGGGCTCGTTTGCGGAGGATCTTGGACTGAACCGCGGCGACGTGATTCTCGAGGTCAATAAGCAGCCGGTGAACAACCCCGAGGATTTCTCGAAGATCGAATCATCGTTGAAGGGCGGGCAGGACGTGGTGCTGCTGGTGCGTCCGCGAGGGGCGCGCGCGCAGGACGGGACCGTTTTCCTGGCCGGCACACTTCCGTAACCTGCTGGACAAACTGGCGAGACTGGCATACCTTACCCGCTTCGGGGAATATGAGGATGACCGTCTCGCCAGTCAAATGTTGAGCAGACGATTTAGCCATACGATGCTGAAGGATTTTTCAATCCGGGGTGGGCGAAGCTGGCTAATTCAGAATTGGCAGCGGAGTCGTGGCTGGTTTGGCTTTGTCTTCCCGATCCTTATCTTGCCGATCCTCGCGATGGGAGCGTTGTCGCACCTGGCGGCAGCATCGGTTCCATCCTCGAGTTCGCCGGCGACGAAGCCGAGGTCAACCAATCGAACTGTGGCTTCGAAGCGGCGCGGTGCGACTAAACGGGCGAGCGGGGAGAGGTCATCGAGCAATGCGGCCGCGCATCGAAGCTCGGCGCACAAGGCAGCCAGCGGCAAAATGGGTGCCGTAAATTCGCGCGGCAGAACGACGGCGAGGAAAGGATCGGGACCGAGGACGCCGGCGAAGAAAGCGAAACGCGGACAGCAGGCTATTGACCCGGCGCGTGCCCGCGAGATACAAGAGGCGCTCATCCGCGAGCATTATCTGGATGGCGAGCCCTCCGGCGCATGGGACGGCGCCACGCAAGCCGCCATGCAGCACTATCAGGAAGATCAGGGCTGGCAATCGAAGACGACACCTGATTCCCGGGCGCTTATTAAACTTGGCCTGGGTCCCAGCCACGAACATCTGCTTAATCCGGAAAGCGCGATGACCATGCCTGCGGCGCCACTGTCGGCCGATTCCAAGACCGCAAAACAGGCAGCGCCGGAAGAAAGCACCCCGAAGCAATAGATGGCGCGGTCGGCTTGAATCAAGTTTATTTCGAAAACAGACACCCGCTGGCGAATGTGTTTCTTCGTTTCGGCTCGCGCTATCCTAAGCTTCCCGCCCGCCGGTAAATCCCTTTAATCCATTACTGGGCGTGGACAGTAGGGAACGGGCTGTCCCTTAACGATTGCGCCGGGGTTGCCCTCGACCAGCGCTGCGGCACACTCGGCGCCGACCATCTCGGCCACAACGTCACGCGCGGCGGACAGGATGGGCACGCGAGTCCTGGTGCTGTGCGCGTCGGTGGCGAGGATGTGAACGGCGGAGCGTTCCAGCAGCCAGCGCGAGACTGCCTGCGGACGCTCTCCCCAGAACCCGGTCAGGGATGAGGCCGTCACCTGAATCAGGCAGCCCTGATCGGCGATCTCGAGCACGCGCTGTGGCGTCTTCTGCAGGATCGGGTTGCGTTCGGGATGCGTCAGTATCGGGATCAGGCCGATATCACCGAGCTGCTGGAAACCGTGCGCGAGTTGCGGCGGGATGCTGTAATCGCTCAGTTCGACGAGGAGATAATTTGTTTCTCCGATGGTGAAGCGATGCGGGCGGGCAAAAAGCTTCTCAAGATTCTCATCGGAAAAATGAAAGTCGCATCCCAGGCTGAGTTCGGGCGAGGGTCCGGCTCGCCTCTGCAACTCGGCGACCAGCGTTAACAGGTATTCGCGATCATAGGCATAATCGTGGTTGGCGTGGGGAGTGGCGACCATGTGAGTGATCCCGTCTTCCGCCGCCATTTGGCACATCCCAATCGACATGTCCCAGGACTTTGGACCGTCGTCGACCTCCGGCAGTATGTGGCTGTGAATATCGATCAAATGAGTTCTCAATTCCGACGTACCAGTTTAAACCGGGGGCGGTGCTGGGCATCACGCGGGGCAGGCAAATTAAAACATTTTCCTTTTGATTCCATTGCCGTCTCGCGGAGCCGCATCCAACGGGAAAAGGGCAATGGAAGGCAGAAACGAAGGCTGAACCGGGATTCGCCGTGGCGGCTGGGTGCGGGCAGTTGCGGAGTTCACGCCTTATCGTGCACGATAGTAGCTTCGCTCTACATTCTGATATCGCACATTGAAGGAGCAGTTCTGGTATGAGCTTTCCGAGGGCGGCGCGCCTTGTACTACAGCGCCCACTGTTTTTCCGGTCCGAATTTGTTGGTTCGAGATTTTCCCGTGTGTTTTTGGCCGCCGCTATTGTGATGCTGGCGGCTCAATTTATTTCCTGCAGCGGCAATGGCAAGCTTCCTCCGACCGGTTCTGGCGGCACTGCGTTCATGACGGTACCCGATCAAAACTACATCATGATCCTGCACATCGACGGAGTCACCGGGGCCGTCACAGTTGAGGGAACAACGCCCGCGGACAACGGCACCTCGCCCCACGGACTGGTTCTTTCGCCAAACAAGAAATTCCTGTATGTGGCGAATTCGCAATCCAATGACATCACCACCTACAGCGTGGCTGGCGATGGAACCTTGTCTCTGGTTTGTCAGCAGACGGTATGCGCCACTCCAACTGGCGGGACCACCCCATGGGAAGCGATCATCGACCCCTCCGGGAATTACCTGCTTGTCACCAACGTTGGGCAAAGCAGCAATGTCTCGGTTTTTTCCATCGATTCATCGTCCGGCGCGCTGGCGGCCGTGCCCGGTTCGCCTTTTTATGCCAATGAAAGTCCCAGTGAGATTGCAATGCCCGCCGCGGGCAATCTTGTCTACGTCAGCAATGGAAGCAGCGCAAATGGCACGGTGACGGCATTTACGTTTGATACTGCTACGGGCGCTCTGGCGGAAGTGCAAGGCTCTCCTTTTTATTCCGGGGCGGGAGCGAGCGCCCTGGCGATCGACAACAGCGGGCAATTTCTTTACGTGGCCAACACTTCGGCTATCAATTCAAACACCAACGTCATCGGGAATATTTCCGGGTTCAATATCAATCCCACGACTGGAGTGCTGACTCCGATCTCGGGATCGCCATTCGCGCCTCCGATCGGCACGGGCCCGCAGACGCTGGCCGTCGTCCCCAATTCGCAGCTTATGTTCGCGACGACTCCGGGCTCCAGCTACAGCATCTGGTGTTTCACGATTGACTCCGTGACTGGCCAGCTCGCCGTGGTAAACGATTCACCCTTCAGCCAGACGGCTGGCGGCTCGTTTGCACTTGTGGATACGAATGGGAGTTACTTTTACATTGGCAGCGCACAGTTGAAAGGCATTGCCGCTTATACGTTCGATTCCAATACAGGCCAACCGACCGCAGTCCTAAACTCGCCATTTTCCACGCAGGGGCAGATTCCGGGAAAGATGGTGATCGATCAGTAGATGGTGGCCTGCCGCGAGTAAACCCCTCAGCATCACCTCTGGTTGTGATCTAAGTCACTGCCGGTTGTCCGTCCGGAGACGATAAGTAGCGTATGGCCGCGCATTGCATGTTGCGTTCGGGCCCATGGAGCTGACCGACGTGTGTCTTGCCATCCCAGGGAAGGTGTTGAGTAGCGAGGATCTGGGCTTTGCGCGCGTAGCCCGCGTGCGGTTCGGCGGGACGGTGCGGCAAGTCCGGCTTGACTTCGTGCCGGAAGCCGGCGTCGGCGATTATGTGATGGTGCACGTCGGATTCGCCATCAGCAAGATCGATGAAGAGGAAGCCCAGCGCACCTACCAATTGCTGGCAGAGATGGATGCATTGGAAGAGGAACTTCCCTCCCCAGATCCGGCGTGAGATTATGGCGTCCGCAAAACTTTTTTCGCCTTTTCTATCGAGCGCTCACACCCAACGTCACCACTCCCTGTGACATGCATCACCGAGCCTATGTTTGCCCCGCCGTAGAGTGAATTCAGGCGCTCCGCCCCGCTTTGCAAAGGATTTGCACGATGAAATACATGGACGAATATCGCGATGCCGGCGTTGCCCGCCAGATTCTCGCGGAGATCGCGCGCACCGTCCGCCGGCCGTGGGTGCTGATGGAAATCTGCGGGGGCCAGACCCACACCATCATGCGTTATGGCCTCGACGAACTCTTGCCGAAGGAAATAGAACTTGTTCACGGGCCGGGCTGCCCGGTGTGCGTTACTCCGCTGGAGACGATTGACAAGGCGCTCGAACTGGCCTCGCGTCCAGAGGTGATTCTGGTTTCCTATGGCGATATGCTGCGAGTGCCGGGATCGACTACCGATCTGTTGACGGTAAAGGCGCGCGGCGGCGATGTGCGCATCGTTTATTCGCCGACGGAGGCGTTGAAGATCGCGCGTCAGAATCCGGACCGCAAAGTGGTTTTTCTGGCGATAGGATTCGAGACCACGGCTCCGGCGAATGCCATGGCGGTCTGGCAGGCGAAGCAGGAGAGGATTGGCAACTTTTCAGTGCTGGCGTCGCATGTGCTGGTACCTCCCGCGATTCGTGCGCTCATGACTTCGCCGGATTGCCGCGTGAATGGATTCATCGCGCCGGGGCACGTGTGCACGGTGATGGGTTGCGAGGAATATGAGGCGCTGGTGCGCGATTTCCAGATTCCGATTGTTGTGGGCGGGTTCGAACCGGTGGATCTGCTTGAATCGGTGCTGATGCTCGTACGCCAATTGGAGAGCGGGGCGGCACGAGCCGAGAATCAGTACGCGCGCTCGGTTCAGTATCTGGGCAACTTGCCGGCGCAGCGGATCATAAAAGAAGTATTTGAGATTGCCGACCAGAAGTGGCGCGGAATCGGGATTATTCCAGCCAGTGGATTGCACATACGCGAAGAGTATGGCGACTACGATGCGTCGCGCTTGTTCGGGCTGGCTTCGATAACGGTTGATGAGCCGGCCGAATGCATCAGCGCGCAGGTATTGCAAGGACTAAAGAAACCGACCGACTGTGCGGCATTCGGTATGCGATGCACGCCCGAAAATCCTCTGGGCGCGCCGATGGTGTCATCGGAGGGCGCTTGCGCCGCGTACTACAACTACCGGAGACACCAGTTCGCAGTTTCCAGTTCTCAGTTCTCAGAAAAACCTCGTGGCATATGAATAAAAAAACTGCGAACCGGAAACGTTGATTCACGATATGGCTGAGAAAACCAATTCGCTGGCGCAGCTCAGTTGTCCGGCGCCGCTTCCGGCAAAGGACACAATTGTTCTTGGGCATGGCAGCGGAGGGCGGTTGAGCGCCGAACTGATGCGGTCGGTCATTCTGCCGGCATTCCGCAATCCGGTGCTGGACCGGCTCGACGATCAGGCAATTGTTGAAGTGAACGGCACACGGCTTGCCATGACTACCGATTCGTTTGTGGTGAAGCCGCTGTTCTTCCCCGGCGGAGACATTGGTTCGCTGGCGGTGCATGGAACCATCAACGATCTCGCGATGGGCGGCGCGAAGCCGCTTTTCCTGAGTGTTGCCTTCATTATCGAAGAAGGGCTTTCGATGGCGGTTCTGCGGCGGGTGGTGGAATCGTTGCACGCGGCCGCGAAGAGTGCAGGGATTGAGATTGTCACGGGCGATACAAAGGTTGTTGAGAAAGGCAGCGGCGACGAGCTGTTTATTAACACCACGGGAATCGGCATTGTGCCGGAGGGGTTGGAGCTGTCGGCGAATCGTGCGCGGCCGGGCGATAAAGTGCTGCTTAGCGGCTCGATCGCCGAGCATGGGATTGCGATTCTGGCGCAGCGCGAAGGGCTGGAATTTGAGTGTCCGGTGGAGAGCGACAGCGCGGCTCTGCATGGGCTTGTGGCGAAGATGCTGGCGGCGGGCGGCGGTCAGGGAGAAAACGCAATTCGCTGTCTGCGCGATCCGACTCGAGGCGGCGTCTCCAGCACGCTGAATGAGATTGCCGAGCAGTCGCGCGTTGGGATTCAGCTGGAAGAAAGCGCGATTCCGATTCGCGAAGAGATTCGCGGGGCATGCGAAATGCTGGGCCTCGACCCGCTTTACGTTGCAAATGAAGGCAAGCTGATCGCGATGGTTGCGCCCGAGGCGGCGGATGCCGTGCTGAGCGCGATGCGCGGCGATCCGCGCGGGAAAAACGCGCAAATTATTGGAACGGTGGTGAAATCGGATTCGCCGATGGTGACGATTCGCACGGCACTGGGAACGGTGCGATGCGTGGACATGCTGGCGGGCGATCAACTGCCACGAATTTGCTGAAATAGGCTCTGGGCTCTGGGCTCTGGGCTCTGGCAAGATGGCTCGCATTTATGGGCTAAAAGCCTAGAGTCTCGACCGCAGTTTGGGACTTATGCACGAAATGGGGATTGCCGATTCGATTCTGGAGGGCGTCGCGAAGGAGTTACGCGCGCGGCCGGGAAGCCGCGCGATCAAGGTGGGCGTGCGAATCGGCCAATTGGCTGGAGTCGATCCCGATGCTTTGAGCTTCGCCTTCGAGGCATTGACGATCGACACGCCGTTGGCAGCGCTGAAGCTCGATGTGGAATACATTGCGCCCCGCAGCCGGTGCCTTGAGTGCGAGCGCGAATTCGAGGTGCGGAATTATGAGTTGCTTTGTCCTGAGTGTGGCAGCCTGAACACGGCGCGCATCAGCGGCGACGAGCTGGAATTTATTTACCTGGAAATTGATGAGGCAGAAAACGAAGCGGAAGGCGAAGTAATGAGGTGCGGCGAAGTGGAGGTTAAGAAGAAATGAATCGGGTGCCGATGGAAGGAAAAGTCTTAAATGAAAATGCGCGCGTAGCGGCCGAATTGCGCGAGCGTTTTTGCGATAACCGCGTATTCGTCGTCAATCTGATCAGCTCGCCTGGATCGGGCAAAACCACGCTGCTGGAAAAAACTCTGGAAGCAGTTCCGCGCGGCAGCCGTGTTGCGGTGCTTACTGGCGATCTCCAGACCGAGAATGACGCCAACCGGCTCAAGCGCTACGGCTTCCCTGTTAAGCAGATCGTCACCGGCGGCACCTGCCATCTGGATGCGCGGATGATCGAAAAACACATTGCCGATTGGGATCTCAGCCAACTCGACCTGCTTATTATTGAAAATGTCGGCAATCTGGTTTGTCCCTCGAGCTATGACCTTGGAGAAGCGGCAAAAATCGTGCTCCTTAGTGTTACGGAGGGCGAGGACAAGCCGCTGAAGTATCCGTCAATTTTTTTCAAGTCTGAACTGATGGTGCTCACCAAGACGGACTTGCTTCCTTATGTTCCTTTTGACGCCTCTCTGGCGATTGCCAATGCACGGCTGGTCCATCCGGAGATGGAGGTTGTGAAAGTTGCCAGCCTTGCCGGCGATGGCTTGCGCGAGTGGATGAGATGGCTGGAGCGGCGCAGGGAAAATTTTCTTGCGCAGGTTGCGCAGCCAGTCGGCTGAGTGTTCGACGACTACCGCAGGGGCATGCGAAGCTGATCACCGCGGCCGGTCACATCGGTGCTGTAGTCCGTCAATTGGAGTCCGTCAATGCTGGAGTCTGGCAATGGAGGGAGCCGCCACGCTGATGCTTTTGCTGGTCACTATGGACAGTCGGCTTGAGCGTGAATGGCTCGATGCGACGTTAAGTCTGTTTGGGCGGCGCAGGGGAGTTGAGGACCATCCAGTAGAGGCCGAGTTGGGAAGCTGCCTGGACGAATTGGTCGTAATCCACGGGCTTGATGACATAGCTGTTGGCAAAGTGCGAGTATGCGCTTAATCGGTCTTTGTCCTCGTTCGAGGAAGTGAGAATGACAACGGGGAGATGGCTGGTGCGCTCATCGGCGCGGATTGCGGTGAGGACCTCCAATCCGTTGATCTTCGGCATATTGATATCGAGCAAAGTTACCGCGGGCAGGTCACGAGTATCCCTTCCGGCAAAGGCGCCACGGCCGAAAAGATAGTCGAGGGCTTCCTCACCGTCGCGGGCCCGAACCAATGGATTTTTGACGTTGGCGCGCCGGAAGGCGCGAACCGTCAATTCGGCATCGTCGTCGTTGTCCTCTACCAGCAAGATTGTTTGTTCGTCGTAGGTCATCGGGTGTCTCCCAGCGTGAAATAGAAGGTCGCCCCTTTACCAATTGCAGCTTCTGCCCAGATGCGACCGCCATGTCGCGAGATGACTCGCTGTACCGTAGCGAGGCCGATGCCGGTGCCTTCAAATTCCGATTCCCGGTGAAGGCGTTGAAAGGGTGCGAAGAGTTTGTCGCGATAGGCCATGTCAAAACCTACTCCATTGTCCCGAACGTAAAAGACAGGTTCAGGCCCGGCATTCGACCGCCCGAAGGCGACCTGGGCATGGGGCGCATTCGCCGTGTATTTCCAGGCGTTATCGAGCAGATTTACAAGGACAAGCGTTATCAAGCGTTTGTCCGCGATGGCGCGAAGTCCGCCGGATATTTCAACGGCGACGTGGCGCAGTGGACTTTTGGCTTGACGGGAACCGATGATGCAATGCGCGATTGTAGAGAGGTTCACCAGCTCTTTTCGCAGAGCGCCGCGACTTACGCGCGACAGGTCCAGAAGATCGTTAATGAGGGCAGACATTTTCTGTGCCGCGGTCCGAACCCGCTCCAGATAATGACAACCCTGATCGTCCAGTTTTCCGGAGTAGTCATCGAGAAGCGCCTTACTGAATCCGTCTATCACGCGCAGCGGCGCTCGCAGATCATGAGAGACGGAGTAGCTGAAGGCTTCCAGTTCCTGGTTGGAATGTTCGAGTTCTTTCATCATCGCAGCCAGGGCGCCGGCCCGGTTGCGCTCCTCTGCATAGGCGCGAGCATTCGTTATTTCGGTAGTGACGGCCGCAGCCAGCAAGTCGTAAAAAGCGCGGTAGGTTTCATCGAGGGGCAATCGGGAGCTGACACCGGCTACCACCACCGCAATGGGCCGTTTGCAACCGGGAGGCGTGATGGGGAGAAGCAAAGCCTCCTTTGGCGATTCCGGATATTCACCACATGAAAGAGGGCCGCTTCGTACTGCCAAGCCGGTGATATGCTGCGGCGCGCCCGAGCGTAACATCTCGCCCAAAGGCCATGTTGATTCTTCAGATAAACCCAGGCGCACGACTTCAGGACTCGCGGCCCCACCCGGCGGCAAACCCGTACTCGCGATCAAGCGGGCCTCGTTGCCCCGATCGTCGATCAGATAAAAAAGGACGAAAGGCAGGTCTCGCGCGTATTCCGACAGGCTCTTCGCGGCCTGGGTACACGCATCTTCCACGCTTTGTGCTTTGCCGGTACGATTGGCCAAATCGCGCAGGAGACGGGTGCGCCTCTCGGCTAGCATTCGGCTGGTGGTTTCAGTTACCGGATGAAAGAGGCCGGCGACGCCGGTTTCGTCGCGAATGGGGCTGAATGAGAACGTGAAAAATGTTTCTTCAAGATAGCCTTTGCGATCGAGAAACATCCGCTGATTTTCCAGATATGAAGTTTCGCCGCCCAGAGCGCGGGCGAATGCATCGCCGACAACCGGCCATGCTGAAGCCCAGCACACGCTGAAATCCTGGCCCATGGCATGAGGGTGTTTCTCACCGCAGAGCGGCCAATAGCCATCGTTATAGATCTGGACATGCCGGGGACCCCACGCCAGCGAGATAGGAAAGTTAGAGCCCAGGCAAAGGCTGACGGTGGTGCGCAGGCTTTGGGGCCAGGAGGCGATGGGGCCGAGCGGTGTGCTGGTCCAGTCCATCGAGCGGATCAGTTCGCCCATTTTTCCGCCGCCGACCAGCCAGTCCTGTGGCCGGTGTCGTTCTCGACGCATTCCCGCGGCCACCACAGATTGCATGAAAGACATACGCAGTCCCTTGTCTTCATAGTTTTAGATCGGCAGCGATCATCGTTACTTGAGTCAGGTTACGAATATAAGAGGACAATCCGCCGAGACTTCAAAAAGGTTTGGTCACGAATGTGGAGCCCGGCCAACGGCGTTTCCTCTGGCGAGCAGAATCGTCGAGCGGCGTTTGCCCGGCGCGATTCGCCGGGCGGCTCTTTCTCCGCCTATACATGGACAGGCAGTGTGAATTTGAATGTTGACCCGGTGGCAGTCAAAGCGCGCTCACTCGGAGCGCCGGGGGAGGGACTAGCGGAACCGGATGCGGCGGCGGCGGTTGCCGCCAAAGCCAGCGCGGGGTGCGATTCGACCCAAATTCTTCCACCGTTGCGCTCAATAATCTTTTTGCAGATGGCCAGACCGATGCCATTGCCTGGATATTCGGTGCGGGTGTGCAGACGCTGGAAGACGACAAAAATGCTTCCAGCAGATTCGGGTGCAATGCCAATTCCGTTGTCGGTCACGCTGAACAACCACTCTTGCCCGGTGTTCTCGGCGCGCACGGAGATGGCGGGGGCGTCATGTCCCCGGAACTTAATGGCATTGCCAATCAGATTCTGGAAAACCTGCATCATCTGGGAGGAATCGGCGAGCACCACGGGCAGCGGGTCATGGGTTACGACAGCGCCGCTTTCCTGAATCGCAGTCTGCAGATTTCGCAGGGCGCTTTCGAGTGCGGTGTTGCAATCGACAGGCGCGGGAGCCGGGCCCTCGCGGGCAACGCGCGAGAAGGCCAGCAGATCCTTGATGAGCGTGTGCATGCGCATCGCACCCTCACTGGCATATGCGATGAACTTGTCGGCGTTCTCGTCGAGTTTTCCACGATAGCGCTCGCCCAGAAGTTGGGTATAAGCGGTGACCATACGCAGGGGCTCTTGCAGATCGTGCGACGCCACATAGGCGAATTGCTCAAGCTCGGCATTCGAGCGAGCCAGCTCTTCGACCTTTCGCGCCAGGCGCTCCTCCGCGACGCGGCGCAGACGAAGCAGATTTTGCTCATGCAAGGCGCGGCGGATGGCTTCCGACAGGCGCGCGAGACCGTCTTTTAGAACATAGTCGGTGGCGCCGCGCTTGATGCACTCCACTGCGCCTACTTCACCCAAGGCGCCAGTAACAAGAATGAATGGGATGTCCAATCCATTGCGCCGCAAGACATCGAGCGCTTCCATGCCTCGCCACCGCGGCAGGTTGTAGTCGGCGAGCACGATGTCGGGCGGGGCGGCGAATAGTTGCCGTTCAAATTCTTTTTCCGTTTGCACGACCGCCACGGAAATAGTGAATCCGGCCTTGCGCAGGGCCTGGGCCACGAGTTCCGCGTCCAGTTCACTGTCCTCAACATGCAGCACGCGGAGGAGTTCCGGTTGTGGTTCTACTTCGTTGATGTGTGTCATGGGACACTCCTGCCAGCAATTCGAGCTCGGATC
Organism: Terriglobales bacterium; assembly: GCA_049589875.1. Classification (GTDB taxonomy): domain Bacteria; phylum Acidobacteriota; class Terriglobia; order Terriglobales; family Acidobacteriaceae; genus Acidiflorens. The sequence goes on from JBAWBR010000068.1 coordinate 71,167, forward strand.
TGCTCTTCACCGTGTTTTCGGGTGCCATTGTCCGGGGCGGAGTTCATGACGCGCCTCCAGCCATGGCTTTATTGCCAGGCGAGCCGGCTGATTGATGGCTGCCGAGGGTGAAGTAAAAAGTTGCACCCTGGTCGAGCTGAGCTTCCACCCAAATCCGGCCTCCGTGTTTCTGCACGATGCGATGAACGGTCGCGAGGCCCACGCCAGTGCCTTCGAAGTCCTCTTCGCGATGAAGGCGTTGAAAGACTCCAAACAACTTATCGGCATATCTCATGTCGAAGCCGACGCCGTTATCGCGCACGAAGATCACGGGCCAACCGTTTTCCTGGGTGTCTCCGATTTCAGTGTTTCCAATTTCTATGACTGCGTGTGGGCGGGGCCGGGAATACTTGATTGCGTTGGAAAGCAGGTTTTGAAAAACCTGCCGGATCAGAACCGGATCGCATTCCAGGGGAGGCAGGCTGCCGATTTTCCATTCCACTTCGCGGCCTTCGGTTTCGGCTTTCAGCATCAAGATGATTTCTTCCACTATCGGGTTCAATTCGGTGAGTTCGAGATGCAACGAGCGCTGGCCGGTTCGGGAAAGAGTCAGCAGCTCTTCAATCAAGAGGCTCATGCGGCGGGTGCCATCTTGAATGCGCTGCCAATAGTGCAAGGCTCGAGGATCAATGGCTGCGCCGAATTCCTCCAGGAAGGCGCCCCCGAATCCGAGGATATGGCGCAGGGGGGCGCGCAGATCGTGAGAGACGGAGTAGGTAAACGCCTCGAGGTCGCGATTGACGGTCTCGAGTTGGGCGGTGCGTTCGGCGATTCGTTGCTCCAGGCTTTGATTGAGCTTGCGGATCTGCATCTCGGCGGCTTTTTTCTGGGTGATGTCGCGGAATGCGACCACGCCGCCATGCACTTCGGAATTTCTATCTTTCAGAGGACTGCCGGTGACCTCAATCCAATTCCCCTTTTCCATTGCAGCGTTGCAGACAAACATCTCAGCGGAACTCGACGTACCACGAATGGCTTTCAGCAGTGGAAGCTCATCCGGAGGAAAAGGTGTGACCATATCTTCCCGGAAAAGACCATAGTGCCGCGGCCATTCGGCAGTGGGCACGCTTGCCGCTTCGAGGCCAAGGATTCTTCTGGCCGCGGGATTCCAGATGATGAATTTTCCGTGCTCATCGGCGACCACCAAACCCTCTTCGATGCTGTCCAGCACGGATTGCAGCATGAGTGTCTGGGTTTCCAAGGCTTGTCGCGACTCGGCCAATTCCACGGCTTGCCGTGAGAGTTCCTCCTTCTGGCGGGCCAGCTTCTGCTCGGAGCGGCGGCGATCCGTTATATCGAAGAGAATGCCCCCCATGTAGGTGTTTTCGCCGGCCGCATTCTGGTAGACCTTGCCTTTGGCGGCGATCCAGCGTTCAGTCCCGTCCGGCCAAACCGTCCGGTATTCGATGTCATAGATGGATTGGCCAGCCAGACTCCTGCGCATGGCTTCATCGACCAGGGGCCGGTCCTCGGGATGCAGGCGGGCGAGAAATAGAGGGAAGGTAAATTTTGTGTCAGGCGGCAGACCGAACAGCGCGAAGGAAAGGGGAGAACCTTCCAGTTCATCCGCCGCGATTTTCCAATGCCAGGTGCCCAGGCGCGCTCCATCGATGACAAGGCGCAGTTTTTCCTCACTGTCGCGCAGTGCGCCTTCGACTTGCTTACGGGCGGTAATGTCATTGTGCGCTTCCAGAATGCGCAGCGGATTGCCGTACTTGTCGCGATGCAGGACCCAGAGACTGTAAACCACGATGCGGGTGGTGTCGCGCTTGAGATGCACGAGCTCGCCCTCCCAGGAGCCGGTGCGATGAAGCTGCTCCTCGATCCGAGCCAGCGGCTCGGGAAACTCGGTGTGCAGTAATTCATGAGAAACCCGGCCCTCAGCCTCTTGTTTGGTGAACCCATAAAGGTTTTCCGCTCCACGATTCCAGAGGATGATGCGGCCCTGAATATCGCGCACTAACACCTGGGCCAGGTCCAACATCTGGGCTTGTTCACGCAACGCCTGCTCGGCATGCTTGCGCTCGGTAATGTCGCGCGCAATTTTTGAAGCGCCAATCACTGCTCCGCTGTTGTCGCGGATGGGTGAGATGGTCACGGAGACATCGATTGATTTGCCATCTTTCCGGATGCGTCTGGTTTCGAAATGTTCAACACTTTCACCGCAGCGAATGGAAGCCAGAATGCCGGCCTCCTCATCGATACGATCCGGTGGGAAGAGCATCTGCATGGGTTGGCCTATGGCCTGCGCGGCCGTGTAGCCGAAAATCCTTTCCGCGCCGTGATTCCAGGCTGTGATCTTCCCCTCCAGGTCTTTGCTGATGATGGCGTCGTCGGAGGAGTTGACTACAGCCGCGAGGTGTTCGCGCAGGGCGTCGGCTCGAACGCGCTCGGTCACATCGCGGAGAATTACCGTGAACAATTTTTTATCCCGCGTGACGACCTGTGAGATTGAGGCTTCGATCTGAAATTCATGGCCATCGGCGCGCAGCGCCCAGAGCACGTTCTTTGGGCCCATGAGCGCCCGATTGGTAACGTTGGTTTCGCCAAATTCGCGGATAGAGCCGGCATGGGCGGCATGGAAGCGCTGCGGAATAAATCGCGCGACTGGTTGCCCCAAGGCCTCGGCTCTTGGGCAGAGGAAAATTCGTTCCGCGGCGCAATTGAAGAGCACGATGCGCTGGTCTTCGTCCACCGTAATGATCGCGTCCATAGCCGATTGAATGACGCCAGCCAAACGGCCTTCGCTCTCGCCGAGCGCTGCCGTGCGTTCGGCCACGCTTCGTTCCAAATTCGCATTGAGGGTCTCGACCTGGGCGCGCGCCCTGGCGGCGATGCCGATCTCGCGGCTGACTGTGGCTCCGGCGACAACGAGCAAAATCAGGCCAAGGATCGAGGCCAAAACGATGACAGCAAGGTTGAAATGTTGCGTGGCGTGAGCGCGCTGCAGGCGTTGCTCGAGCAAGCGCTCTTCCGCGTCTTCCATTTCCGCGACGGTGGCGCGCACGGCATCCATAAGGTGTTTGCCTTGCGCCAACTGGGGCGCGGTGGGCAGTTTGCCGTTATTTTGTCTTGAGATTACGACGTCCGTCGCAGCTGCCATTCTGACGTTGATCTGGGCTTCGAGTTCGTTCAATCGACGCGTCTGGTCGACGTTGTCCGCCAGCAACCGCCGCAACCTGCGCAGGTCCAGGGCAATCGCGGATTTCCCGGTCTCGTATGGCTCGAGAAAGGGGATGTTTCCAGTCAGCGCGAAGCCGCGCGCACCTGTCTCGATATCGACCAAATGTCTTAGTGTGGCTTCGATCGCGGTTGAGACTTCGTGGGTATGAGCGACCCAGGCGGCGTCAGCGGCCGATTGCCGGGCCATGCGCCAGGAAAGCAGGCCGAGCAGACTGGTTAGAACGATGGCGAAGGCAAATCCCGCTCTTACCTTTGCGCGCAGCTTCTTTTCCGCTGGCGGTTCCTCAATCCGGTCCAGGAGTTGGTCAATTGTTTCCTGGCTGACGTTGAGGGCCTGCTCCAGTTTTCGCCGTTCCGCGTCGCCGCGATCCAGGATGAAAGCGATCCAGGCAGTGAAGGCTCCGAGCAGGGCGCTCGAGAATAGGGCGAGGGCACTTACCTCGATCCAGGTGAAGTGTTCTTCGGTTAGCAGAGGTTTTGAAATTATCCAACCGATAAGAGCAAGCGCCAGCAGACTGGCGGGAACGACCTTGCGCAAAAATTTTGCGCCTTGGGTATCGCTGATGAGGAGGCCGCCAATGGCCCATTGCGGACGGGCACACAGGGCTCCGAAAGCCAGACCAACGTAGGCTCCGACGGCGGGCAAGGCCACTGGGATCGACGACGCCTTTGGCCCGAAAACGAAGCTAAGGGCGCCAAATACAGCAGCCAGGGCGGTGGCAAGAGACAAGAACTGGGCGGGCCAGTCATTGCGGCGCGTACGCCAGTCAATTAACCCGAGCGCCAATGCGAATAGCAGAAATATGATGGCGGCAACCGGGGACATGCGAATACGTGCGCCGACGATGTCGAGGGCGACGGGCGCGGCGACGAGGAGGCTGTCGATGCCGAGGTCCACGGCAAAAACCTGCTCTGCCAGAGTGAGCAGGCCGACCAGTCCGACGATGGCCGCGGCGGCGTTTGCAAACATCTTGCGTGCGGCGGTTTGGGCGTTCTTACTTCTCACCAGCCACAACGAAATGCCTGCGAGCAGGGAGCACGCGGCGGCGTTGGGAGCCATGGTCGTGCCCCCACCCCAGGTGAGGAGGATAGGGACGTTGAGTCTCCAGCCTGCAAGGACGGAGAGCCCGATGACAATTGAGCAGATGGATGCAGTTGAGGTGAAGACGCTCAAGCGCCTGGCAATGCCGGTCTCAGACTGACTTTTCACGGAGAAGGATCCTGGGCGAGTAAGACTGCCGGGAGCAGTTACTCCCAGTTTCGAAATGGCGTTTTAATTCTCTTATGCGAAGAGGAGAGTAAGTGTTGGCGTTCTCTGGCCACGGCGTTTTCCCCCGATCCTTCTGGGACGAAGCAATTTGCATAAGATCGTTCCGACAATTGAGTTAGAGGCGACGAGTTAATGGAGTTATCGGCGGCTTCCGGACGACCTTTATTCCGCCGCTAACCGCTGGCAACGGTCGGGTTCGTTAAACGGGATATTTTTTGGTATTAGTTTGAAACGATTCTTGTTTATTCCGCACTATCTAATCAGTGGAAGACATTGCCAGTTTCGGCGATGGGCCACGGTTTGGGAGCCTGACTGGGAAACTCTCTGTTGGGGTCCAATTAGGCGCCGGAGCCGTCGGGGAAGCGGTTCCGGTGCTTTTTGCACATTTCCAGAAGCGGGAGTTGGCCGTTTTCCTCTGAGTGGATAGGAGTCCCCATCCCGCCTGTGCATGAAGCTCGCGCCATCTCGCCGATTGGACATCACCGCCGCAGCCATACGGTCCCGAAACGCGCTTCTTTGGAGCTGGTGCCGGCGTTCACGATCCCTGCAAAAGATGGGTTCAGTTTTCCACCTCCGGTGCTACACTGGCTGCCACTTGGCCATACCTGGGACAGGATCTTGGAATTCCACTCCTTTGACGAAGCTTATGTCGGACGCTTGCGGGCCGGAGACTTTCGCACGCAAGAGCATTTTCGCGTCTATTTCACAGCGCTAATGCAAGTGAAACTTCGCTCCCGGCTGAAGTCGCGGGAAGAGATTGAAGATATACGTCAGGAGACTTTTGTCAGAGTTTATGGGGCTATGCGGGAGGGGAAGATCCTCCATCCGGAGCGGCTGGGATCATTTGTCAATTCGATTTGCAATCATGTGTTACAGGAGCACTATCGCACCGCCGACCGTAACGATTCCTTCGACGACGACGATGAGCCCATGGAAATCCCGGCTCCGGCTCTCGACCCACTCGCCCTACTTACCGCTCAGGAGATTGAGCGGAAGGTTCGGGAGGTCCTGGACCAACTACCGGAGCGGGACCGACGGCTGTTACGTGAAGTAATTCTGGAAGAACGGGACAAAGATGAGGTGTGTCGAGACTTTGGGGTGGATCGCGAGTATCTGCGGGTGTTACTGCACCGCGCGAAGCAAATGTTCAAGTCATTGTATTTGAAGAATAACGATGCGCCGGAGTTTACGACGGTCTGACCGCCCGCAACGCTAACTTGGACCGGCGCACTACTTAGATAAGGAAGTTTTATTTATGGACCACGAAGCGGTGGTTCGTCAGCAATTGACGGAGCGCTATCTGCTCAACGAACTCGATTCCGCGACGCGGGACGAGTTTGAAGAACACTATTTCGATTGCCCGATTTGTGCCGCGGATGTGCGGACGGGTGCTTTGTTTGTCGACCGGAGCAAGCTTGTGTTGCAGGGGGCGGAGGGCAGCGCGACATTGCCCGAAAAAGCGGCAGCTTCCGCGGAGCGAGTGCCGGCGAGTGCCGGAGGGTTCTTCTGGTTGCGGCCCGTGATTGCCGTGCCAGTTCTGGCGATGCTGCTGGCCCTGGTTGCTTATCAGGATCGGGCGAACCGCCAGTTGCAGCAAGCGGCGAATAGTCCGCAGGTTCTGGCATCGGCAGTGGTGAACGTCAACACCAGAGGCGCGGAGGCAATTTCAGTTCCGGCGCGCTCCGGGCAGGCATTCGAGCTGACGTTGAATCTTCCGCCGGAAAACCGATTTTCTTCTTACACACTGGATTTATATAACTCGCAAGGACAACTGGAATGGTCGCGCACGATTCCGGGTTCGGGGAGCGACACCCTGTCGCTTTATGTTCCTGGAAGCGGCCGTTCACCCGCTACGCTGGCGGTGCACGGCATCACCACCAGCGGTGAAAGTGAAGACCTGGGCCGATACCCGATTGAATTAAAAGAGCAAAAGTAAATTCACTCCAGGGGAGAAAACCTATGGCTGCACGCGATATATCGTTCGCTGACGCCGGTGGCAAGAATAAGCCGGTTCACCACTTCCATGCGGAAGCCCATCTTATATCCGCCGAACTCGAGCATCCTTTGAAGGAAAGCATCCGGCCACAGGGGGCTGTGAAACTGCCTCGTGACGGGCACTACAAGTTCAGAAAGGCCGACCCTTACCACTTTGAGGGAATTCTTTCCTACCGCTCCGGCTACACCCAGGTTGCGGGGCATCCGAGCAAGAAAACTGAGGGCTTTGCCACGCTTTCCACCTCGGTGGTGGAGGGTCTGAACGTTCTCGATGTAGTGACCGCCGATCGCGTAGTCGCGCAGATTGCCACGGTGCATCCGATCTACGGCAAAGGCCAGGTGCCGTCGGTTACATTCCTCGGCACCCGCTTCGAGAATCTTATGATTAATGGATATAAGGTCGAGGTGGACCGCGGTCTGGAGATCCTTGGTCCAAAGCCAGCGAGCGACCAATCCTACTTTGAGAATCGCGACGTGCTCGACCGTATTTCGGAACAATACGAACGCATCGCCACGGCGAAGGATCTGCCAGAGTGGGGCGCGAAGGAGTTTCCGCAGAGCCGCCCTGCATCCAACGGCGAGTTGAGCTGCTCGCTTGTAAAGAGCATTAAGGGGTCACCTGTATCTCCATTCGGCCATGTCATCGACCTGCCTCACTTCGGAAGGATATATCTTGGCGAGTTGAAGCTAATAAGAAAGCCGGGCGATAAAGCCAAGGGAATCTACGACACTTACAAATTCCAGTTAACCATGGTCCGTATGCAGATGGGATGCGTGGGAGACGGAGGAGTCGGCGTCGGGATAGCGGTTTCAAACGGCCAAGGCAGCGGGGATGGCGGACACTCCGGCTAGCGTCCAGCAAAGACCGAGATTTCGAATACCTCGGGGCTTCCTCAGCGTCGCCGCGACTTTATTTCATGGCGCCCGCGGAAGCCCCACATTTTCGCGACGATGTTTTCTCGCGTAGCCGGTGATCTCAGCACTTACAATCTTGCACGGGCTATCCAGATCCGGGGCGCATGAACTTGTTCCACCTCCTGAACTCCCACCTCCCGGCTATTCGATAACCTATTTCGTCATTGCGGACAGTAGATGAACAGCGGGTTGTAATTCCGGACGGATTCCAAGAGTTAGAAATCTGAAATGAAGACCCAGGGACGCGCCAACCGCGCTTTCTTGTTCCTGCCGGAATAACAATTACTAACTCATTCCGATTTCAAGTTAGAATCTAACGGCGATGGCAAATGCTACGCCTCTAACTGCTCATAGCTGGCTCGATTGGATGCGTTTGCTGGCGCTGAAGATGGGGCCGCTGGGGCTCGGCATCGCGATCCTTTCAACCTGCGCGAAACAGCGCGACCCACAAATAGCTTATGACCATGCGAGGGAGAGCCTGAGCCACGGTGATATCGAAAAGGGGGCGTCAGAAGCAAAAAAAGGCTATAAGCAATTCCACAACATGAGCGCGGAATGGGCCTGGAAATTCGCGCTTCTCGAAGCCAGGGCGTTACACCGGAGGCACCTGGACCACGAAGTGTTGGAACGCCTCGCCTCCGAGCCGACGACCCCGCCAGCTGGTGAATTGGCCATACAAAAACAGAGATGGGAGGGGCTCGCTTATGCTTCTCTGCATCGATTCGATGAAGCCGAGCGGTTGTTTTCCGAGGCGGAAAGGATGTGCTCGATTTCCGAAAACGTGGCTTGTGCCGATGTTGCGGACGCGCAGGGAGACATGGAAATGGAACGGGGGCGATACGGTGAAGCCCAAGTTTTCTTCGAGAAGGTGCTTACGTCAGCTCGCGCGAGCGGTGACGGGTTCTGGGAGGCAAAGACACTGCTGGACCTAAGCTGGTCCGCAGACGAACAGACGCATTTTGACGAGGCTTTGGAACGGGCGAACGCTGCCCGCCGGATTGCAGTCTCCAAGAACTTCTCCGACATAGCACAAAAAGCGCTCGGCAACATGGGATGGGCCTACTACAAGCTGGGCGATCCGGAAAAGGCCGATGCCATGTTCAAAGAGGCCAAGAGCCAAGCCGAGAAATTGGGGGAAGTGGCCAGCGAGGTGGGATGGCTCACCGATTCCGGATACGCCAATCTTGACATAGGCAATATTGCTGTAGCGCAGGAGGCATTTCAACAGTCGCTCGAACTTGCACGCAAAATCGACAGCCGGGAGGACATCATAAATTCGCTGATTGCCCTGGCCTTCGTTTCGGAGCAAACCCTCCACGTGGACGAGGCCAAGCATTATGCGGACGAAGCCCTCGCCAGGGTAAAAGAGGAGAACGATACTCGGGACCAGGTTTTTCTGCAGCTGGTGCAGGGACGAGTCGCGGCGCGATTGCACAATGCTGCGACAGCGAAGAGTGCGTTTCGCGAAGTCGCGCAAGCGCCGGATTGCCCGGTCTTTTTAAAGTGGGAGGCGGAGCGTTCGCTGGCGCGGCTTTATGAAGATGAAAAGAAGTTCGACTCCGCCAGGAATGAATATCGAACCGCGCTTACCACGTTTGAAGGCGCGCGCTCCGAGCTCAAGCATGAAGATTCGCGGCTGCCCTTTCTCAATAACGCTTCGCGCATTTATGACGACTACATTCATCTCCTTGTGACCCAGGGCAGGGCGGCAGAAGCCTTGCAGGCCGCCGACTTCAGCCGGGCGCGCACTCTCTCTGAAGGGCTCGGTTTGTTGCGCCAAGGGACTTCTCTTGAGCCGCTCCTCTCAGGACAAGTCAATGCGCGGCAAGTCGCCAGCCATGCCGGTGGCACAATCCTTTTTTACTGGCTGGGCGAAGAACAGTCGTACCTGTGGGCGATCACGCCGCGGGACGTCAGGCTGTTTCAATTGCCGCCGTCGGCAGAGATCAAGACACGAGTCGAGCGCTATCGAAAAGCGATTGTCGAGCAACGGGAAACCTCGCCCACGGCCATCGACGACGGCACCGCGCTTTTTCGTATTCTGGTGGAGCCGGCAAAAAGTCTTCTGCCGGCAAATGGGAAAGTCTTCATCGTGCCCGATGGCAGCCTGAACAGCTTGAATTTCGAGACGCTGCTGGTCTCCAACCCAGAGCCTGCGACAAAAGAGGCAAAGAAAGAGGAGGCGACGGGGCACTATTGGATTGAGGATGTCACGATCTCCAGCGCCAGTTCGCTGCGAATGCTGCAAGCATTTCCTGCGGCGCATGGCGGAGGCGCGGGTGAGTTGCTTCTTTTCGGCGACGCCATTGCACCCAGCGAAGATTTTCCCCAGTTGCCGAAAGCCTCGATTGAGATGGAGAGCATCAAGAAACATTTCCCGCCCAACCAGCAGCAGGTATTCTCACGCGAGGAGGCGAACCCTCCTGCATATCTGGCGAGTAAGCCGGAGCGTTTCTCCTACATTCACTTTGTCGCGCATGGAACGGCGAGCCGGCTGAGTCCACTCGACTCCGCCGTGGTGTTGTCAAAAACAAATGCACCCGTAAGTGGGCGAGCGAATGCGGAGGAAGATTCTTTCAAACTTTATGCCCGGGATATTGTCGCACACCCGTTGCACGCCGAACTGGTCACGGTTTCCACGTGCCGCAGCGCCGGTGAGCGCGCTTACTCGGGTGAAGGTCTGGTAGGACTTTCATGGGCTTTCGTCCGCGCCGGGGCGCACAATGTTATTGCGGCCTTGTGGGATGTCAGCGATGCCTCGACTCCTCAGCTTATGGACGAGTTATACGGCGAATTAAAGAAAGGCAAGGCGCCGGACGCAGCTCTGCGGGATGCCAAGCTTACTCTGCTGCGATCATCCTCCAATCCGGCGTTCCGCAAACCGTTTTACTGGGCGCCCTTTCAGCTCTATACGGGATCCTAATTACTGGGGCGCGATGAAATGGCAAAGGCAGGGTAAGCGCGGATGCGGCACCCGGTGCTGAATGAACTCCGCCAGTTGTAATCTATGGAAAATGGGCGCGCCGCTTCCGCCCGATCGGGAGTAATATATTGGCCCATGAAAACCGGCTAAGGAACGGAGGTTGGTCAAATGGGCGCTCTCAGACTGGCGATCTGCGTGGTGGTGATTGTTTTCGAATTTAGCCTCGCGGTGGTGTGGGCCGAATCTCCTTCAGCGAAATCAGCTACTTCCAAACAGATTGCTGGCATCGCATTGACTGGCGAACCTGTGATCGTCTTTGATCACCTGAAGGCCAAGGCCGAGCCCGACGCACTGCCGGACTCACAGATTACCGGGTGGAAGAATGCGGACGGAACGGTCAATGTCACGATTCCCCATTCTGAAGACTACCGCATGCAGGGCCCCGATCTATTGCATTTGAAGACGGATTCGCACAAGATTTTCAGCTCAACTGCACAAGCGGGCGATATCGTGGAGAACGATTTCAATTACTACCACTGGTTTCTCGCGCCTTATACGCTCGACGGAAATACGGTTTACGTTCTAACTCACACGGAGTGGTACGCGTGTCTGCTGGTGGGCGATTGCGATCAGGGGGACGATCAGATCAATAGCTGGGTGACGACAAATAATTCGCTGGTTTCGACCGACGGGGGCGCGACCTGGGCGCTGAATGGAGTGGATCGAGCCCATCTGATCGCGGCTGCGGGAGACCACTGGACCGGCAGCAAGGAGTTGAAGCTTCGGGTGTATCACGAGGCGCTGAACCATTCGGGACTTATGACGCCAAGCCGGCTGATTAAAGAGGGGGAGTACTACTATTCAATCGGATTTGAAATACATCGTAACTTCAGCGATCTGGATGTGCAGACCGGGGAAGCGCCGATTGATAAATATGGATACATGCTGATTCGCACGAAGGATATCGCCAAGCCGCAAGGATGGGAGGCATGGGTGTCGGGCAATGTTTTTCATCCGATCACAAAAGGCGATTTCAATGTGTTCCTGCCGCAATCGGATGGTTCATGGATGAATGCAGCGCAGCCGCAACTCATTTTTGACGTCAACGCGCAAACTTACATTCTCATCTTCACGATGTGGGGGGCGAACGGGCCGATTTATTACATGACGACGAGCAGTTTGGCAGCGCCCTCGTGGTCGGACGCGCAAGCTGTCACGGGAACGGCTACGTTTCAGCCTGATCCGCGTGGACCGAGCGGTAACGCATGTAATACGGGGTTCGGGCCGGGCAATTATGTATCCGATCTCGACGGGAGTTCGACGGGGATGAATTTTGAGTTCACGAGCGGATCGCCCTGGCTGTTTTATGTGGTGAATCCCGCGGAATGCGGGGGCAATAACCTGGCGCGCGACATATACCGCGCGCAACTCTCCATCAGCTACCACTAGACGATTACACCGCGTCTAAACCAGGTTGCATAAAAACCGCAGATAAAGTCTTGACAAGTTTTGCAAGATGAGGGATAAAGAACGGACGTTCGTTTGCTTGTAACCGAACGAGTGATCGTTCTCTTCGTTAAAAAAGTACGCATGCCATGAATGCACGCGACGCCGAACGCGCCAAAAAGAAGATCGAAGCCGCGGCCCTGAAGACCTTCATCCATCAGGGTTACCACGGCACATCCATGCGCGACATCGCGCGAGCCTCCGGATATTCCATTGGAAATATCTACAACCATTACAAGACTAAGGAAGACATCTACCTGAGCCTGATCGAGCGCTTCCACGAGCGCATGGCGGCAAAACGGACAGACCTGATCAGCGGCATTGGGGATGTTTTCGACCCGGCGGAACTGGAGCGCCTGGCGCGAGCGGTCCATGACATTGTGTTCAGCATGCCCGATTACTGGCGGCTGATGTATATCGATGTCGTCGAATTTGGCAACCGCCACTTTGCCGGAACGTTTCATCAGTTCGCAAAGAAGGTGGGCGCCGCACTGGGCGAGCGCCTGGATACTTCGACACGCCGGAAAGAGTGGAGCGGTGTCGATCCGGCTTTGGCGATCACGTCGATCTACCTGCAATTCTTCACTTATTTCCTGTTGCAAAAGGTCTTTCATGTGAAGGAACCGTTAGGGATGGCGGATGACCGTGCGGTTGAACAAATGATCACGATCGCGACGACTGGGCTATGGCGGCATGGTGGCAAGAAAAACTAAACGACTTTGGCGAAGGCAAAAAGGAGCACACGATGAATACCCGATTGGCGTCTCTGGCATTGGCAATTTGCAGTCTATTGGTCTGCGCGGGCATCGCGCTGGCCCAATCACCTACCACGGGCGAAATCGCCGGACAAGTGCTTGATCCACAAGGCGCGGCAGTCGCGGGCGCCAGTGTCACTCTCACCGCACCGTCGGGACAGGTCCGGGAAATCAAGACTGACTCGAGCGGCCGCTACCGCTTCCCTTTGCTGGACCCCGGTTCATACTCATTGAACGTGCAGGCGCAAGGGTTCGCTGCGGCCGCGCGGAAAGGCGCGCAGGTGCGCATCACGGAAACGACTCCGCTTGATGTTCATCTGACGGTGGCGGGCGCAAGAGAGTCGGTCAGCGTGGTCGCCGAACCAGTCGTTGTGCAAGACAACGACACGGAAGGCCGCGTAATTGGCGATAAGCAGGTCAACCAACTGCCGCTGCCGACACGCAATTACACACAACTGCTGGCGCTCTCTCCGGGCGCTGTCAGCAGCCTGCCGAATAACGCCGAACTAGGCCGGGGCGACGCCGATATCAATGTCAATGGACAACGCAGCACCAGTAACAACGTAATCATCGATGGCACAGAGGCGAATAGTCCGGGAACTAACTCGACGCCGAGTTTGACCGTGCCTCCGCCGGATGCGATTGAAGAGTTTATTGTGCAAACGTCGATGTACGATGCGAGCCAGGGCCGGAACAGCGGCGGCAACGTCGCGGTCGTGACCAAGTCGGGCACTAACAAATTGCATGGGAATGTCTTCGAGTATTTCCGCAACGACGCTTTCAATGCCAATGATTTCTTTTTGAACCAAGCCGGCGACAGCCGCCCGGAGTTGAAGCGCAACCAGTTTGGCTTCACGCTGGGAGGACCGATCATTCATGACAAGACGTTCTTCTTTATCGCGTATCAGGGAACGAGAGAACGCAATGGAACTTCGCCGACTTACAGCCTGGGAACTACGCTGATCCCGCAAGATCTCACAAATGATCGAAGCACGACTACGCTTACAAATATGGCGTTGAACGATTACGGCGTCGCTCTCAACCCGGTAAGTCTCGGCTTATTACAGGCAAAGCTACCCAGCGGACAATATGCCATTCCAAGCGCCTCCATGCCCGCGGCCGGGTCGACCGCGCTTGCTGTCACTCCCATCAGCGGAGTTTCTCGCTTCACGGAAGACTACTTCAATGCCAATATCGATCATCAGGTCACGTCGAAGAACAAGCTTTCCGGCAAATTTCTCTTCTCCAACGATCCTGAATATCAGGCGATTTATGGATTCCTCGGGGCCAATCCGAATGAAGTACCCGGGTACGGGGGCACTCTAAGCTTTCACAATCGCCTGCTAAGCCTGAGTGACACTCACATTTTCAACTCGCATCTGGTCAACGAGGCGCGATTCGGATTCAGCCGCATTCGAGAAATTTCCACTCCGCAGGAACCATTTACGAATGCAGACTTCGGCATCACCAACCCACTAGCGGCGCAGTATCCTGGGTTGGCGACGATTGAAGTTACGGGATTGTTTACCATCGGATCTTCGGGACTCGCTGATAACAAATCCGTTACCCAGACATGGCAGGGACAGGATACGGTTTCCTACACCGCAGGCCGCCACTTCCTGCGCTTCGGCGGACAATTCAGGCGCTATGACATTGATTTTTATTTCCATGCCTTCTCGCGCGGCGAAATTCTCTTCAACGATTTCCAGGATTTCCTGGCTGGCGGTTCGCCCAGCGCCGTAGATGTCTCACTGCTTGGCGACGGCGTGCCGGACCGCGGCTTTCGGGCCAGCGACGGCGGCTGGTTTATTCAGGATGACTTCCACGTCGCACCCAAGTTCACGCTGAACGCCGGCTTGCGCCTGGATCATTTCGGCGGGTACAGCGAAATCCGCGGACGTTTCTCTTCCTTCAACGCTGCGGCATTCGCCACCAATACCATGCCGTGCACGCTTGCCGCTCCCTGCACGAAAGGCATCTCACTGGGAACGCCAAGCGAGCAACTCAATCCCAGCAAATTTAACGTTTCGCCACGCATTGGCTTTGCGTGGAGCCCGCGCTCGCAAAACGATCTCTCAATTCGTGGCGGATTTGGAATGTACTACGACCGCTTCTCATCCCGTTTCGCCAACCTTCAGGTGTTCAATTATCCCTATGACACCGTCGCGACCGGACTGTTCACGGCGGGATTCTTCGGAACTCCTTTTCCCAATCTTGCGGGGGTGACTTTCCCGCTCCCAGCCCAGGCGCCATCTCCGATTCCACTCTTGATCGATGGCGTGGTCCCTTACGAGCAGAACCCGATCAATGGTTTCTTCGCCGCGCCGAACATGAAAACTCCTTACATCATGGACTATAACTTCGACGTGCAATATTCGTTCGCCAATAGCTGGCTCATGGATATGGGCTATGTGGGGAACCGCGGAAATCATCTCATCAACCTCTACAATTTCAATCAAGGCGTCCCGCCGTCTCCCACGGCGCCCTATACCCTAGACGGCTTTTCAAACAACAAAGCGCTATTTGGATTCGATCAGGTTCAAACCGAGGCGGAGTCCAGCTATAACGCATTGCAGACCAGCCTAACTAAGCACTTCAACCACGGGTTGCAATTCCTGGCTTCCTATACTTGGTCGCATTCCATCGACAACAATTCGGGAAACAACATGCCGAACGCCGAAAGTGAACTCGAACCGCTTCCCGGCGACCAGCAGAATCTGAGATCGCAGCTTGGCACGTCTGACTTTGACCGCAAACATCGCTTCGTCTTCAGCGGAGTCTACGATTTGCCTAAGTTCTACAATGGCTCTGGTTTTGCGAAATCGCTGGCCAATAATTGGGAGACAAACGGAATGGTTGTATTACAAACCGGGCTTCCCTTCACAGTCGTCTGTACCGACGGGTCTGACTTGAACAACCGCGCCGATCTGGTTCCGGGAGTGCCGCCCGTCACCTCATCGGGCTCAACCGTTTCCCGATTGAATGATTACTTCAATTCCGCCGCGTTCACTTGCGGCGGAAATGCGCCTCCGTTCGGAACCTCTCCTCGCAACTTCCTTCGCGGGCCGGGTCAAAAGAATGTGGACTTCAGCGTGGTGAAATTCTTTCCCATCAGCGAGGTTTCAAAAGTTGAATTCCGCGCTGAATTCTTTAACATTTTCAACTTTGTGAATTTTCAGCAGCCCAACACAAATGCACTCGTGCCGTCTGTCGGTACAATTTCAGCCACCAGCGCCGGGCCGCGCATTATTCAATTCGCTCTCAAGTACAACTTCTAACCGCGTCAATGGCGGCGAGCGCGCCTCGCGCGTGCCCGCCGCTGTAAGGAATTCTTTAATGAGTCCAAGTGGATTACGCGACAAGGTAGTAATCGTAACCGGGGGCGCAGCCGGGATCGGCCGCGCCACGGCACGGAGGTTTGCCAGCGAAGGCTGCCGGATCGTAGCGTGGGACGTTAACGATGCCGAGCAGTCCGATCTGATTCGCGAGTTGGAATCGGCCGGCGGGCAAGCGCTTTTTCGCAAGACGGACGTGACCAGCGCGCAGGACGTGGAAGATGGCGTAGGCAAGGTGATCGCGCAGTGGGGGCGGGTGGATATTCTGGTCAACAACGCCGGGATTACGCGGGATGCCCAGCTGATCAAATGGAAAGACGGGCAGGCGACGGGCACCATGACGGATCAGGCGTTCGACGCGGTGATTTCAGTAAACCTGAAGGGTGTTTTTTTGTGCACCCGCGCCGTTGTGCCGCACATGATTCGTAATGGAGGAGGCGTGATCCTCAACGCTTCGTCGGTGGTAGGGCGGTATGGCAATTTCGGGCAGACCAATTACGCTGCCACAAAAGCGGGGATGATTTCGTTTGCACAGACGTGGTCCCGCGAACTCGGCAAATACAAAATTCGCGTGAACGCAGTTGCGCCCGGTTTCATTGGCACCGAGATGGTGCAGAAGATGCCGGAGAAAGTTGTCGAGGCGATGACTTCTCACACGCCGCTCGGCCGGCTCGGCACACCTGGGGACATTGCGGAGGCTTACGTTTGGCTGGCTTCGGACGCAGCATCGTTTATTACGGGAGCCGTGCTCCCGGTAGACGGCGGGCTGGTACTCGGAACCTGACTCCAGCGCCCTCAAGACACCGGCTAGCCGTTATTTCGTACGCAACAGGCTAAACTTGGAATGGGAATTTAAATGGCTCGCTTCGCAACAATTGTTTCTACAGGCCGGTTCGTGCCGGAAATCGAACTCACCAACGACATGCTGCGGGAGCAGTTCAAGCATCTGCCGGACTTCGTGGACAAGATGGAAGCCTCCAGCGGCATCAAGACGCGCTGGCGCGCGCCGGAGAGCTGGGTAACGAGCGACGTGGCGCTACCCGCGGCAAAGCTCGCCCTTGAGCGGGCCGGCCGCAAGCCGGAAGATGTGGACCTAATCGTTCTGGGCACCGATTCACCCGATTACATCACGCCTTCAACCTCAGTGGTCTTGCAGCACAAGCTGGGGGCGAAGAAGGCCGGCACCTTCGATGTAGGTTGCGCGTGCGCGTCGTTTCCGACGGGATTGGCGGCCGCCTCTGGAATTATTGCCGCCAATCCTGGCATCAAAACCGTGCTCGTGGTTGGCGTGTATTTGATGCATAAGCTCGCCGCCCCTACCGACCCGATGATCTTCTTCTACGGCGATGGCGCAGGAGCCGCGGTGCTGGAAGCGAATTCGCAGCCGGGGTTTATTTCCTCCGCGTTTCAAGCCGACGGTTCTTATCACGGGTACTGGGGAATCTATGCGGGCGGAACTTTCGAACCGGCGAATGAAGATGCGGTGAAATCGGGGCGAACGTGGTGCACAATAAAGAACCGTTATCCCCCCGAGCTGAACCAGGAGACGTGGCCGGTATTGGTGCACAAGCTTGCCGACGAAGGCGGGTTCAAAGTTGGCGATGTCGATATGTTCATCTTCACTCAAGTGCGCAAACCAACAATCGAAACTGTCATGAATAGCCTGGGAGTTCCAGTCGAGCGTTCGCACACGATCATGGAAGAGTATGGATACACGGGCTCGGCCTGCATCGGGATGGCTCTTGACCATGCGATTGAATTGGGCAAAATCAAACCGGGCAATCTGGTTGCGCTAATCGGCTCGGGTGTGGGGTACAACCAGGCTGGGTGCGCGTTCCGCATGCCGTCACGCTAGCTCGGAAACTCAGTTTTTCGCGTGGTTTTTCACTCTCGGAGAGACATTGCCGGTTCATGTTCAGGTCGCGCTGGTCCTGGCTGTGGTTGCGCTCGTACCCCTCCTATCGATATTCATCTGGCTTTTGCGCAGGCCGATTGCGGCCACGGTCTGGTTCCGGCGAATGCGGCTTGCTCGCGCGGGATTCGCAAAAACAACGGTGCAAACTTCAGCCGGACCACAAGTGGTATGGCTTGGCGGAAGGGGACCGATGCTCGTTCTTCTGCATGGCGCGGGCGATCAGGCCGGCACGTGGCATAAGATTGCAGCTGGACTGGCGCACAAATATACGCTGCTGATGCCCGATCTGGCAGGTCACGGCGAAAGTGCGCCACAATCGGGCCCCCTGAGTATGGGAACCATCCTGAGCGCGCTGGAACAGGTTCTTGATTCGGCGAAGTGGAAATCCCAATCTTTTGTGCTTGCTGGAAATTCGCTCGGCGCATGGATCTCGATGCTATACAGCCGCAACCATGCTGACCGTGTTTCGCGCCTGGTGTTAATCAACGGAGGCGCGCTGAGACGCGAAGAGGCGGAGATCGCTTTGCTGCCAAAAAATCGGGAAGAATCGTGGAAAGCCTTCGATGCAGTTCTCGATGCATCGACTCCGCGGCCCCCAGCCTTCGTGCTCGACGATGTTGTTCGCATCGCGAAAACCGGCCCGATCGCCCGGATTTTGGCCACTAGCGCTGAAATCCCCGGTTACACACTGGACGGCAAACTTGCCGACTTCCCTGTGCCCGTGGACATCATTTGGGGAGCATCCGATCGATTGATTCCTCCGGATTATGCGCGCGAAATGGAGGCGCAGCTACCGGCGGCGCGACTGACTTTGATTGAGCGATGCGGACATATTCCGCAACTCGAATGCCCGGAACGGCTGCTAGAGGTGCTTCAAGGGGTGCTTGCGGCAGAGCCCCCGAAAATCCAAACTGGGGATGACTTGCAAAGCAGAAAACAGAACTGACTGGACCAGCACTTCAGGGCGGGTCGTATCGCCCTTGTGTTATTCGAGGTTGAGGATAGCTTGATTACCGGCGACATTCTTGGCGAGCGCGCGCGGATCACACCTGACTCCGTCGCACTCATAGAAGTTCGTACCGGCCGGGAGTTTACTTATCGCCAGCTTGACGAACGCGCAACAGCCTGTGCCCGCGGATGGATTGATCGCTGTGGTCTGCGAGCGAAGGAGCGAGTCGGCATTCTCGCCGAAAACAGGGTGGAGTTCATTGAGGCATTTTGCGCCGCCGGCAAGTCGGGCATTATTCTTGTTCCCCTGAGCACGCGGAATACAGCGCATGAATTGGCGCATATCGTCAGCGACAGCGGCATGCGCTGCCTGATGTATTCGTCGCAATACGAAGCGACCGTGGAGGAACTGCGAAGCCTGGCGCCGGTGGACACCTACATCCGCCTCGATACAACGGCATATACTTCGTCCGACTGTAGTCGTGTAGAGGGTGCGAACGCTGGGTCAATTCCGCTTCGACAAGAAATTACACCTGAAGATATTTACTGTTTGCTTTACACGAGCGGCACCACCGGAAGGCCCAAGGGCGTGATGATTCCTCACCGGCAAATCGCGTGGAACGCTTACAACACGGTGATTTCGTGGCAGCTGCGGGACAACGACAGCAT
Organism: Terriglobales bacterium; assembly: GCA_049589875.1. GTDB lineage: Bacteria > Acidobacteriota > Terriglobia > Terriglobales > Acidobacteriaceae > Acidiflorens. Next base: position 90,620 of record JBAWBR010000068.1, read on the forward strand.
GCAAATATTCACTCCGCTGTACCACGCCGGAGGTCTAGCCGTTTGCCTTACACCGCTGTTCGCAATTGGCGGGCGCATCATTCTTCACGATGGCTTCGACGCGGCTGAGGTTCTGCGCGTTTTCGATGAATATCGATGTTCTATCATTTTCGGCGTGCCAACGATTTTCAAGCTGTTGATGGAGGCACCGGAGTTCGCAGCCGTCGATTTCGGTCATGCGCGCTGGTGCATCAGCGGCGGTGCACCACTGCCGCGCTACATCATCACCGCGTATCAGGAACGCGGAGTGACCTTCAAGCAGGGGTACGGCCTCACGGAGGTCGGCGTGAATTGCTTTGCAATGACGGCGAGCGATTCCGTACGGAAACCGGGGTCCATCGGCAACCCAATGATGTTTACTCAGGCAAAGCTCGTAGGCGGGGATGGGAAAGGACTAGAAGCGAACGAAGTAGGCGAGCTTTGTCTGCGCGGGCCGCACGTTAGTCTTGGCTATTGGAATAACGAAGCGGCCACTGCCGAGGTGCTGGATGCGGACGGATGGTTCCACACGGGCGATCTGGCGCAGCGCGATGAAGAGGGATTTTTTTACATCGCGGGCCGCCTCAAAGAAATGATTATCAGTGGCGGCGTTAACGTTTATCCGGCTGAAATCGAAGCCGAACTGCTGCAGCATGAGGCTATTAAAGATGCGGCAGTCATCGGGATCGCGGACGAGAAGTGGGGCGAGGTTCCGATTGCGTTTCTCGTGTTGCAAGCGGGCAGCGCACTGACCGGCGAGGAGATCAATGAGTTCCTGGCCAAGAAGTTGAGCAAGATCAAACTGCCGCGAAGATTTGAATTTATGGAGGCTCTGCCACGGAACGCATACGGAAAGGCACTTAAGAACGAGTTGCGTTCCTTGGTGAGCGCAAGAAGTCCATCCGCGGGATTGAGGTAATGAAAACGAGGATATTGTTATGGTGAGCGGGGTAGGACTCGAACTTACAACCTACTGATTAAGAGTTGGCGCACCTCAGCACGTTCAGCAGCGGCGATCACCATGTGAAATCAAGCACTTGCTCACAACCTAGGCGCCCGCGCGCACACCGGCTCGAAGCGTACGTGCGCGCAGGCTTTTAGATTCAGGCTCAATGATTCAATGTTTCAATGACAATCTGCTGAATCAAGCGAGTCAATCGGGGATCCTCACCGACGGGCGCCAGCAGCTCGACCTCAAGCTGGGGAAACTGCGCTTTCGCCTGACTCAACTGTTCGGGGACGTCGGTCGCCAGGTGCGCCCCGATCGACCAGAACAAGGGAAGAATCCTCAGATGCGAGATTTGTTGTGCGACGCATTCACGCGCCACATCCATCAACGTCTGCCCAATGAATTCCATGTAAGCCAACCGCACTTTAGTTTTACCTGATTGGCCCTGCACAGCGTCCACAATCCGCTCGAACGGAACACGCCACTGCGGGTCTTTAGACCCGTGCGCCAGCAATACCAAACACTCAATCTGGGCAAGAACCTTGTTTACTTTGTCGCCCGAATGCGTTGCATTAGCCTCTTTCATTGGGTCCTTATCCTGGTCATCCAGTTGATGCAATGCCAATCCTCGTCATAGGGTTCAGTTCGAAGTTATCTTGGTGTCGGGCTCGTGATTCTTTACAGAATGTAAGCCTGGCCACTGGTCTTCATATCTTCAAGGTCCTATTTCCACGGGCCGATCGTAGCCGGTCATTTCCAGATAGCCCACTCCTTTGATCTCACTGAGACCCCGGTGTCCTGCGATGTTGATTGCTCCTTCCCAATAACTGGGAGCGAATCTGGTGCGCCCCGAGAGTTCTTGCGATTTCAGCGGCGTGCTGACTTCTAAAGAGAGACCCAATTTCGCAACCTCCACGCGCCAATGAACCGGATATTTGGCCGAAGTGATCGGGCTCGTCCAGGTCTCCTCAAGCGGCGTCAGTGAAAAATCTGACGCCTGAAGATGTATCGAACGGTTGCTACTATCGACGTAAGTTGCCGCGGAAAACGGATCAATCGAGCCATCCTTGCGCCGGATGTGGAAGAGCATCAATTCCGTGTTGTCGTTGAGTTGAAGGCTGAGCCAATCCCAGCCGACCTGCTGTGCTTCCAACTGGTGGGTGAAAAACTCATGGTCCATCCAGGCGGTTCCCGTTACCTGATTGGTCTTTCCTCCGACGAGCAAACTCCCCTTCGTGTCCAAGCGCGTCAGGGAAATGTAGTGCGAGGCATGTCCCAGCCCAGCCGCCTTCTGACTTACTCCATTTTCTCCGTGGATGACAGGAGTCTTCTCCGGATGGAGAAGCAGGGAAAAGGAAAATCGATCGTCATAGGCTTGCAGAGTCAAATCTTCTCCCTGCCATTGAGCCTCCCAGTTGCCATTCCAGATTTTCTTCTGAATGTCGCTGATTCCCGCTAACCCTGGGCCGGATCGATTGATCCGTTCGGCATGATAAAACCGCCCATCATCAAGATCGCTCACGGCCAGGTGAGCCAGATACAAGTCGTGAATATCCCAGATCGAAGATTTGGCTGGATCACGGTCGATTGCCTGACGGAAAAACGTCAATTCAAAGCCGAAGCGATGGCCGTTGCCTGCTGTGAGATTGCCTGTGTAATACCACCACTCGGTTTGAAAATCGGGATGGTTGAAGTGGTCGCGAGGGAATTCGTAATGGTAGCCCGGCTGGGCGGTTTGATATTTCTGAACGGCGTATTGCGCCCCGGCCATTTGTGCGTTTAAGAAAAGAGCGGCGACAAGGAGAGCCTTATTCCTCATGAATGACCTCCAGAGGATTCAGCCGCACGGCGACGCGTGCTGGATAAAGTCCAGAGAGGATGGTCCCCGCATAGACGACGGTGAGCGCTCCGAGAATGACGGCAACCGGCCAATGGAAACGGATCGTCCAACCGAACGATTGCTTATTGATGACAAAGACCAGAATCAGAGAAAGGAAGTAGCCCAGTGCAAACCCGGCCAGATTTGCAAGAAATCCCAAGAGTCCGGCTTCGACCAGAATGAGTTTGCGGATTTGCGCTGAAGAGGCGCCCAGAAAGCGCATCAAGCCCAGTTCGCGCCGCCGGTCAATGACCAGGGCAACGAACGCCCCGGCGATCCCCATGACGGCAACAAAGATAGCGACGGCCTCCAAGGCATAGGTGATGGCGAATGTGCGATCAAAGATGCGAATCGCTTCCGTGCGTAAATCGCGGTCGGAAAAAATCAGGACACGATGGCCGGCAGCAATCTGCTGGATGCCTTTGCGAACCACTTCCGCATTTGCGCCTTGTGCGACGAAAACCGCGAGATTTGAGGGCGTGGGATCGGGCAAGAAGCGAAGCATGGTGTCGCGGTCCATGAGAATGCAGCCACGTTCGCTCGAGTAGTCGTAATACACATCCACGATCTTAAAGCTAGCCTGCGTTTCACCCAGGGGGAGGGTTAGGGAATCCCCGGTCTTAACTTTGTGCTTGTAGGTGAAAGGCTCGCTGACGATGACGTTGTTCTGGGCGCGCAACTGGCTGAGCACCTGATCAGCGGGGCGCCCGGAGAAAAAATCGGAACTGCGGTAGGAGCGGAGCACGCGGAGATCCACCGAAGCCAGGGTCGCAGGCATGCCATCGTAAGTTATTTCGTAAGCGCGCAGGCGGTCGACCGCAGCGACTCCCGGCAATCGAGCGATCTTCTCTGTGAGCTCCAATGAGATGGTGGGATGACGGTCCGCTGCGGAATCGCCTGCAGGCCGCAGGTAGAGGTCTGCCGGCAATTGATCATTCATCCAGCTGACGACTGTCTGGCGAAAACTTCCGACCATGATTCCGACCGAAACCATCATGGCGACAGCCGTGGCCAGAGCCGCGACCAGTACCGACGTCCGGTGCAGCGCAGCGGACAAACTCCGAGCAGCAAGCAACGCTTCCACCCCGAGCATTTTCTTCAGAAGACCGGATGTAGCCCATGAAAGGAAACTCACCAGCGCCGGCATAGCGTAAGCGGAAGAGGCAATGAGGAGAATGGTGGCAAAGTATCCCAGCAGCGGCTTGCCTCCAATCGCGGGCATTTGGGCGCTGATCATGCCGACCACAGCAAGTAGGGCGGCAATCAGAAGGTCGCGTCTCATGTTTGTTCTGGCGATATATTCGCGACGTCCATGGGCCATAGCATCCGCTGGCGATACGTTCATGGCTTCGCGTGCCGGCGAAAGAGCGGAGACAACGGAGACGCAAACTCCAATCAGGAGAGCCCAGAGGATCGACAGAGGGGTTAAAGCAATCGAGCCCGGCCGACTGCTAACGTACAAAGACTCCACCGTCAGCGCCATCAGTCTTACCGCACCCGAAGCCATGATTCGTCCGAGTGGTAATCCCAGAAGAGCGCCGGCGACGCCAAAAGAAGCTGCTTCCCCAAGAAACGCCACGAGCACATCGGTTCGGCTGGCGCCCACGGCACGTACAATACCGATCTCAGCTCGCCGTCGAACCACCGACACGGAAATCGTGTTGTAAATCAGGAACGCTCCCACCACCAATGCGATGTAGCTCAGTAGGCGCAGATTCCAGCGGAAAGCGGCCAGCATTTTCCTGTTTTCCTCCGTGCCCGTGCCTTGCGGACGGATCTCCACTCCTGGCGGCAAAACCTTTTTTAGCTTTTTTTGTGATTCCTCAATGTCGGCCCCTGGTGGAAGTTTGATCAGCACGCGATCCAAGCGGCCGAAGCGATTTAGAATGTGCTGCGCTCCGGCGATATCCATCAGGATTGCGTTCTCACTGCCGCTGGAATCGGGATAAACGCCGCGTACGGTGCAGTTGTAGATGCGATCGTTGATCAACAGCGATAGTTGTTCGCCCGGATGTTTGTTGAGACTGCTGCTCACCCAGACGCTCTGCGGATCGGCCAGATCTCTTTGCCAGTCCTGGGCAGGCGCGGGCGTTGAACTTTCCGGCGGCTCGGAAAGAACATAACGGCTCCCTTCCCCGATGAGGTCCAGACCAATGAGAGGCAGAGTCCGTTGAGAATCTGTCAGAACCGCGTAATCTTCCATGCGGGGAGAAATCCGCAGTGCGGCGGGATACGCGGCGAGGGTGGCTGCAACCGATTCCGGAACGCCACCTGATGCCACAACTTCCAGATCATTGTCTCCCGCCAGGGTTTCCATCGACGAATGAAACGATCCTGCCGCGGCATTGCCGGCCAAATCAATCGCGAGCATAACCGCGATACCGAACGCGACTGCAAGCACAGTAAGAGAAAGACGCACCGGTTCCCGAAAGAGCGGACGAACCATTAGCCGGTAGAAGAGTTTCAGGCGGGACATCTCAGCGACGAGCGACCTCTTCGACTCGGCCATCGCGCAAACGCACGAGGGTGTCGCAAACTGCGGTCGCCTCCAAGCTGTGAGTCGCCATGATGGTGGCTGTCTTTTGCTCACGGGTCAGGCGTTGCAGCAGGCCGAGAATTACGCTTCCCGTGCTGGTGTCGAGATTGCCGGTGGGTTCATCCGCCAGGAGAATCTTCGGAGAGTGAACCAAAGCTCGCGCGATGGCGACCCGTTGCATCTGGCCGCCGGAAAGCTGGTGAGGGTAACGAGAGGCAAGGCCGTCCAGTTCCACCCATCGCATGCGCTCGAGTGCCTGCTCACGCGCGTGGGGCTTTCCTGCGAGTAGCAGCGGCAACTCGATATTCTCCTGCACAGTCAAAGTATGCAGCAGCTGGAAAGACTGGAAAACAAAGCCGACTTTCTCCCGGCGCAGGCGCGTTTGCTTTGCGTCGTCGAGAGAGGAGGATGACATTCCGTCGATGAGGACGACGCCTTCACTCGGAACATCCATTGCGCCCGCGAGATGTAAGAGCGTCGACTTGCCACAACCGCTGCGCCCGACCAGAGCCACAAACTCGCCACTTTCCACCGTCAGTGAAATGCCGTTTAAGGCGTGAATGGTCTGGCCATCGGTTTCGTAATGTTTACTGACATTCTGGAGCGAGAGAATTGGCATTGAAGGGCGAGAACGGAAGCACAAAAGAACGTTTCGCTTGCTGGCACATTAATAGATGGCGAACCTCAGCTAAAAGACGCATTTCGCGAGCAAACCCAATTGTACTTGCTTGCCTTCGCGCGATCGTGATGATGCAGCGCTTCTTCGTCAGTCACTTTTTCTCCCTGTGAAATTTAAGCTGCAAGAATTGTCTCCCCGCTCACAGATGTTGAACTGGCCGGCTGTATTTCACTACTGATCAAACCAAGTTGCATTACAGTAAAAGTCATAAATTTGTTGGAGGTGATTATGAATGGACTCACTGTAATTCCCGAGACTAAAGCGAACTTGACAATTGACCAGCGTGTCGAACTGATTGTTGATCTTACGCGCCGGTTGGAATTGTTGGATGAACTGCTCAGCAAGGCACGAGCAAGGCGAGGTGAGGGAGATGACGAGCTCAGCCTAGAGAAGATGTTCCATGCGGAAGACGAGACGATCGTAGAGGTGGGATGTGGGTACAGTCACCAGTAGGCTAGACACTATTGATCACGTCGCCATATCCGTAGTCGACGTACGGAAGGCTCTGGAGTGGTACTGTTTCCACTTCCAATGCGAAACCCTTTATCAAGACGATACCTGGGCGTTGGTGCAATTTTCTAATATCAAGCTTGCTCTAGTGCTCCCCTGTCAGCATCCGCCGCACCTCGGATTCGTCACGCCGAAGGCCACCGATTTCGGGGCACTCAAAATCCATCGTGACGGCACAAGATCCGTCTACATCACCGATCCAGCGGGCAACTCCCTGGAACTGGTGTCCAAAGACTGACCGGGCCGTCTGCCCCTCCGAACGTGCCAAAACTCTGCTCATTGCCAGCGATAGCAGAGTGTAGCGGAGGTACCATGGCCAGAGCACCTCGGATGACAAGACCTTACTTGTGGTCGCCGGCCCATTCTTTTCCGGGCTCGCTGCAGTTCCCGTAAACTTGTGAAATCTTCTGTGCCTCGATCGTGAGGTACCCTACGCCAGTGGTCGAGCCTTCGTTGTAGAGCCCGTTTTGGTTAGCCAAAGCGTCGTTCTTGCCGACAATACCTACGACCTTGATGGTATGACCAATCTTTCCCTCTAGAGAAGACACGTCGCCGGACACGATGCGGAACTGTTTCGGGCCCGGCGCTCCGCCGGTGATGACATAAGTACCGTCGGTCTTTGAGAGACAGCCGACTACAGTTCTCAGGCCGAGAGGCTGCTGCACGGTCTCTGACTGATTGGCTTTCACCGCCTGCTGCGCGACGGCCCCTCCGGTGACAACCATCATGGCAAAGCAAAGACGAATAATACGCTTCATGTAAACCTCCTCATATCTGAATAGAACCACACGCTGCATGCCTATTTAGAGGACGCAAGAAACGGTCAGGGCTCACCACGGTAGGGCGTTATGCAAGACTGTTTGAACGTGCGGAAAAATTGAGGCCCGTCTTATTAGCCAGCGGAAAAATGCAATCTCCGACTCGCGGCGACCTCACTTCTACCGCGATGAAACATTAGTGCAGGTTATTTGACTTTCACGAAAACGACCTGGCGTCCGGCAACGATTCCCTCCGTCGGCGATGCCTGTTCAGAATCTGATTCTCATGGACAGCAAGCAGAGCTGTCATCAGGAAATCAAGGAGGAAAATATGGTCAAAACCAAATTTGTGATACGCCTTGCCTTTGCGGCAGTACTGGCCCTAGCCTGTACCGCCTCTGCCCAGGAAACCAATATCGTCGAATCCGGAGAAACCACGGTTGCTCTCAGCAGCGGCTTCCTCAATGCTTTACAAAGCCTTGGCGTTGCTCCCGGAGTCATCGCACCAACGCAACTAACCAACACGACAGTGAACTTCCCGATCAACGGCGGCGCCATTGACCTGAAGACGGCGGTTGGCAACATCGGTCACACCGGCGGTCTGACACTCAGCGCTGGCGGAACTGTTATTGCGATAGAGAATTTCACCATCGACACGACTGGCAAAAGTCCAATCATCACCGGTTTGGTGGTCGCCAATGGAACTTTGGCAGGTCGTATCACTCTCTTTGATCTTGCTTTACCGGGTAGTTTTAAGCTGCCCCTCGCACAGTATCGTTCTGTACTTATCGATCTGCAGGGCGTGACGGTCACTCTCGATGGGGCGGCTGCTAATGCCCTGAATCAGGCGTTCAACACGAGCGCTTTCAAGGCTGGTTTTGGCATCGGAACGGCTCGGGTCCGCGCTTTCACCAATGGGTGGGTTCCGAAAAGTTAAGCTTAGCAACGCGCGGCAAAAGCGCGGAACTAACTCGACGAAAGATTCAGCCAGGAGTAGGCGATGAAACAATTGTCGCCTACTCATTAATTAGTGCGTGGGATATCATGCGGGCGAATCAGTTTTCATCCTGGCCAGCTGCTTTTCGGCGGGGCATTAGACAACAGTCAGGAGCACAAAAATCAAGGCGAGGACCTAAGACTCCCAGGCTAAGCCTGGGATTGCTTTCGTCCAGGCGCTCGCAAATCAGTTCGCGAATCATGCGTATGAATCCGGAATGCGTTCCCGCCGTCTCTGCTCGTTCCATGTGCAGGCCCAACTCCGCGCACAGCTCTCGCGCCTGTGTATCGAGATCGAAAAGAATCTCCATGTGGTCTGAAACAAAACCGATAGGAGCTATGACAACATCGGAACTGCCGCCGCGCGTTTTGATCTCGCGCAGGCAATCAAGAATGTCAGGCTCCAACCAAGGTTGCGACGCTGGCCCACTGCGGCTCTGGTACACCAACCGCCATTCTCTGTGCCCCAATTTTTCCGAGACTAGCCTGCCAGTTTCCTTGAGTTGTTTTTCGTAGTCGCAGCCTTGCGCCATCGCCAGTGGAATGCTGTGCGCAGTATAGATAAGATGCGCCGCCTCTCGCCGGTTCTCTGGAATTTTTGCCAGCGCATGCTGCAAGCGATCTACGACGGCCTCGACAAATCCAGGATGGTTGTGGAACGCGCGAATCTTATCCACAACCGGCGCGCCCTCGCCTGCGGCCTCTTGCGCGCGCGCTATGTCTTCCCGGTATTGCCGACAGCTCGAGTACGAGCTGTAAGCGGACGTCACAAATGCCAGCGCACGGCGTACTCCGTCCGCCTTCATCTGGCGCAAGGTGTCGGTGAGCATGGGATGCCAATTACGGTTGCCCCAATAGATGGGCAAGTGAGGCCCGTGTTGAGCCAGTTCCGCCTCAAGAGCTGCGATGAGTTGCCGATTCTGGTCGTTGATCGGGCTCCTACCGCCGAAGTGGTAGTAGTGTTCGGCCACTTCCAGCATGCGCTCGCGCGGCACGTTCTTGCCACGCAAGACATTTTCCAGGAATGGCATGACGTCGTCGGGGCCTTCAGGACCACCGAAAGAAGTAACCAGAATCGCGTCGTAGTTCATGGGTCGTCAGTGGACTCCTAAAGGCCTTACTGGGAGCCGCTGCTGTGTTTTTGCAGTTCGGCGAGAGCTGTCAGCACTTCCTCACTGTGGTGGTTAGGATTCACCTCGGTGAATACCTTAACAATCTTCCCGTCCGGGTCGATGATGAAGGTGTGACGGGAAGCAAATTTCAGCAGACCGAGATTGGTCAAGGAGCCGTAAGCACTCGAGACTTTGTGATCGGTGTCGGCCAGCAATTTGAAGTTCAATCCCTCTTGGGTGCAGAACTGCTTGTGGGAATCCGCGCCTTGCACGCTAACGCCAAGCACGACAGCGCCTTTTTGCTGATACTGGGGCTGGTCGCGCTGGAAGTTATGCGCCTCGATCGTGCAGCCGCTGGTAAAGTCCTTGGGGTAGAAGTATAGGACGACCCACTTGCCGCGATACTCCTTCAGGCTGACCGGCTTGCCTTCCTGCGAGGTGAGCGTGAACTCGGGCGCCGGGCTACCCACCGACGGAACGGAAGCGGCAAACACCATCAACGGCGTGACTGAGACGGCCACAAAAAGAATCGTGGTGATCAGTACTCGATGCCTCATTACAGGTTCTCCTGCGATGCTGACTCCATTACTGGTTCATTCATCAGTTGAATTGCGTCCGTTACCTTGCTGAGCACCAGTTGCACATCGCTGATGTAGCGTTCGCGGAATCCTCCCTCGCAGTACGCCAGGTAGTAGTCCCACATACGCACCATGCGATCGTCGAATCCAAGTTGGCGTACTTCGGAGAGATGTTCGAGAAATCGGCGGCGCCATTCGTGAAGGGTCAAAGCGTAATGCTTCCCGATGTCTTCCATGTGAAAAAGCTGCATGCTGGTTTTTCTGGCCAGCGATTGCTGGATCGCGATGACCGAAGCCAGCTCAGCTCCGGGAAAGATGTGCTTCTTGATCCAGTCGCTCTGCTTACGGTACTGGTGAAACTTTTGTTCCTGGATGGTGATGGTCTGGAGGAGCATGCTGCCGTCCGGTTTGAGCAGGCGATTGCAGGCTTCGAAGTAGTCGTCGTAGTGCTCGTAGCCCACGGCTTCAAACATTTCAATGCTCACGATCTTGTCGAACTGCCCGCGCAGATTGCGGTAATCTTCGAACAGCAACTGGATGCGCTCCCTCGCCCTGCTTCGTGTGAACACTTCACGCGCGTAGTCGCGCTGCTGCTGGCTAATGGTCGTGGTCGTCACGCGGCACCCGAAGGTTTCGGCCGCGTAGGCCGCGAAGCCGCCCCAGCCGGTGCCAATTTCGAGCACGTGGTCCTGCGGCCCCAGTTGGAGTTTGCGGCAAATGCGGTCGAACTTGCGGACCTGTGCCTGCTCCAAAGTATCTTGTGCGTTTTCGAAATAAGCACAGGAGTAGGCGAGGCTGCGATCGAGGAAAAGACGATAGAAGTCATTGCCGAGGTCGTAGTGGTATGCGATATTGCGGCGGCTGCCGGTCTGAGTGTTGCGGCGGCTGCGATGCTCAAGAAAGTCAGCGAGCCTGCGAAATAGGGTGAAGAAGCGATTGCTGCCGTCCAGTTGATCCAGGTTTCGCACTGCCAACCGGACGACCTCAACCAGATCAGGAGTCGACCAGTCGCCGTCCATGTAGGATTCGCCAACGCCAACGTCTCCCGCGAACAGTGCGCGACGAAAAAATCGCTCATCGTGAACCGCGATTACGGCGTGCAGTGGGTGTTGCGACTCACCGAAACAATAAGTATCCTCCGCACAAACGATCTCCAGACTGCCCCCACGCAGGCCCGCCAGAGTCTTCAGAAACATTTTCTTTGCGAGATATGCAATTATTTCGCTCGCCATGACGCCCCCAGATGCTGAGCTGTCGCCCGCTCGAAATGGCCTGGGCCCGGATGCGTGACCACCGGCACTCGCTTCAGCAGCAGCCTCAACGCCTGCCAATGAATTGCGGTGATTAGTTTGGCCGTCATCCAGGGAAATCGCAACAAAGCCCGGTGCAGTTCAGCCCGAGACCACTCGCGCCGCTCGAGTTTCAGCGTGGAATCAAACATCTCCATCCCGTCCTCATAACTGACGCTCTGACTGACCAACCGGTCGCCAGGCGGCGTAAACGTCCAATCGTATTCGTGCCCCATTTTCAGGAAAGGCGAGACGTGAAATGTCTTCGAAAAGCGGTACCGCTTGTTGTCGCCAGCCGGACGCTCGACACTGGGAGTTAGCCAGTAGTTTGCGGTCTCTCCGAAGGTATTGCTGACCTCGGCCATGACCATCTGCAATTTGTCTTGCTTGTCGTAGCAGTAAAAGAAAGAAACAGGATTGAAGTTGTACCCGAGATAGCGGAGATGAGTGAGAAGGAAGATTCGCCCTTCCGGAATCGCAACACCGTTTCGCTCCGCATCCCGCGAAACCCGCTCGCGTAGCGGTTTCGCTGCATCCCCGAAGTGATCACGTTCCTGGTAGGAAACCCAGTTTCTCCGGTTGTATCCTGCCAGCGGCGACACGTTCATCAAGTGCGGCAGGCGGTCGATATCGAGGAAGACCATGAACAGCGGGTAAGTAAATTCGTGGCGGACAGGACTGAACCTGCGATGACGTAACGTGCCGGAATAGATTCCCGATTCCATCAAGCCGCCGCCTCTCCCGGTTCATCCCAGGCTACGCCAAGTTTCTCCGCAACGCGGATCGCCGAGTTCAATCCGTCTTCATGGAACCCGTAGAACCAGTATGCGCCGCAGAAGTGAGTACGGTTGCAGCCGCTGATCTCCTGCCAACGCGCCTGGGCTCGCACGGCCTCCAACGTATAAAGAGGATGGAAGTAGGTCATTTCGCGCAGAACGCGGCGCGGGTTGATAGACCGAGTGTTATTCAGGGTGACGCAATAGTCTTCCCTTGTGGGCAGGCTCTGCAGACGGTTCATGTGATATGTCAGGGTAGCAGCTCGCCCTTTGGTGCCGAGATGATAGTTCCATGAGGCACGCGCCCCCAGCCGCCGAGGCAGCAGGCTCGAGTCGGTGTGAAGCACGGTCTGGTTGCGGCTGGTGCGGAACCCGCCCAGGACCTGGCGCTCCAGCGGAGTTATGTCCTTCAACATCTGAAGGGTTTGCGGTGCGTGACAGGCGAAGACAACTTCGTCGAATGATTCCGGCGGACGGTCCTCGAAGTCAATTTCCACTCCTGCCGCAGTGCGCCTGACCCCGTCGATCTTTGCTCCCAGACGAATCCGTTCCCGGTAAGGCGCAGTCAGCGGAGGAATGTAAACGCTGCTACCGCCTTTGAGCACATACCACTGTGGGGCCGTTGTCAAACCCAGGAGCCCGTGATTCTCGAGGAAGCGAATCAGGGTAAAGGCCGGGAAGTCTTCGATTTCTTCTGGCGAAGTAGACCATACCGCTGCCGCCATGGGGTGCAAATAGTAACGCGTGAACTCGCCTCCGAACTGATTCCCAAGCAAGTAATCCCCCAGGGTGATTTCAGCGTTGGCCGGGTTTTGCAAAAGCTTGCGAGCTTCCCGGTTGAAGCGCATGATCTCGGCCAGAAAGCGATAGTGGCCCAGGCGAAACCAATTGTTCCGGCCCGCGAAGAAACCGCTCAGGCCACGGCTGCTATATTCAAATCCAGTCTGCCGGCAAGAAACACCAAACGACATGTCGCTTGCCTGGCGGGCGATGCCCATCTGCCGGAACAATCGAACCAAGTTCGGATATGTGCGGTCGTTATGCACGATGAAACCCGTGTCGATCGGCAAGAGGCCGCGACTGGTCTCGATCTGATGCGTATGCGTGTGGCCTCCGATGCGGCCTTCCTTCTCGAACAGCCACACTTGGTGTTTCTGGCTGAGCAGGTACGCCGCTCCCATTCCCGAAATCCCTGCCCCGATGACCGCGATCCGGCTCATGCCGCCTCACTTTCGGACAGCGGCACCCGAATGCCCCGCAACTCCCGGGCGATTCCCAGCCAGTTCAGCATCTTCAGCGCGTAGTAAGTAACGTCCACCTCCCACCAGCGAATTCCCTGCTGGCACGCATACATGAATTTGTGGTGATTATTGTGCCAGCCTTCGCCTAGCGTGATGATGGCGAGGACAAAGTTATTGCGGCTGCCGTCCGCCGTGTCGAAGCGCCGCGATCCCCACAGATGCGCCACCGAATTAATGGTGAAGGTTCCGTGAAACAGCAGGACGGTCGAGGCTACGAATCCCCAAACAAAAGCTCCCAGCCCGCCGCTGAGTAGCAATAAACTCGCTAAAGCCACCGGTGGGACGAGGTAGTGTTTGTCCAGCCAACGCAATTCCGGATACTTGCCGAAGTCCCGGATCAGCGCCGGGGCGTACTTGTCGTATTCGTTCGACAGCACCCATCCGACATGGGCCCACCAGAATCCACGCTGCAAGGGGGAATGAATGTCTGGGTCCTGATCTGCATGGCGGTGATGAACGCGATGATGGGCGGCCCACCAGAGGACGCCCTTCTGCCCGGAAGTCTCCGCCAGAAAGGCCATTAGAAACTGCCACACGCGCCCTAGTTTGTAGGTGTGGTGGCTGAAATAGCGGTGGTATCCGGCCGTGATGCCGAACATGCGCACGGCATACATCGCCAGCGTGAGCGCCACCCATGACCAACGGAAAGGGATAAAGAACACGGCGAAACAGCCCACATGCAGCAGCACAAAGGGAATGACGGTCCCGAAACTGTAGTTGCGCAGTGGCTTGATCACAAAGGACTCCTGGCCTTGCCTCTGACTTCTGACCTGGGTTCTGGAAGCTTTCTTAACCAGTACGCGCTCAGGCAGAGCGCCGGATTGGTTTCTGATTTGTTGTATCCACGTTTGTTGTATCAACCCTGGCCGCAGTTGTCAAGCATTTGTCCATGACATAGACTTGACAACATAGGGCGGGATTGCTAGGCTCATTTCAGATGCCGACCTCCTACCCGATCAGTGCGGTGGCCAAGCTCACCGGAATTCCGCTGGACACACTGCGCGCATGGGAGCGCCGCTACCGGACCGTGATTCCCAAACGGGCCGAGCGACGGCGTGTTTATTCGGAGGAACAGATCCAGAAATTGATCCTGCTGCGGCGGGCGGTCGAGCAGGGACACTCCATTGGTCAAGTTGCGGCACTGGGCGACCGGCAACTGCGAGAACTTCTAGAGAAGGGCTCTTCCATTGCGGCCGGACAATCCGCAGCCAAGGCAGCCGATTCGAGTGACATCCTCGCGCCGGTTCTGCACGCCCTCGACCGCTTCGACTATGGCGGGATCGACCGTGAAATCAACCGGCTGGCGACGGCCATGGGCAGTCCGAGGAACTTGGTTCATCAAGCCGCGCTGCCGCTGATGCGGACGGTCGGCGAGCGCTGGCATGAGGGCAAGTGCAGCATCGCCCAGGAGCACATGCTTACGAATCTGCTCACGGGCGTGCTGGCCTCGCTGGTGCGAACCTATTCACCATCGAATCCGCCGGCCCGGGTTTTGCTCGCCACACCGGCAAATGAACGCCACGCGTTCCCCACTCTGGCCGCTGCCATGATAGTAGCTGCTGGAGGTCTGGGAGCCATTTATCTGGGAACAGATCTGCCGGCCGCCGACATCGTGCTGGCGGCGCGAAAGAGTGAAGCGGACGTCATTTTGCTCAGCCTTTCGTCCCCGCCAAATTCCGAAGTCATGGACGATCTCGATTTCATCGCCCGCAAGGCACCCCGGGCTGCCGCTCTCTGGCTCGGCGGCTCTCCGACACTGCACCTGGACCAGGCCACCGCGGGATCTCGTTGGCTGGTGCTGCAGGATTTCTCCGCGCTGGAACACCAACTGGCGGCCCGGGGAGCAAGGTTCTAGTTATGACGAAAGCAATCCAAACGGGCGCGGGAATCGTAATGGACGGTGGGGGCGACGCCGGCGGCATGAAACGTGGGCTCTTTCACCGCCGATTCGTCGCGCCCATCGTCGCGCTCCTAACCCAGGGGATCACGCCCGAGAAGATTGCCTTGAGCCTGGCTTTCGGGATTGTGTTGGGCATCTTTCCGGTACTCGGCTCAACGACCGTTCTGTGTGCGGTCGCAGCCTTGATCTTCGAATTGAATCTGCCTGCCATCCAGCTTGTGAACTATCTGATTTATCCCGCGCAGTTGTTCTTGCTGGTGCCGTTCATCCGAATGGGCGAGAAGTTATTTCGCGCCGCGCCACTGCCGTTGTCTCTAACGCAGATTGTGGCCATGGTGCGCGCAGACCCGGCGCAAGCGATCTCGACGCTGTGGCTGGCCGAGGTGCACGCCATGTCGGCCTGGCTTCTGATCGCTGCGCCGGCAATTTTCCTTATTTATTTCCTTTTGTTCCGAGCGCTGCGCCAGGTGGCCGCCTCCTCCGGGTCGCAGAGCACTACCTCTGGAATCTCACATATTTCGCATTGTTGATTGGAGTCACTGCATGAAAGTTGTTATTTGGACGATGGCATCGCTCCTGGCTGGCTTGATCTCGGGCTCCAAAGAAGGTGTGGGCGCGACCTTACTCGATAACTCGCCGCGAGCGCACTTCCCGAGTGTGAAGGCCTCGAACCTTGAAAAGCGTGACTTCAGCCTGCCCGCCGACTTCGAGGGCGACCGCAACCTCCTGTTGGTCGCTTTTGAACGAGAACAGCAGAAAGATGTGGACACCTGGTTGCGAGAGATGAAGCAATTCGAATCACTGGACCCCGGTTTTCATTACTACGAGCTGCCCACGATTCAAAAGCCGGGCGCTTTCATGCGTTGGTTTATCGATACAGGCATGCGCCACGGTATCCCGGATCGCAAGGCTCGCGAACGCACTATCACGCTCTATCTGGAGAAGAAACCTTTTCTCGATGCGCTGCTGATTACCGACCAAAAGAAGATCTATGCCTTGCTGGTGGATCGCCAGGGCAACGTGCTCTGGCGTTCGGAAGGTGTCTTTGACGAGACCAAGGCAGCGAGCCTGCGCAGCACTCTTGGAGAACATGGCCAATGAAAGGGCACTCTGCTCCGTCTCAACTGAACAATCCGGCAACCCCGCAGAAAGCTTGTGCGGGCTGCGGCGGGACCATCGTGTGGCGAAGAAATAGAGCCGCCAACTGGGACAGCATCATGTACTGCAGCGCCTCCTGCCGGCGTGTTTCAGTTGCTAGGACGATAGCCGGATTCAACGCCGAATCGGAAGGCCGCGATCGGCGCGGCACCGAGGGCGGTTCTTATGCGCTTGCCAGATTTAATTTCCGCGTTACTGGAACTCTGATATGAATGAATCGTATGTTGTTTTCGGAGCTTACGGAGGCATCGGTTCGGCGCTTTGTCGCCGTCTCGCCAGGAAGGGCGCCCAACTTCTGCTGGCTGGACGGAACCAGGTGCGTTTATCTGAACTGGCGGCCGAGTTGGGCGCTGAAGCGTTCTGCCTCGACGCCTGCAACTTGCGACAGGTGGAGTTGTGCATGAGACGAGCGACGGATTCGTACGGCCCGATCACTGGCGTTGCCAATTGTGTGGGCTCGCTCTTGTTAAAGCCTGCTCACCTCCTCTCCGAAGAGGAGTGGGATGCAACGCTCACCACCAATCTAAAGTCGGCATTCGCCGTCGTGCGTGGCGCGGCCCTCACGATGGCGCAACAGGGCGGATCGGTCGTGTTGCTCTCCACCGCGGCGGCCCGCATCGGATTCGCGAACCATGAGGCAATCTCCGCAGCCAAAGCCGGAATTGAAGGCCTGGCGCTCGCCGCCTCCGCCTCTTACGCTTCGAAAGGAATTCGGGTCAACTGTGTCGCGCCGGGAATGACGCGCACTCCTCTCACCGCCAGGTTGCTCCAGAACGAGACGATGGCCAAGGCATCGGCTGGCATGCATGCGCTAGGCCGGATCGGCGAGCCCGACGAGATTGCTTCTGCGATCGAGTGGTTACTCGATCCCGAGCAGGGCTGGGTTACCGATCAGGTGATCGGTGTGGACGGCGGACTTTCCCGAATTCGATCTCGGTCCCGATGCGGCCCTAAGTATCGGGCTTCTTAAGGAACTGTAACAATCAGCGCTGCGCAGGGGCCGTCGCCCGACTTGCAGTAAGTATGGGGCACACTGGAATCGAAGTAGAGTGCGTCGCCGGGCTCCAACTCGTAGCCGTGGCCTCCAATTGCAACCACAAGCGCTCCTGAGAGCAAGTACAAGTGTTCGGCTCCCGCGTGAGTGTGCGGCTTCAGTTTCTCCTTCGAGATCTTCTGGAACTCTGCGAAGTAAGCATTGAGCTTTCTCGGCGCCGTGCCATAGTCCAGAGTTTCGAAAAAGTATGAGATATCGGAAGTCCCGGGGCGTTCCGGAAACCGCTGGCGCTCCCGCTTCTTTGCCAAGGCCACCACGTGCCGCTTGCGCTCATCCGTAAAGAAGTGATCCAGGCCGACATCGAACACGGTCGCGATGCGCGCCAAGGTGGGCAAAGTGGGATAGAGCTTGCTGCGTTCAAGCTTAGATAGGAGTGCCGCTGAAAGGCCAGTATGCCGCCCCAGTTCCACCAGGCCCATTTTCTTCCTGAGGCGCAAGGTTTTCAGTTTTTCACCGATGGAGTATGGTTTCAGCCAACCTTCCACTGTTTCTTTGGACGAAGGAGGCTCAACCCTCATCGCATTCTCCACAGCTTGGTGCTTGTTTCGACTTCCGCGAGCGGCAATTCCGGGCAATGTGATCTCCTGTCGTATCAATATAAATTATTTTCTTTACATTCAATCCGCCACCCGTGAGATGCCAACAAAAAAGGAAAGGTCGCAACTTCTATGGCGCGCGACCGGGAGTCATCCCTTGGCTGGTTCTGCGGGGCCCAAAGCTCGGTCCCGGACGCGTCCATCGGTCTGCCTCTCTCGCATGCGTTTTTGATCAAGGAGAAAATCTCTGGTGCAAAACTTGCTCCACAATCCCCGGCACCCGCGGCATTAGACAATCCTGGCGTGCTTGCCGATTGATCTGCTCATCTTATGAGCAGGGCCTTCATGGAATTATGATGTGGCAATTTTGCGAAGAATAGGGGAACGGCCTCGGGCGTCGCAAGGAGTGGCCGGGAAAACCTGCCCGGCCTTCCGCCCCTAGAATCCCCGGGTGCCCTGCGGCTGCGCGTCGCTGAACCACGTTCCCAATCGCGCGTATTCTGGTACGACGATGGTCAGTTCGACACTGCCGCAGGGTTCCCAGGGGCCTCGCACAGCCGGAACAGGAGAACAGGTTCTAGCTGGATTGGTGCGCGCAGATGACTAAGTTGATGAACTTACTCAGCGGCGTTTTGTGGTCCGGGGCGTTCATCGGCACGATCGGCATAACGCCCTTGACGCTAGTTGCGCAAATAGTGAGCCCCCAGGCGCTTCCAACTTTGCAGGACATCATCGAAGGGAAGGATGTAGAGATGGCAACAATCAAGGAGCTTCAACGGAAGTAGCGCGCTCCCAACTCCGGACAGTGCCAATGCCCCATGAATGAACTGCTACAGCTAGCCGATAACCCTCGCGTAACCGTAAGGCGCCCGGGACCGCCCGATCCCGCTGGTTCTTCCGTCGTTTACTGGATGCAGCGGGCGCAACGTGGCCTGGACAATCCAGCACTAGACGTGGCAGTTGAGGCCGCCAACGAACTTGGCAAGCCCGCAGTCGTATTCTTTGCGCCCGTACCTTTTTATCCGCGCGCTAACCTCCGCCACTACCGCTTTCTAAACGAGGGTATTCCAGATATCGCGGAGTCACTCAAAGGGCGCAATATTGGCTTCGTGCTACGGCGCTTCCCCGAGCACAACCTCATCAAGTTCTGCGACGAAGTCAGGCCGTCGCTTGTCGTGGGCGATGAAAATCCGATGCGGGAACCAGAGTCCTGGCGGCAATCGGCAGAGAAGAAGCTCAGGATGCCGTTTTGGACCGTGGACGCCGATGTGATCGTTCCCTCGAAACTGCTCGCAAAGGCACAATACGCGGCGCACATCATCAGGCCGAGACTCCAGGCCCAACTAGGGCGCTTCATGGTCCCGCCGAAAAATATAAAAGCAAACGTAGCGTGGAAAAAGCCGCAGGCGTTGCAGTCGGTCGACCCGGAATTTGATATCACGCAGGGCTGGCCCCTCGACACCTCGGTTGGCCCGGCATCAGGCTTTCGCGGCGGTACGAAGGAAGCACTCGGACTTCTCGCTGAATTCATCAAGCATGGGTTGCCCAGGTACGGCGTGAACCGCAACAAGCCGGAGCTGGGCGGTACGAGCCGGCTTTCGCCTTATCTGCATTTCGGGCATATCAGTTCTCTCACCGTTGCTCTCGCCGTGGGGAATGCTGGCGCACCCACGGCGGACAAGGAAGCGTTTCTGGGCCAACTCATCACCTGGCGCGAGTTGGCGGTGAACCTCGTCCGATTCAATCCCAACTATGACAATATCGAGTGCGCCGAGCCGTGGGCACACCGCACACTGGCCAACCACGCGAAAGACACTCGCCCGGTGCTCTACACCGAGAGGCAGATGGAGCAAGCACAAACCCACGATGCACTTTGGAATGCAGCCCAGGCGCAGATGGTCACGACCGGCTGGATGCACAACTATATGCGGATGTACTGGGCAAAAAAGATTCTGGAGTGGAGTCCATCGCCGGCACAGGCATACCAGATCGCGGTGCGACTGAATGACAAGTACGAATTGGATGGGCGCGACCCCAACGGCTATGCAGGAATTGCGTGGTCGATCGTGGGAAAGTTCGATCGTCCCTGGTTTGAACGACCTATTTTCGGACAGATTCGCTATATGTCCAGTGCGAGCACGGGGAAGAAGTTCGACAGTAAGAAATACATTCGGCAGAACCCGTCAGTCTAGTGGATGCGTACGTCCGCCAACCACAGGCAGAATATTGTTGAGCGTGAAGTTGAACGACAAATTGGTGACGCTATGTTTCTGAAACTCTATTGCATTGCTCTGCCGATTTTCTTTGCGGCAGACATGGTGTGGCTCGGCGTAGCAGCAAAGAGCTTCTACTCCAAACAGATGGGATTTCTGATGACGCCCAAGGTCAATTGGGCGGCGGCTATCATCTTTTATCTCCTGTTCCTGGCGGGCCTGGTGGTTTTCGTCATTGCTCCGGCTGTCGAAAAAGGTTCATGGGTGCATGCACTCCTGTTCGGGGCCTTATTCGGGCTCGTTACCTATGCAACCTACGATCTGACCAATCTCGCGACGCTCAAAGACTGGCCGCTGGTGTTGACCGTGGTGGATTTGACTTGGGGCATGGTGCTGGCAGGTTCCGTATCTGTCGGAACCTACTTGATCGCGTTCAAGCTCGGCCTATGAAATACTACACTCCATTGGCTCTCCTGCTTTGGGCGTACGTGAGCCTGTGGTTCCTGATCTCTTTGTTCAAGCGCAGGAATGATGTGGCCGACGTGGCGTGGGGGTTGGGCTTCGTCCTTGTCGCCTGGACATCTTTCTTTCTAGCGGGCGGCAGTTCCGGCACGCGGGGCGTCCTGGTCTGTATTTTGGTGAGCGTATGGGGCGTACGTCTCGCATGGCACATTCAGGCCCGGCATCGCGGCAAAGCGGAAGATTTCCGCTACATGGCCTGGCGACGGGAATGGGGCAAGTGGTTCTATGCTCGCTCGTATGCCCAGGTGTACCTCCTGCAGGGCGCGCTTCTTTTCATCGTCGTGTCGCCGGTGCTGATGATTAATCGAAGCACAGGGACCACGTTCGGCTTTCTCAACGGCATGGGTGCTTGTATTTGGCTGTTTGGGTTCCTTTTCGAATCGGTAGGGGATGCGGAACTTGCGAGGTTCGCAAGAGACCCGCACAATCGGGGCAAGATCCTGCAAAGCGGGCTGTGGCGGTACACCCGACACCCTAACTATTTCGGAGAGGTCGTGCAGTGGTGGGGCATTTGGGTGGTGGCGGTCGGTGTTCCGGGTGACTGGTTTAGCATTGTCGGGCCACTCACCATCAGCCTCCTGATCCTGAAGGTTTCCGGGATTCCAATGCTTGAAAAGAAGATGGCCGAAAATCCTGATTTCGCGGAGTACAGAAGAAGAACAAGCGTATTCATTCCTTGGGTTCCAAAGAGATGATTCACGGAGTGAATCCTGACATCGAAGCCCTCATCTGATTCCGCTGCCCGCCCGCTAGTCCTGCTGACTGGAGCCACTGGCTACATCGGAGGGCGTCTCCTCAAGGCTCTTGAGAAGACCGGGTGTCCAATTCGTTGCCTCGCACGACACCCTGAATTTCTGCAACCGCGTGTCGCTCCCGACACCGAGGTTGTAAAGGGCGATTGCCTCGATCTGGCTTCACTCCAGCCAGCGCTGGCCGGAGTGCACACAGCTTATTACCTGGTTCACTCGATGGGTTCCTCAGGTAAGTTCGAAGAGCAGGACCGTCAAGCGGCTCGTAATTTCTCGACATCCGCGCGCCAGGCCGGGGTTTACCGCATCATCTATTTAGGCGGGCTCGGTGCAGAGGGCCAGTCGCTGTCTGCTCATTTGCGCAGTCGTCAAGAAGTAGCGGACATTCTGCGTTCCTCTGGGGTCCCAACCATTGAGTTTCGCGCTTCGATTGTGATCGGCTCGGGAAGCCTTTCCTTTGAGATGATTCGCGCTCTGGTTCAACGGTTGCCGGTGATGATTTGTCCACGCTGGGTTGCCGTGAAAGCGCAGCCGATCGCAGTCGAAGATGTAATCGCATATCTCTTACAGGCGCTTGAACTGAAGCCCGGTGAAGAAGAAGTATTCGAGATCGGCGGTACCGATCAAGTGAGCTACGGCGAAATCATGCAAGAGTACGCGCGGCAATGTGGGCTGCGTCGTTGGATGATCGCCGTTCCAGTCTTAACGCCTCGCCTGTCGAGTTTGTGGTTGGGCCTGGTCACGCCGATCTATGCGCGCGTGGGCCGCAAGCTAGTCGATAGTATGCGAAACCCCACACTAGTTCGGAACCCGTCAGCGCTGAAGGTGTTCCAGGTTCGGCCGCGAGGTTTGAAGGATGCCATCGAAAGAGCATTAGGCAATGAAGACCTCGCGTTCGCCGCAACCTCCTGGTCGGATGCTCTCTCGTCGTCAGGAAGAATCCGGTCATGGGGCGGCGTGCGTTTCGGGAACCGTCTCGTCGACTCGCGCACTGTAAGAGTCTCCGCAACACCGGCGGCGGCCTTTGCTCCGATCCGGCAGATTGGAGGAGCGAACGGTTGGTATTTTGCGGATTTTCTGTGGTGGTTGCGCGGTTTTCTGGATCTTCTAGCAGGGGGCGTCGGAATGCGGCGCGGACGACGCAACGCTCAGACTATTGCGGTGGGGGATGCGCTGGATTTCTGGCGAGTGGAAGCGGTTGAGCCCGATCGTCGTCTGACCTTGGTGGCGGAAATGAAGGTGCCCGGACGTGCTTGGCTCCAATTCGAGGTCGAGCCGATAGGTGGGCAGCCAAATTCCCAAGGATCAACGATCCGCCAGACCGCCATTTTCGACCCCGCGGGACTGGGTGGCCTTGTCTACTGGTACGCGCTGTATCCCGCGCATCGCTGGATTTTCGCCGGAATGCTTCGTGCGATCGCCGCCCGAGCCGAGCTTGCGGCAGGGACGGCTCCACGAAACCAATGAGCGACAGCTGGAGTATCATGCCTCTCGATTTTGAACCGTCTTCGTTGTGCCTCCAAATGCTCACAGGCGTGCCGCCGGACGCAGCGAAGCGTTTGTGCTACGGCACACTTTATGGCACACCTCGAATTTTGAGGTTTATGACAATCGGTAAGTGCCTGAAAGATGGTGAGCGCGGAAGGAATCGAACCTTCAACCTACTGATTAAGAGT
>JBAWBR010000069.1:0-83452 GCA_049589875.1 Terriglobales bacterium
GAACAGGAGCCTCTGTCGAAGGCAGGATAGAGTCCCGAGGCGTTGGACTGATTTATCCGGTTGGCGGTGAGCCCGGAGCCCGAGCAAGATCGGCTTACAATGCACCCGCAAGGGAGTTGTAAGAATAAGGTCAGCAAGGGTCTAAACGCGAGCTACTGGCCGAGACGAATGAATCCAACATCACCTCGGGACTCTCTATTTGCGCGTGCGAGCCATCCAAGCGGAGCGAAACTCGGCAGCCTCTCGGTCGTCAGCATCTAGATGCTAGTCCTTCCACTATCTCGTTTCGGTTCCGCGCTTCGCATAGACTCAACGCAAGCAGAGTATGAAAAACACGATCAGCCAGGTACCGGTTAAAAACACCCGTTTTTTATTCTCCTTGAGCAGCGGACGAAATTCACCAAGCCGGGCGAAAACAGCATTCAACTAGATGCTAATATAATGCTATAATCGCATCATGATTGATGTCACACAAGATATTCATTCGCTGACCACTTTCAAGCGCAACTCCTCGGGTCTGATGAAGCACATGAAGAAGACCGGGCGGCCGCTGGTGCTCACTGTAAAGGGGAAAGCTGAGGCTGTCGTTCTCGATGCCAAGGCGTATCAGGAAGTAGCCGGTCAACTGGACGCCGTGGCCAGTATTCGTCGCGGCTTGGCGCAAGCCCGAAAAGGCCAGGGTCGGCCTGCGGACGATGTGTTCGATGACTTGGAACGAGAAGACGCGAACAAATAGATGACCTACCGTGTCATCGTCACTCCGGATGCCGAGAACGACCTCAGGACAGCCTATCGCTATATACGCAACCAGGCACCCCGTGCGGCACGGGATTGGATCAGGCGCGCACGCCAGACCGCGAAGAGTCTTGCCCGTCACCCCGAGCGGTGCCCCATGGCTCCCGAAAGCGCGTCATTCGATCACCCTGTCCGCGAACTGTTCTTCGGTGCCGGCAATCGTGGCACGTATCGGCTTTTGTTCGTTGTGCTCGAAGAAGAGAAATCAGTTTACCTACTGCACATTCGGCATGGGTCGATGCTGCCGCTTTCGCCCGAAGACTGAAGGCTTCCTTCTCGCCACACAACCGCAGGCGAATCAGAGTACGCTACGCTCTCTTGCGGCCCGACTCCATCCATCCGTATTCATCTCATCCGCGCTGTGTCCACCATCACCGCCACCATTCCAAATGCATGCGAGAATCGGTCTCAGAGCGTGGAAGCGAAGCGTGTGCCCGCCTCCAGAGGGGCCGCGATAACGTCTGCAAAGAACCAGAGTCAAAACGCTCTTTGAAAAATCGGCAGCAAAACTCCCAAGTCGCCAAAGGGACGAATGGAGCAAACGCCAAACGGACGAACGGACGAACGGACTCCTAACTCCTAACTCCTTATTCTGGAAGACTTTACATGTAAACCGTTTAGAATGAATATTTTAAGTAAAAAAGTAGGGGGGGGGGAGGGGTACATATTTGCATGAAAAGCGCTCCAAGTGACAGCTGGTTGAAGCGCGCAACTATCTCTTTATCATATATTTGCAACAAGCTTGCCTGCCGCTGAGCCGACCCACAAAAGAGTGCCGCATCCGCGCCGCGACATACTTACAAACCTACAGCGGCGTTTGCCGTGCCGCTCTCGTCGGTATTCGTCTCCTGCGATTTACAATTGGCCCGCATGCGCATTGCGGATATCGCTCTCATCGGCGGAGGGATTGTCGGATCGAGCATCGCCTATCATCTGGCCGCAGCCGGATGCAAAAACATTCTGGTGATCGAGCGCGAGAACTCGCAGGGCAAAGGATCCACCGGCAAGAGCATGGGCGGCGTGCGCGCGCAGTTTTCCACTCCCGTCAACATCCAAATGTCGATGTACTCGATTCCCTTCTATGCCAGTTTCGAAGAACGGCTTGGCAACCCGTGCGACTATCGTCCGCAAGGATATTTGTTCTGCGCCACTACTGAAAAGCACCTGACATATCTGCGCGCGAACCACGGCCAGCAGATTGCCATGGGATTGAAGAATGTGCGGATGGTGAGCGGGGACGAGATTCGCGGCATGTATCCGCAGTTGCGCGGGGACGATATTGTGGGCGGAAGCCTCTGCTCGACCGATGGATTCGTCGATCCCTACAGCGCGATGACCGGCTTCATGACATGGGCGGCCGAGCATGGCGCCACTATATTAAAGAACGCAGCAGTCGTTTCGATTGCGCGGCACGCTGGCGCATTTGAGATCACGACTACGCGCGAGGTGATGGAGGCGCAAGTGGTGGTCAATTGTGCTGGAGCGTGGGCGGCGGAGATTGCGAGCATGGTCGGGGTTAAGCTACCAGTCGAGCCGCTGCGGCGGATGCTGGTGCCGACCGAGCCTTTCGATCAATTCCCGCACACCGCACCGATGATCGTCGATATGTCAAACGGATTTCATTTTCGCCCGGAAGCGCGCGGATTTCTGCTGGCGTGGAATGATCCGGAGGAAACTCCGGGATACAAATTGGATTTCGAGCCGGCGTTCATTGAGAAGATTCTCAGCCGCGCCGCTGCTCGTGTGCCAGTGTTCGAGAATCTGCCGGTCAATCCCAAGCGCGCCTGGGCTGGCCTGTATGAAATGACGCCGGATCATCATCCGATACTGGGCGAGTCTCAGGAGGTGCCGGGCTTTTTCTTCGCCAACGGGTTCAGCGGCCACGGCGTGATGCACGCTCCGGCAACAGGGAAGATCCTCAGCGATTTGATCCTGACTGGAAAGACGGAGTTGATTGACGTGGCGCTGCTGAACTTTGCGCGCTTTGCCGAAGGACGGACGATTCACGAAAGCGCGGTGCTGTAGAGGAGCAACCTGAGGGGCGATCTCGTCCCGTAACCAAGGGCTTGCCGTGGCAGTTCAGGAAATCAACTACTGGCTCACGACCGTGCGGATGCCATCCCCTCCCGTTGAGCCGCTGCCGGAGACCGCTGATGTCGTCATTGTCGGCGCGGGATTCACGGGCCTTTCTGCCGCGCTCGCGCTGGCCAGGCGCGGCGTGAAAGTCGTGGTCCTGGAATCGCAGACGATTGGATGGGGCGCGAGTTCACGCAACGGCGGCATGGTGCTCACCGGACTGAAGCTTGGCGTTAACAAACTTATTTCGATGTACGGCCGCGAATTGACGCGGCGTATGTACGCGGCATCGCTCGATACGATTGCCACGGTTGAGCGCATTGTTCAGGAAGAAGAGATCGACTGCGATTTTGTGCGCACAGGGCATTTGGAAGTCGCCTGCAAGCAGTCGCACTTCGACGACTATGCGCGGCAGGTTGAGGTAATCGCGCGTGAGTTCAATCACCGGCTGCGGGTTGTACCACGTGACGAACTGCGAAGCGAAATCGGCTCTGATATTTATTACGGCGGCATGGTGGATGAGACCTCAGCGGGTCTCAATCCAGCACGCTATGTTGCCGGACTTGCCACAGCGGCCATGCGGAGGGGTGCGCAGATCCGCGAGCGGACGAGCCTTCAAAGCGTGCACCGCGAAACGCGAAAGGGCGCTGCGGGATTCCGCGTGCAAACCTCGCAGGGCACGTTGTGGGCTCGCAACGTGCTGGTGGGAACCAGCGGCTACACGGGACCGGCTACGCCGGCTTTACAGAGAAAGATCATTCCGATCGGGTCGTTCATTATTACAACCGAAAAGCTTCCTGATGCGCTGGCGAGCGAACTCAGCCCACGCAACCGCCAGATCTACGATTCGAAAAATTATCTTTATTACTACCGCCTCGCCCCGGACAATCGCATGCTGTTCGGCGGGCGCGCGGCCTTTTTTCCGGATACGGGTCACACCATCCGCAAGAGCGCCGAGATTCTGCGCCGCGGAATGATCGAAGTTTATCCGCAACTGCGCGACACAAGAATCGAATATGTGTGGGGAGGGACGCTCGATTTTTGTTTCGACATGATGCCGCACGCCGGGCAGATCGACGGTATCTACTTCGCCGTCGGATACGCCGGGCATGGTGTCGCCATGGCCACGTGGCAGGGTCAAAAAATGGCAGAGTGGGTCGCGGAGGGGAAGACCGATAATCCGTTCACTGAGATTGCTTTTCCCGGCGCGCCGCTCGGACTCTATAACGGCAAACCATGGTTTCTGCCCTTGGCGGGCGCGTACTATAAGGTACTCGACTGGATATCGTAGACAGTGGGCAGTGGAGAGCGGGCAGTGGTCAGCTAGCGATAGGACTCGTGGGTGGATAGGCGCGGGACACGAGGGGCCATGGATAGTAGGCCCGCTTTATACTGCCCACTACGCACTGCCCACTGAATTGGAGAACCTCATGTCCCTCTTTGGCCTCATCGAATACGCTGACGCCAGTCCTGAAGTGCGTGCCGTCTACGACGACATCATGGCGACTCGCAAAACGGATTGGATCAACAATTTCTGGAAAGCGATTGCGCACGATCCCGCAACCCTGAAGCGCACATGGGAGAGCATCAAGCAAATCATGGCGCCGGGGGCGCTCGACCCGGTCACCAAGGAGATGATTTATGTTGCGGTTTCAGCGAGCAATGGGTGCGAGTACTGCATCGCTTCGCACACCGTTTCCGCGAAAAACAAAGGCATGACCGATGCGCAATTCAAGGAACTGATGGCTGTAGTCGGCATGGCAAATGAAACCAACCGGCTGGTGGCGGGATATCAAGTGGAAGTTGACGATCGCTTCAAGCCGCAGACGAAATAGAAATTTTCGCGGGCCACATGACGCGATGACAGCGCATCTCACCAAAGTTTTATAATTGATCGGCGCGGGAGGGTAGACGATGGCCGAATTGACGGTAGCTCCGGTTGCGACCCATGGTTTTTATCTCGATGGGAAGTGGCTGGAGGAAGGCGACATTCTCGAAGTTCGCGCGCCCTACGATGGCACCGTGATTGCGCGCGTCTATCAGGGACGCCGCGAGCACGCCGAAGCCGCCATCGCCGCCGCGGTCAAGGCCTTCGGAACAACTCGCCGGTTACCCGCTTTCGAGCGCCAGCGTGTTTTGCGCTGCATCGCCGGTGGCATCCACGACCGCAAGGAAGAATTCTCCCGCACGCTGGCGCAGGAGGCGGGCAAGCCCATCAAGAGTGCGCGCCAGGAAGTGGACCGCGCCGTTTTCACTTTCAATATCGCCGCTGAAGAAACGGTTCGCGGCTACGGCGAGTACCTGCCGCTCGATTGGCAGCAGTCCACGGCTGGACGATGGGGAATTGTAAAGCGCTTTCCTCTCGGCCCGGTCGCCGGAATCACTCCATTTAATTTTCCGCTTAATCTGGTGGCGCACAAAGTTGCGCCCGCCATTGCGGCCGGCTGTCCTATCGTGCTCAAACCTGCGCCACAAACTCCGCTGACTTCATTGTTGCTTGCCGAGGTGATTCAGCAGGCCGGATGGCCGGATGGCGGCTTCAATGCGGTGCTGCTTTCGAATGAAGATTCCGGATTGCTGGTGACCGACGATCGGATCAAGCTGATCAGCTTTACCGGCAGCGCGGCCGTGGGTTGGGCGATCAAGAACAATGCCGGCAAGAAAAAAGTTGTGCTCGAACTCGGCGGCAACTCGGGAGTTATTGTTCACAGTGATGCCGATCTCGCCTATGCCGCGGGACGCTGCGTCACCGGCGGGTTTTCCTATGCAGGCCAGGCGTGCATTTCAGTGCAGCGCATTTTCGTGGAGCAGTCGGTCTTCGGAAGGTTCGTGGAATTTCTGCTTGACGGGGTACGCCAATTGCAGATGGGCGATCCGCTCGATGAAACTAGCGATTTGGGGCCTCTCATCCGCGAGAGCGATGCGATTCGCGCCTGCGATTGGGTGCAGGAGGCCGTGCGCGGCGGCGCACGCCTGCTTTGCGGAGGCCATCGCAAAGGCTCGATGCTGGAACCAACGGTGCTCACCGGCACCAAGCCGTCCATGAAAATCAATTGCCAGGAAGTTTTCGCGCCGGTGGTGACGGTCGAGCCTTACAACGATTTCACTTCGGCCTTGCGCGAAATCAATAGCTCCGCCTACGGATTGCAGGCGGGATTATTTACGCGTGACGCCAAACTTATTTTTCAGGCCTACGACGAACTCGATGTGGGCGGGTTGATTGCCGGCGACGTGCCCACATTCCGCATTGATCACATGCCCTACGGCGGAGTAAAGGATTCCGGGCTGGGCCGCGAAGGTTTGCGCTATGCGATCGAGGAGATGACGGAGCCCAAACTTCTGGTAATGAACCTCCGCTGAAATCCAACTTTTGTAGAGCCTTGCGATACATGTGTAAGGTTCATGATTTGGAGAATCGAGACTGTTGAAAATCTCAACATACGAAATTCTCGATGAAAGAAAAATTCCAAAATGGCACCATAAATCTGTTGGTCATGTATTCCCAAAAGCCAAGTCGCTGTTATACACTCACAGGTCCTAGTAATCCGCGTCACATTGTCGCGTGACGTATTCGGGGCAATGTAATTCAACCGGGAAGACGGAAATCCGCTCCCCCAAAGCCGTTGTCATAATCGATGCAGATCTTTCCACGCAGCAGTAATGCAATTGCACGGGCCTCGCTGTTCGCCTTGGTCTTTGCGGTCGCCGGACTCTTCTGGGTTCTGGCGCAGTTGGAGCGTTCTCCCTATATAACGTGGGAGGGCGTGCGTAAGCCTCAGCCCGTGCCCTTCAGTCATCAGCATCACGTCACGGGCCTCGGCATCGATTGCCGCTATTGCCACACTTCAGTTGAGCAGTCGAGCTTCGCGGGCATTCCTCCAACCAAGACGTGCATGAATTGCCACTCGCAGATTTGGACCAACGCCGCCTATCTCGAGCCAGTGCGTGAAAGCTTTCGCACCGGCCGGTCGCTGGAGTGGTCGCGGGTGAACCAGTTGCCCAACTTCGTTTACTTCAATCACAGCATTCACATTAATAAGGGTGTGGGATGCAACACCTGCCACGGGCCGGTGGACAAAATGCCTCTGATGTATCAGTACGCGTCGCTGCAGATGGAGTTTTGCCTGGACTGCCATCGCGAGCCGGAAAAATATCTGCGGCCGCGTGAGCAGGTTTTCAATATGCGTTATCAGGCGCCGATGAACGATCCGCTGGGCAAGAATCAGGTGGTATTCGGCGGCAAGGCTTACAACGATCAGATCGCGCTTGGCACGGCTATTAAGGATGCATATAAGGTGCGGTCGGTCGAAGACATCACCAGTTGCAATACCTGCCATCGATAAAGATGACGACGATTGACCAAGGTTAATTGCGAGAGCTGAAAGCTGACGGCTGATAGTTGAGAGCCGAAGTCTAGAGTTTCGAAGATGAGCACAGACGATTACAGTTCGAAAAAGGCCGGCGCGGATGTTTGCCCGAGCAAGCGCGGCAAGGTCGATCTTGCAGATGTAAAGGAGCAGATCGAGCAGACGACTGGCCCGGAATACTGGCGCAGCCTGGAAGAACTCGCCGGCAGCGAAGAGTTTCAGGAGATGCTGCACCGCGAATTTCCCAAGGGCGCATCGGAATGGCTCGATTCGTTCTCGCGCCGTGGCTTTCTAAAAACGATGAGCGCGTCGCTCGCGCTTGCCGGATTGACCGGCTGCACGCGCATGCCGATCACCGAGATCGTCCCTTATGTCCGCCAGCCGGAAAATGTGATTCCCGGCAAGCCGAAGTATTATGCGACCGCATTCACGCTCGGCGGTTACGCGTCGCCGGTGCTGGTTGAAAGCCACATGTTCCGGCCGACCAAGATTGAAGGCAATCCGGAACACCCGGCGAGCCTCGGCGGAACGGACATCTACGCGCAGGCTTCGATTCTCGATTTATACGATCCTGACCGCGCCCAGAACGTCACGTACATGGGCGATGTACGTTCGTGGGACGCCTTCATGGATGCGGTCAAAGGCCCCATGAATGTGCAGCAGAGCATGTCGGGCTCCGGCGTGCGCATTCTGACCCAGGGCGTTTCTTCGCCCACTCTGGCCGCGCAGATTAAGGACTATCTCGCGGCGCATCCGCAGGCGAAGTGGCATGTGTGGGAGCCGATCAATCGCGACAACGTCTACGAAGGCGCGAAAATGGCCTTCGGCGAGGTGGTTGAGACTCGCTACGACTTGTCGAAGGCCGATGTAATCGTCTCACTCGACGCCGATTTCTTGTACGCCGGATTCCCCGGATCTACCCGCTACATCCGCGACTTCGCCGTCCGCCGCAATCCCGACGGAAACATGAACCGGCTGTATGTCATCGAGTCGACGCCGAGTTCTACAGGCATGAAGGCGGACCACCGGCTGCCGATCAAGGCTTCCCTCATCGAGGCTTTTGCCCGCGTTCTCAATCAAAACGGAGAAATTTCGGCTGACTACGAACCATTCCTGAAGCCGTTAATGGCTGATCTCGAAGCGCATCATGGATCAAGCGTGGTGATTGTCGGCGATCACCAGCCACCTGCGGTTCATGCACTCGCCCATGTCTTGAATGCCGAGCTCGGCAATGTCGGTAAAACGGTTTTCTATTCCCAGCCCGTTGACGCCAATCCAGTGAATCGCGGCGACTCGCTGAAAGCCCTCACCGACGACGTGCGCTCGGGCAAGGTCGATCTCTTGCTGATTCTCGGGGGCAATCCCGCCTATGACGCGCCCGCCGAATTGGATTTTGCTTCGGCGCTGAAATCGAATGCCGTCAATCTGAAGGTCTATCTAGGTACGCATCGCAATGAGACCGCCGAACTCTGCCAGTGGCACGTCCCCGAAGCTCACTACCTGGAGTCATGGAGTGACGCCCGCGCTTACGACGGCACAGTCTCAATCGTTCAGCCGCTGATTGAGCCGCTTTATCATGGCAAGAGCGCGCACGAACTCGTCGCGATCCTGGCCGGTCAATCGTCGAGCGCCCACGAACTGGTTCAGCAATACTGGCAGAAACAAACCAAAGGCGCCGACTTTGACGCGTTTTGGCGTAAGTCCCTCCACGATGGATGGGTCACTGATACTGCCTTCGCGCCGAAAAACCTTACCGCAAAATCGTCGAACTTATCCGCGCAGGCAAATACACCTGCCGGTTCCATCGAGCTCAACTTCCGCCGCGATCCTTCCATCTACGATGGCCGGTTCTCGAACAACGGATGGTTGCAGGAACTTCCCAAGCCGCTAACCAAGCTGACCTGGGACACCCCGGTCATGATCGGTCCCGCGATGGCCGAGCGCATGAAGCTCAATTTCAAAGACGTGGTTGAGCTTGAGTTTAACGGCAAGAAAACCAAAGGCGCGATCTGGATTCAAGCCGGCCATCCCGATAACTCGGTCACAGTCTTCTTCGGCTACGGGCGCATGAAAGCCGGGCGCGTCGGCACGGGTCAGGGTTTTGATGTCTATCCGCTGCGCACCAGCCAGGCTCCGTGGTTTGGCAATGGAGTAAAACTGACTACCACAGGCGAGATCATCGAACTCGCAAGCACGCAGGGCTACCAGACCATGGAAACGCCCGACGGCAGCGAGCGTCCGCTGGTGCAGGAGTGCGACCTCGAGGAATACAAGAAAGAGCCGAACTTCGCCAAGGAAGGCGAGCCGCCGAAGGAACTTACCCTTTATAAACCCGAGGAGTTCCCCTATGAGAAAGAGACTTACTCGTGGGGCATGGCGATCGACCTAAATTCCTGCGTAGGTTGCAATAACTGTATCGTCGCCTGTCAGTCGGAGAATAACATCCCGGTCGTCGGGCAGTACCAAACTCTCAAGGGCCGGCACATGCATTGGCTTCGCGTCGATGCCTATTACAACGGGCCGCGCGAAAATCCAAAAGGCTATTTCCAGCCTGTGCCCTGCATGCAATGCGAGAACGCGCCCTGCGAGCTGGTTTGCCCCGTGCAAGCGACGCTCCATAGCAGCGAAGGCCTGAATGATATGGTCTATAACCGCTGCGTGGGCACGCGCTATTGTTCGAATAATTGCCCTTATAAGGTGCGCCGGTTCAATTTTCTGCTGTTTCAGGATTGGGAAACGCCGCAGTTCAAGCTCATGCGCAATCCCGATGTCACGATACGCAGCCGCGGCGTGATGGAAAAGTGCACTTACTGCGTGCAGCGCATCAGCGAGCATCGCATCGACGCCGAGCGCGCCGACACAACCATTAAAGACGGCACGCTTCAGACCGCGTGCCAGCAATCCTGTCCGGCGAATGCGATCGTCTTTGGAAATCTGAACGACAAAAATAGCGCAGTGAATAAGTGGAAAGCAGAGCCAAGGAATTACTCGCTGATGGGCGAACTGAATACGCGGCCGCGTACAACTTATTTGGCGGAAGTGCGCAATCCGAATCCTGATTTGAAGGCATGAATTAAAGGCGTCAAGACTTAAGGCAGTAAGTGGAGTGCAAAGCAGGCATGGCGACTAACCTACAAATCCCCGTGGCAGACAGGCGAGCGCCGGTCATTGCGCCGGGCCATACCTTCTCCACCGTCACCGAGAAAATCAGCAACATCGTGCTGAAGCGGCCGATTTCGCTGGGATGGATCTTCGGATTTCTCATCATGTTCTCGCTGACGAACATGCTGGCGATGGCGCTCGGGTATCTTTTTATTAAGGGCACTGGAATCTGGGGCATTGATATTCCGGTCGGGTGGGGCTTTGCGATTGTCAACTTCGTGTGGTGGATCGGTATCGGCCACGCGGGCACGCTGATCTCCGCCATCCTCGCGCTCTTGCGGCAAACCTGGCGTAACTCGATCAACCGCTTCGCCGAGGCCATGACATTGTTTGCCGTGGCTTGCGCCGGCATTTTTCCGCTCGTCCATACCGGACGCCCATGGCTGGCGTATTGGCTGTTTCCGTATCCCAACACCATGAATTACTGGCCGAATTTCCGCAGCCCGCTGGTGTGGGACGTATTCGCGGTTTCGACTTACGGCACTATCTCGCTCGTGTTCTGGTTTACAGGACTTATCCCCGACTTAGCCACGTTGCGCGACCGGGCGGAGCATCCCTGGGCGCAAAAAATCTATGGCTTGCTGGCCATGGGATGGCGCGGTTCGGCACGCCACTGGGCTCGTTATGAGACGGCCTATCTTCTGCTCGCGGGGTTGTCCACTCCGCTCGTGCTTTCCGTGCATACAGTGGTCAGCTTCGATTTCGCGGTGGGTATTGTTCCCGGCTGGCATACAACGATCTTCCCGCCTTATTTCGTCGCGGGCGCCATTTACTCGGGCTTTGCCATGGTGTTATGCCTGGCAATTCCAATTCGCGCCATTTACGGATTGAAAGATTTCATCACGGAGCGCCACCTTGAAACGTCCGCGAAGGTCATGCTCGCGACCGGGCTGATCGTGGCTTACGGCTACGGTATGGAAGCGTTTATGGGCTGGTATAGCGGCAGTAAGTTCGATTCGTTTCTGCTGTGGAACCGGCTGCACGGGCCATATCGATACTGGTACCTCGCGTTGCTGGCTTGCAATATCGGAATTCCGCAGGTGCTCTGGCTGAAGAAATTCCGCGTGTCTACCGGATGGCTCTGGCTGATTTCGTTTGTGGTGCTCGTCGGCATGTGGCTGGAGCGCTTCATCATTGTTATTGTCAGCCTGCACCGCGACTTCCTTACTTCTTCCTGGGGCATGTATTACCCCACTAAGTGGGATTGGATGACTTATGTTGGGACCATCGGCATGTTCCTGACGGCGATGTGGCTATTTGTTCGTATCCTGCCAATGATTTCGATTTTTGAATTGCGTCAATTGCTGCCCGAGGCGCACACGCATGAACCAGCGGAAGCGGAGGTGGGTAAATGAGCGAATCGGCAATTTACGGATTGATGGCCGAATTCGATTCCGCTCAGGCCCTGGTGGATGCGGCTTACAAGACGCATGCGGCCGGCTATCAGAAGATCGACGCCTACAGCCCGTTCCCGGTGGAGGGGCTTGCCGATGCGATTGGCTTCCACAAGAATCGCGTGCCGCTGGTTGTGCTGATCGGCGGGCTTCTGGGTGGAATGTCGGGATACGGGTTGCAATATTGGGTGGCTACGATCACGTATCGCACCAACATCGGCGGCAGGCCCTATCATTCCTGGCCGTCGTTCATTATTGTGACCTTTGAAATGACCATTTTGTTTGCCGGCCTTTCGGCCGTGTTCGGCATGCTGGCGCTGAATGGCTTGCCCATGCCCTATCATCCTGTGTTTAACGTGCCCGAGTTCGCGAAAGCATCGGAGAATAAGTTTTTTCTGGTCGTGTTTTCGACTGACCCGAAATACGATCCCGCAGGCACGCGCAGTTTTCTGCAGGGGCTGTCGCCCAGCATGATCGCGGAGGTGCCGGACTAGCATGATCGAAGTTCGCACAATTACGCGCCGCAAATTACTGCCCGCGCTCCTGCTGCTGCTGGGCGCAACGGCTGGATGCCGCCTCGACATGCACATCCAGCCCTATTACAGGCCGCTGGCAAAGAGCGACTTCTTCGGCGACGACCGCTCCGCTCGTTTGCCGGTTGAAGGCACGGTGGCACGCGGCGACTTGCACGAAGACACTTATTTCTACACCGGCAAAATGAACAATGCGCCCGGCGACTACATGCCCTTTCCGGTTACCGCCGACGTCCTTGCCCGCGGCCGCGAGCGCTTCAACATCAATTGCACGCCTTGTCATGGGCGGGTTGGCGATGGCCATGGTTTTATTCCGACGCGTGGATTCCGCCAGCCTCCGTCGTATCACATCGAGCGTTTGCGCAAGGCGCCGATTGGGTACTTTTTCGATGTCATGACCCACGGCTACGGCGTGATGCCCGAGTATGGAACGCAGGTTGAACCGCGCGATCGCTGGTGCATCGCCGCTTACATCCGCGCGCTGCAACTTAGTCAGGATGCGACCAAGGCCGATATCCCGGCGGGACAGAATATTCCTTCGCCGCCGCCACACTTTGGCGATATTGGCAACGGCGCCACGCTGCCGGTAATCGAAACCGCGCCGGCAGGAGAAGGCGCGGAAGGCAATCCCGCAGGCCCGCAGAATAAAGAGGAGTTGAAATGAGCACGGCGACGACGCTCAACAAGTCGGAATTGATGGCGCCCGCCGTGGCCCAGACCATCCAGCAACGCTCGCTGGCGATTGGCGTTCTTGGCGCGGCTGCGACGGTTGCGGGCGCGTTCCTCGCGCCTGAAAGTTTCTATTCCGCGTATCTAATCGGATTCATGTTCTGGCTGGGTTTGTCGCTCGGGTGCATGGCCATCCTTATGCTCTACCACCTCGTCGGAGGCAAGTGGGGCACGGTGATTCGCCGCATCCTTGAAGCGGGCATGACCACGATGCCGCTCATGGCCATCCTTTTTATTCCGCTCGCAATGAATTTTCCGCGGCTATATGCGTGGGCTCGGCCTGACGAATTGGCGAAGGATCCCAAACTGGCGGACATTGCGCACAGTTATCTCAATCCTAGCGGCGTTGTCATGCGAGCCGTAATCTACTTCGCGATCTGGATTGGGATGACTTACTTCCTAAGCCGCTGGTCGTCGGAGCAGGATACGCCCGAGGGTGGGCAGAAAAGCACTCTGCGATTCCGCGCGATGAGCAGCATTGGATTAGTTATCTATTCGTTCACAATTTCGTTCGCCGTGATCGATTGGGTCATGTCGCTGCAGGCGCGCTGGATTTCGACGATTTACGGCTTGCTCTTCGTGGCCGGCGAAGCGCTCTGCGCCTTCTGTTTCGCGGTAGTCATCGAGAGCATTCTGAGCAAGCGTAAGCCCATGTCGGAGTATCTGACCTCGACCGAAGTTCACGATCACGGAAAGTTGATTCTGGCCTTCGTCATGGTGTGGGCCTATTTCAATTTCTCGCAGTGGCTCATAATCTGGGCGGGCAATCTGCCGGAAGAGATCCCCTGGTATGTGCGGCGTATGAATGGCGGCTGGGGCGGCGTTGGATTATTTCTCGTCTTCTTTCATTTCGCGCTGCCCTTTATCTTGCTGCTTTCGCGAAGCCTCAAGAAGAACGTGCATCAACTGGCGCTACTCGCATCCTGGCTTATCTTGATGCGCATCGTTGATATTTACTGGCACATTGAACCCGTATTTCATCCTGAGTTTCACCTGAGCTGGGTGCATTTCGCCGTGATCATTGGCATCGGCGGCTTGTGGATGGCGTACTTTTTCCGCAACCTGAGAGCGCGTCCTTTACTGGCCGTTTACGCGCCGCAGACGCTGAAACATTTGGGACAGTCGCATGGTTAAACAGAAGTAATAGATAACGGAATATCGGTTTAAAAGCATGCTTCACGAAACACGATTGATGAAATATGAGTGACGAACTGAATCATACCCATTCGAATCCAGAGACTTCGTTCGAGCGCGAAGACCTGAGCACGCGCGGCGTCTTCGTGTTCATGATTGGTCTCGCGATTACCGGCATAGTCATCTATTTCATTATTGTCGGCATGTATTCGTTTCTCGATAAATACGAGCACGCGCAGATGTCGAGCGCGAGCCCGCTCGCTCCGGGCGCGGATGCGAGTTCACGGTATATCGTGCACAATCCCGCGCAGGGCGACTACGTTACCAATAAATTTCAGGAAAACGGCGCGCCCCTGCTGGAGAATGATGAGCGCGGCCAATTCAAGGACTTTCTACTTAAACAGGAAGATCAACTCAATAGCTATGGCTGGGTGGACCAGCAAACCGGCGTGGCGCATATTCCGATTGAGCGCGCCATGGATTTGATCGTGGAACGCGGATTGCCCGTGCTCCCGGCCCACGAATCGGA
This sequence comes from Terriglobales bacterium, assembly GCA_049589875.1. Classification (GTDB taxonomy): domain Bacteria; phylum Acidobacteriota; class Terriglobia; order Terriglobales; family Acidobacteriaceae; genus Acidiflorens. The sequence continues at coordinate 14,720 of JBAWBR010000069.1, forward strand.
AACGAATACCGCGGCAGCCAAAGCTCCCGCGACGAACAAAGCGGCCGCAAAGAAGTAGGACCGCAGCGAAGGAAAAGGCAGTGTATCGCAAAGGCAGTTTCTTAATTTTGATGTTGGCGCTGACGTTAGCGATGGCGGAGGGCACACTGTTTGCCCAGGGCGCGCGTGGCCCTATGATGGGCGGAATTCTCTCGCCTCCGGCCAATCAGCGGCCGCCCGGACTTCAGTTTGTCGGCATCGAGCAGCACCTTAATGCGCCAATTCCGGCCGGGCTCGAATTTCGCGACGAACTGGGGAATCCGGTTAAGCTCGACGACTACTTCGGTCACGGCCGTCCCGTGATTTTGAATCTCGGTTATTACCAGTGTCCAATGCTATGCAGTGAATTGCTGGAAGGCCTGGTAGGTTCGATGAAGGCGCTGACGCTACAACTTGGCCAGGATTTCGATGTGGTAACGCTCAGCTTCGATCCGCGCGAGACCACCGAAATGGCCGCCGCCAAAAAGCGCGACATCATGAAACGATACGGCCGGGCCAACTCGGCCAATGGCTGGCATTTTCTCACCGGCCAGCCGGATCAAATTAAGGCTCTCACCGATGCGGTCGGCTTCCAGTATCAGTTCGATCCCAAGACGGGCCAGTATGCGCACGCGACCGCCATCGTGCTACTGACGCCGGATCGGCACATCGCCGAATATTTCTATGGAGTCGATTTTTCTCCGCGCGATCTGCGGTTGGGCCTCGTGCAAGCCGGCCAGGGCAAGATTGGCAACCTTACGGATTCGGTTTTGCTCTACTGCTACCACTACGATCCCCGCGCCGGTAAATATGGAGCTGTGATCAGCAATGTGCTCAAGATCGGCGGCGTTGCGACCATCCTCATCCTGGGCGGATGTGTGTTTGTGATGTATCGCGCCGACCGCAGCGCCGCGCGCAGGGGATTGGGGCAGGCTACTTAATATGTCGAAATACCTTCCATTGTGGCCGGATTCGGCTTCGACCATGTCGGGGCAGGTAGATATGCTCTACATCTATCTGCTGCTGGTGGCGGCCGCAATGACCGCGCTTATCTTTCTTGCGGTTACTGTGCTGGCCATCAAGTATCGCCGCAAGCCTGGCGTTGTGGCGCATCAGATCGAAGGCTCGACCATTCTTGAAGTCAGCTGGTCGATTATTCCCTTTGGCGTGATGTTGACGTTCTTCATCTGGGGCGCGGTCATTTACTTTCAGGAGCGTACGCCCCCCTCCGACGCCACAGAGGTCTATGTCGTCGCCAAGCAATGGATGTGGAAGATCGAGCACATGGAAGGGCAGCGCGAGATCAATGAACTGCACGTGCCCACCGGCCAGAACGTGAAGCTGATCATGACCTCGCAGGATGTCATCCACAGCTTTTTCATTCCAGCATTTCGCATCAAGCAGGACGTGCTTCCCGGCCGTTACACCACACTCTGGTTCAAGGCGACTAAGCCCGGACGCTATCATTTGTTTTGCGCGGAGTATTGCGGCACCATGCATTCCGGCATGGGTGGCGACATCGTGGTGATGGAGCCGGAAGAGTATGCGCAGTGGATGGCGGGCAGCGCATCGCCGCCGCTGCAGGAGACAGGAAAAGAACTTTTCGCAACGCTGGGATGCTCGACCTGTCACCGCTCCGACGTGCAGGGCCGTGGCCCGAATCTCACCGGCATTTACAACAAGCCCGTGCTTCTTGAAGATGGCCGCACCGTGATTGCCGACGAAAACTATGTTCGCGAATCGATCCTGAACCCCACGGCAAAAATCGTGAGCGGATTTAAGCCTGTGATGCCGACATTCCAGGGCATTGTGAGCGAAGAGCAATTAAACGCGTTGGTGGCTTACGTGAAATCGTTAAGCCAGCCGGCGACGGGAACGGCGCAGGCCAGTCCGGCCGCGGCGTCTCCGCAACAGTCAAGCAACACCCAGCAGGTGCAATAGTATGTCGAGTCACGCAATTCCGGCGAATCAGGCTCCGGCAACCAACTATCTGACCAATGGCCACGGCATCAAGTCCTGGCTGCTAACCACCGATCACAAGCGGGTCGCGGTCCTCTATTTGATTTCGGTAACCACCTTCTTTTTTCTGGGCGGCTTTTTCGCCATGCTCATCCGCCTGGAACTGCTCACCCCGCAGGGCGACCTGATGCAGGCCGATACTTATAACAAGGCTTTCACCATGCACGGCATGATTATGGTGTTCTTTTTCCTGATCCCGGTCGTGCCCGCTGTGCTGGGAAATTTTCTGGTGCCCCTCATGATCGGCGCTAAGGACCTGGCCTTCCCGCGTATCAATCTTTTGAGCTGGTATCTTTACGTGATTGGCGGGACGCTCATTCTGCACTGCATGCTGACCGGCGGCGTCGATACGGGCTGGACTTTCTATACGCCCTTCAGCACGGCTTTTACGAATACAAAAATCATTGAGGCTGGCCTCGCCGCCTTTATCGCCGGTTTTTCATCGATTTTCACTGGCCTGAATTTCATTGTTACCATTCACCGCATGCGCGCGCCGGGGCTTACCTGGGACCGCCTGCCGCTCTTCATCTGGGCCAACTACGCCACCAGCCTCATCATGATTCTGGGCACGCCGGTGGTCGCCATCACCATTGTTCTGGTCGCGGTCGAGCGCCTCTTCCATCTCGGAATCTTCGATCCCGCGCTTGGTGGAGATCCGCTCCTCTTCCAGCATCTGTTCTGGTTTTATTCGCATCCCGCCGTCTACATCATGATTCTGCCCTCCATGGGCGTGATCAGCGAACTGATCACCTGCTTTTCGCGCAAGCGTGTTTTCGGATATAAATTCATCGCGCTTTCAAGTGTCGCCATTGCGGTCATTGGATTTTTAGTCTGGGCGCATCACATGTTCGTCGCTGGCATTTCGCTGTACGCCGCGATGATCTTTTCCTTCCTCACATTCTTTGTCGGGGTGCCATCAGCGATCAAAGTCTTCAACTGGACAGCCACTCTTTATCGCGGATCGATTGAATTCGCTACGCCCATGCTTTACGCCTTCGGGTTTATCGGGTTGTTCACCATCGGCGGACTAACCGGTCTTTTCCTGGCGACCCTCGGCATCGATGTTCACGTTACCGACACATATTTTGTGGTCGCGCACTTTCACTATGTCATGGTGGGAGGCGTCTTGATGGGATACCTTGGCGGCATGCATTTCTGGTGGCCGAAAATCTCCGGACGCATGTATCCCGAAGGCTGGGCAAAGCTTTCGGCGCTGCTGGTATTTGCGGGCTTTAACCTGACGTTCTTCCCGCAGTTCATTCTTGGCTACGTTGGCATGCCTCGCCGCTACTGGCAATATCCACCTGAATTTCAGGTGCTCAACGTGCTTTCGACTGCTGGCGCCAGCATCCTCGCTGTCGGCTACCTGTTGCCGATGATTTACTTCCTGTGGTCGCTGCGCTACGGCCCCATTGCTGAAGCCAATCCGTGGAATGCGGCGGGCCTGGAATGGAAGACGACATCGCCGCCGCCCACATTCAATTTCGACGAGACCCCTGTCGTAACCTGGGAAGCTTATAACTACGACGAGATTCCACCGAAGGAGCTGGAGGTTCCCGTTGGCCGATAGTCAAGTGACCGCGATCGAGCACCACGAAGCGCACAACCCGGCGTTGCGCCACCATTTTGCCGATGAGCAGCAGCAAAAGAACGCCGCCTCGCTCGGCATGTGGCTCTTTCTGGTCACGGAAATCATGTTTTTCGGAGGCATGTTCTGCGCCTATCTCGTTTACCGGCTCGCACATTTCAACGCCTTCGCGGCCGCCAGCCAGCAACTCGATATCAAGATGGGCGCGATCAATACCGCAGTTCTCATCGTCAGTTCAGTGACTGTTGTGTTGGCCGTGAAAGCGGCGGAAGCGGGCAAACGAAAATTGCTCACCGGGTACCTGGTCGTGACCGTGCTGCTGGGCATGACGTTTCTTGTGGTCAAGGGCTTTGAGTACGCCGAAAAATTTGAGAAGCATCACGTGCCCGGCGCCACCTTCCACTTCAACAACGACTTCGACGACAATGGCAAGCACATCCCGGTCAATCCAAAAGAGGCCGAACTTTTTTTCTCGCTTTATTTCGCCATGACCGGCATGCACGCGCTGCATATGATCATCGGATGCGGCCTGTTCAGCGGACTGGCGATACTTTCATGGAAGGGACATTACGGTCCAGGCTATTTCACGCCGATCGAAAACGCCGGCCTGTATTGGCATCTGGTCGATATCATCTGGATTTATCTGTTCCCCTTGCTGTATCTGATCAGCCGGCATACGTGAGGATGAGTTGAATTTGTCAGTTCCCAGTTCTCAGTAAGAGAGGACGAAACTGAAAACTGAGATCTGATATCCAGGAACTGAGATTTGGGAATCGAGAACTCACTGCCGGGAGCCGAAAGCTAAGAGAACCGAACCTGAGAACTAATATGGTCGAACACGAACACACAACTCATTCGCAGGGATTCTACATTGCAATCGGCGTCGCGCTGCTCGTCCTGACTATTACGACGGCACTGGTCGCCTTCGTCAACCTTGGACCATTCAATCCGGTTGTCGCGCTGCTCATCGCCACCATCAAGGCGTCGCTGGTCGTAATCTTCTTTATGCACGTAAAAGGAGCGAGCGAAAAACTGACCGCGGCCGTTGTTGTCTCCGGCTTCTTTTTTCTATTGATACTGCTCTCCCTGTCACTAGCCGACTACCTAACCCGCTCATGGCGCTAGTTGCGTAGCGGATTGTGTGGCGCGCGGTCCCCGCCCTCGAAGGGACCCGACTGAAATCCGCCCCCAGGAATCCTCATTCCGTCCTTGCATCCCCATGCCCGCATCCTCCAAGATGATTAGCAGTATGCAAAATATCGCTCCACCATTGTCCAGCGTAGCCCATCTCGACGCCTTCGCTCTCGAATCCGCCCTTCGCCGCCACCTTCGCGGAGAAGTCCGCTTCGATTCCGGCAGCCGCGCTCTCTACGCGACGGACGGCTCCAACTATCGTCAGGTGCCCATCGGCGTCGTTGTCCCGCGCGATAAAGAAGATATCATCGCCACCGTCGCTCTTTGTCGCGATCATCATGCTCCGCTGCTTGCTCGCGGCGGAGGCACCTCGCTCGCCGGACAATGCTGCAACGCCGCCATTGTCCTCGATTTCTCGAAGTACATGTCGCGCATTATCGAGATCGATCCCGTGCGCCGCATCGCACGCGTGCAGCCTGGAGTTGTGCTCGACAATCTTCGCGCCGCGGCTGAAAAGCATTCCCTTACCTTCGCTCCCGACCCAGCAACGCACGACCGCTGCACCCTCGGTGGCATGATCGGGAATAACTCCTGCGGCGTGCACTCGATCATGGCGGGGAAAACCGACGACAACATCAAAGCCCTTGAGGTGCTCACCTACGATGGCCAGCGTTTGCACGTGGGCGCAACCAGCGAAGAGGAATTCAGTCGCATAGTCAGCGAAGGCGGCCGCCGCGCGCAAATCTACTCCGGCCTCAAACAGATCGCCGAGCGCTATGGAGACCACGTCCGCCGCCGGTTTCCCAACATTCCGCGACGCGTCTCCGGATACAACCTCAACCACCTTCTCCCCGAAAACGGTTTCCATGTCGCGCGCGCGCTTGTCGGATCCGAAGGAACCTGCGCCACCACCCTTGAGGCCACGTGCCGCCTCGTCGAAAGCCCCCCGGCGCGCGTGCTTGTTGTCATCGGTTGGCCCGACATTTTTGAGTGCGCCGATCGTGTTCCTCAAATCATGGAGCACGCGCCCATCGGCCTTGAGGGTTTCGACGACGTGATCGTGAACGCCAGCCGCCGCAAAGGTGTGAACCTCGAGGGCCTTGCGCTTCTTCCCAAAGGCAATGCGTGGCTGATGGTGGAGTTCGGCGCGAAGGCACTCCCAGAAGCCGAAGCACAAGCACGGCGTTTGATGGAGACGCTTGAGCGTTCGGCCACGCCGCCCGCCATGCGCATGTTTTCCGATTCACGCACTGCGCGCCGCATCTGGGACATTCGTGAATCGAGTCTGGGTGTAACATCGCACGCGCCCGGTGAGCCGTTGCGTTGGGAGGGCTTCGAGGATTCCGCCGTTGCGCCCGAGAAACTCGGCGCCTACCTGCGCGACCTGCGAAAGCTGATGCAGGACTTCCGTTATGAAGGCGCGTTCTATGGCCACTTTGGCCACGCCTGCGTGCACACGCGTATGGATTACGATCTGGAATCCGAAGAGGGCGTGCGCAAATTCCGCCAGTTCATGGAAGAAGCCGCTGACCTCGTTGTCCGCTATGGAGGCTCGCTCTCCGGCGAGCATGGCGACGGGCAGGCTCGCGGCGAGCTCTTGCCGAAAATGTTTGGGCCCGAACTCATGCAGGCCTTCCGCGAATTCAAATCGCTTTGGGATCCCGGATGGAAGATGAATCCGGGCAAGCTCATTGATCCTTATCGGCTCGATGAAAATCTGCGGCTTGGTCCCAGTTACAATCCCTGGCGGCCCGAAACACATTTCAAGTTTCCGGATGACCATGGTTCTCTTGCGAGCGCGACCCTGCGCTGCGTGGGAGTTGGTAAATGCCGCCGCGACGAAGGCGGGGTCATGTGCCCGAGTTATCGGGTCACGCGTGAAGAGGAGCATTCCACCCGCGGTCGCGCCCATCTGCTCTGGGAGATGACGAATGGCTACGCAGGGAAGAATACTCATTCTCCCGTAGGGACGGAGGCAGTTGTCCGTCCAGACGAGCGCAGTGAGACCCCAGCAATTCAAGACGGCTGGAGCAGCGAAGCCGTTAAGAACTCACTTGATCTCTGCCTTGCCTGCAAAGGATGCAAAAGCGATTGCCCTACCGGCGTCGACGTCGCGACCTACAAAGCCGAATTCCTGTCGCACTATTACGAATCGAATCGACGCCCGCTTCCCGCGCTCGCCTTCGCAAACATAGATTTGTGCGCCCGCGCTGCTTCGCACGTCCCGGGCTTAGTTAATCTCACGACGCAACTCCCCGGCCTGCGGGGCCTGGCGAAGAGAGCCGCCGGCATCCCCGCTCAGCGCCGCATTCCTGCGTTCGCTCCGCAAACCTTTCAGCAATGGTGGGAATTACGCAGCGACGGACGCAGGCATAAGCGCGCCCTGGGCGAAGTCGAAAGGTCCAATCGAGCGACAAGAGGCAGGGCGGGGGCCCACCCAGGAGACAATGTGGGAGCGGTGCCAAGGCCTGCTCCAGCCGAGGGGAACTCTAGAATCCTCCTCTGGGCCGATACATTCAACAACTACTTCCTTCCATCGACCGCACAGGCCGCCGCTGAAGTTCTGGAAGCGGCCGGCTTTGATGTCCTCGTTCCACGGGCGCATCTCTGCTGCGGACGGCCGCTCTATGACCTCGGCCTACTCGACCGAGCCAAATTGCTGCTGCTCGAAGTCATGGATGCCCTCTCCCAGGAGATCGAACAGAGAACGCCCATCGTCGTTCTCGAGCCCAGTTGCGCGGCCGTCTTCCGCGACGAGCTCGTCAACTTGTTTCCTAATGACCAGCGAGCCCGCGCGCTTTCCAAGCAAGTCTTCCTTCTTAGCGAATTCCTGGAGCATTACGCGCCGGAGAAAGCCTTCGCCATCCCCAAGTTGGCGCGCAAAGCCCTCGTCCATGGCCACTGCCATCACAAAGCGATCATGAAGATGACGGCTGAGGAAGCTGTGCTCCGCCGCATGGGCATAGACTTCACCGCGCCCGCTCCCGGGTGCTGCGGCATGGCTGGCGCCTTCGGTTTTGAAAAAGAGAAATATGATATCTCGCGCGCCATTGGCGAGCTCGAGCTTCTTCCGGCCGTCCGCCAGACGCCCACCGACTGGCTCATCGTCGCCGACGGCTTCAGTTGCCGCGAGCAGATCGCGCAGGAAACCGACCGCCACGCGCTGCATCTCGCCGAGGTCCTGCAGATGGCGCTGCATGAATCCATGGAAAGCCCCGAAGGCTTTCCGTTGTTCGATCTGGCTCCGCGCCACTATCCGGAGGACGCCTGGGTCGCTCCGCATGAAGCCGCGATTCAGAAATCAATGAAGCGCACAGGTCTGGCGATTGCGGGAATCACAGCCGGAGCAGCGCTGCTGTGGGCGCTGGCAAAGAAGAGATAGGAATTGTTCGGATTGGAAAACTCCTGTTCGTTCAAGAACTCCTGCAACTGCGAGGTTTTCCCGAGCATGGAATCAAACCGCCGGCGTGTCATTTGTATCCTGTGGGTGCGGCAGCTTTACGGTAGCAAACCAGAATGTCTCCAGCTCCTGCACCGCCCCCTGAAAGCTCTTGAAGTCGATGGGCTTCACAACGTAGCAATTTGCCCCCAGCCGGTAGCTGCGCGCAATGTCTCGCGGCGCGGTCGACGAGGTGAAGATCGCAACCGGGATGCTCCTCAACTCCGCGTCCTGCTTGATCTCGGTCAGGACCCCTATTCCATCCATCCCCGGCAGGTTCAGGTCCAGGAGGATAAGGTCGGGAGTGGGAGCGGAGGCATAGCGGCCCCGCTTGTGCACGCATTCGATGGCCTCCTGCCCGTTGATGGCCACCGTCAGCTCGACCGGCAGCGCGCTTGTGGCGAAACTCTCGCGTGTAAGGTCGGCGTCGGCCGGATTATCCTCAACCAGCAGCACTCGAATCGGCATAGGCATTCTTGGACCTGAGGGTCGGCTATCACTCCCATCGACACTCTTGGTGGAAATATTAGCCCGCACTCTAGCGCGTACCGCGCGAAACGGACCTCTTGCCTCGGCACGGAGTCCTTGCGCTGGCTTCCCTGGCAGCCGGTCGGTTAGCCGCGGCCACCCGGAACGTCACAGGCAAGTATCTGCGGGGTAAAGACTTATATGCCCACTCCCCATCCTGCCCTATTTCTGGGACAATAGAGATAGCAGCTCGAGGCCGCTACCGCGCACGCCTCTCTCGGCCCTGTCGCCTCTGGCCAATCGCCGCCTCCGAGGAGGCTTAACAATATGGAAACCGAAAAGAGCACGCTTTTGGCACCCTCGCCACTCACCGAGCTATCGGAGCCGTTGACCGCGCAGACGCCGAGCTCTTCCTTCGTTCCAGCATCCTCCGTTCCAGCATCGTCCGTTCAAGCATCGACCGTGCAAACATCGTCCGCTGTGTTGGCATCAGCGCCATCGTCGGTTGGGCAAACGTCGTCAGGGCAATCCATAGACAAAACACTGCAAGGCTCCGTCCTCGTATTGATCCAGTTCGACGTCTCGGAAGAGATACGCCTCGACGCTTTGCGGGACATCTTCGGGGCGCGGCGACAGGAGGCCAGTTTCAAGCATCCTGCGCCTGGATATGTTCGTTATCAGCGTCCTCCAGTGGTCGAGCGGGTTGAGCCGCTGGTGCTTGAGAGCGGCGAACGCCTCGATACGCAGATCAAGTACTACGATTACGGCGTGCTCAGCGTGGTCTTCGAGCTGCCCTTCACCGGAGACTGGGATACGCTCGTCCGTCTCGCCAGCCGCTGGGTTTGGGACACAGACTTTACCAGCTTTGCGCAGAAGATCGTCAAGCAGAAGCTGGAGCGCGCGCTTCCCGCGCTGGTCAAGCCTTATGACGAGTGGTTGACCGAAGACTACTTCGTCTTCCACGTGCGCGACATCACGGGCAATCCGGCGGCGGAGCAGTTGCTTGCCGCCGAGCGCGGCCGCATTGCTCAGATCGTGCGCGGAGAGACCGTTCCACTTTCCGAGGGCGAGTGCCAGGAGGTCTTGCAATCCCGCATCTCTTATTATCCGAGCGATCTGACCGTGATTGGCTGGAATGCGGCGTTTCTCTATGACAGCCAGACGGGCGCGGACACCGCGATTCAACTGCTGGAATACGCGAACTCGCAGCTGCTCGAATTCCGCCACTACGATGAGCTGCTCACACGCGAACTGCAAAGCGTCTACGAGTTCATGGACCACAAAACCGGCATCTGGGCGCGCTGGCGCACGGCGAAACGGGCGACGCGCCTGCATACCGTGCTGCTTGACGTGGACGAACTCACGGAACGCGCCGACAATGCCATCAAGTTCCTCAGTGACATGTTTTCCGCGCGCTTGTACAAAGTGGCTGCATCGAAGATTGGCGTTACGGACTACAAAGACCTGGTGAACCAGAAAGTCCACACCGCCGAAGAACTCTACCGCTTCATGGTGGAGCAATTCCACCAGAGCCGCGCGTTCGTGCTGGAGTTTCTAGTGGTGATCATCCTGATCATTGAGCTGTTCTGGCTGTTCAAGGGATCGCTGCGGATTTAGCAGGTGTCAGGTCTCGGGTGTCAGACAAAACCAAATTAGCTCTCGGCTGTCAGCTCTCTTCATTCTGGCTTTTGGATTGAGGGGTTGAGTGTTTTTCTGTTTACTGACTTGTCATTAACTGAATAGCACCGAACCGTACCCCCCTCCCCCACCCGGTCTATTGAAATCAAGACTTTGGCGATGATGTTTTTCAAAGTCTTGAAGCGGTTGGGCTTGCAGGGAAAGTATTACGGAATAAGCACTTAGGTCGTTTTTTCACTCTTTTCCGGTTTTTGGTCCGTATCTGCGGTTTTCCCGCATCCACTCGCTATCTCAGCTTTGGTTATCAAAGAGGCAACATCCAAATAAAACTAAGGCCACTTCCAGTGCCGTGTCTGAAGACTGGCACACTTCGACCCCAAAGGTCAATTTCTATTATCGCCCGGCCTGCTGGTGTAAGTCTGTGATGTTGAGCACGATGCGTTTGTGAGGTTCTTGTCACCGCAAATATTCCAGGAGGGTTCCGAAAGGGAACGATTGTTTGAGCGGGCGTCGGCCCGAGATCCGGTTTTGGGTGGCGCAGCGGTTTACCGCTGCGATAGGGTTCGGAGTAAGTGACGGCTTTCAGCCGCTGAGGTCAAACCGATGGCGGCTCCACGCAGAGGCAATACTGGATCGGGAACTTACTTCATCACGGCTGGCACCTTTCAGAAGCAACAAGTCCTTCAATCGGAGAGAATGGCGCGTCTGCTTCTCGATGTTCTGTTCCACTACCGCTCTCAAGAAAAATATCTGCTGCATGAGTTTGTGTTGATGCCCGACCACTTTCATCTCTTAATCACGCCGCTCCTGACTCTGGAGCGGGCGCTGCAACTTATCAAAGGCGGGTTTTCTTTCCGGGCAATGAAGGAACTCGGTTTTCAGGGCGAGATATGGGAAAAAAGCTTTCACGATCGCAGGGTTCGCGACTGGGAAGAGTATTGCGCATTCCGGCGGTACATTCATCAGAATCCGGTAAAGAAAGGGTTTGTGCAGCGGCCCGCGGAATATGCCTATAGTTCCGCGAAAGCAGGCTGGGAAGTGGACGCCGTCCCTCAGCGGCTAAAGCCTTCGGAACTGAGTGCCTAGATCGCAGCGGTGAACCGCTGCGCCACCCAAAAGCAAGGGCGGGCCTGCGTGGTTCCGCAAGAACAGGCATGGAGACGAGCGTTAACCCAGTCAGTGACTAGCTAGATTCTTCACAACCTCGGATTTTTTGCGAACGTCGTTTGGAGATACGATGAAAGCGAAGCCGGGCCCCTGCCAGAGTGCGCTAGAGAATACTGCGGACGACAAACGCTGTCAGTTCAGAAAAGCCTGACCGTCGTGACAATGGAACCACAAGTCCAAGGTGTAGGAGAAATTTCATAAGAGGAGAGCCATGATAAGTGTGAAGACGCAAGTAACGGTACTTGTGCTTGCCGCAGTATGTTTATTGACTGGCGCCTACGGGCAACTTACGCCCAGCGGCGACGCTTACACGAACACTGCGGCCTCCGCTACCAACTATGGCAACAATGTGCTGCTCTACGTCCAGAGCCCATCACAAACAACCTACATTCGGTTCGATCTATCGTCCATTCCTGCCAGCTACACCAGCGCCAGCATCGCCAAGGCCACGCTAAAGCTTTTTGTCAATGCAGTGAGCACGGCAGGCAGCTTCAATGTCGACTACGTCGTCGGCACATGGTCCGAGGCGACGATCACTGCGAAAGTCGCTCCCGCGCTGGGAAGCACGATTGCTACGGCGGTGCCGCTCACCTCAGCAAATGCACACGGGTACATCCTCATCGATATCACGTCCGCATTGCAGTCGTGGCTCAACGGAACCCAGACGAACAACGGCATTGCACTGGTCGGTAACGGTCCATTGAACGCCAGCTTCGACAGCAAAGAGAACACAACTACCAGTCATCCCTCAGAACTTGACATTGTGTTTCTCAACAGCGGTCCACAAGGCCCGCCGGGTCCGACCGGTCCACAGGGTCCGATTGGCTTAACCGGAGCAACCGGGGCGCCTGGCCCACAGGGACCAGCTGGGTCCCAAGGTCCGACCGGTGCAACGGGTGCGCAAGGACCACAAGGACTAGTTGGTCCGCAGGGGCCTCAGGGCGTCCCCGGAGCAACGGGTCCACAGGGTCCCGCAGGCGCAAATGGTATTGGGTTCAACTTCCGCAATGCCTTTGATCCGACTGCAACTTATGCGGTGAACGACGTTGTTACCTACAATGGCTCGACCTACGTGGCAGTCGCGGCCAATGGTCCAAGCTCTCAAACACCGGACCAAAACTCGGCTGTCTGGAGCGTGATGGCGCAACAAGGCGCGACGGGAGCGCAGGGTGCTCCTGGCTCGACCGGTCCACAAGGCCCGATTGGTCTGACGGGAGCTACCGGTGCAACGGGTCCGCAGGGACCAGCTGGTGCGCAAGGTCCACAAGGTCTGACCGGGCCGCAAGGGTCGACCGGCGCCACCGGAGCGCAGGGGCCAACTGGACCAGCCGGTCCGCAGGGACCAGCCGGAGCTGCAGGGACACCCTCACAGAGCGCGATAAATGCGGCACTTTTGCGGTGGTACAGCCAGACATATTCGGCTGGCGCATCTGGGAGCTGGCCGCAAGGCATAGCCTTCGACGGTACCAACATTTGGGTAACAAATGGTGGCAGCAACACCGTAACCAAGCTGCTGGCCAGTAGCGGCGCGATTGTGGGTACCTACCCCGTTGGAAACGAACCGTACGCAGTAGCCTTCGATGGTACCAATATTTGGGTGACGAACGAAGGCAGCAACACAGTGACCAAGCTGTTGGCCAGCAGTGGCGCGGTTGTAGGCACGTACTCCGTCGGGAGCATTCCACTCGGGGTCGCCTTCGATGGAACCAACATCTGGGTAACGAACTTCTGGAGCAATTCTGTAACTAAGCTTCTGGCCAGCAACGGTGTAGTTGAAGGTAGCTACTCTGTCGGAAACGAACCGGTGGGAGTGGCCTTCGATGGGGCCAATATTTGGGTGGTGGATAATGGGGGCGGCACGGTGACCAAGCTGCTAGCCAGCAACGGCGCGGTTGAAGGGACTTACACGGTTGGGACTGGGCCGCTCGGAGTAGCCTTCGACGGAACCAACATCTGGGTGACGAACCAAATCAGCAACACGGTGACCAAGCTCTTGGCCAGCAGCGGTGCGGTGGTAGGTACATACCCTGCTGGAAACGGGCCGTTCGGAGTGGCCTTCGATGGAACTAATATTTGGGTGGCGAACTCTGGGAGCAATAATGTGATGGGGAACACCGTGACTAAGCTCTCAGCCAGCAGCGGTGCAGTAGTGGGTACGTATACGGTTGGTAGCGGTCCATGGGGAGTGGCTTTCGATGGGGCCAACATTTGGGTGGTGAACGAAGGAAGCAACACCGTAGCTAATCTTCCTGTCTATTGATTATTCCCACACGGAAAAATGCCCGGGATTCTCGCGAATCTCGGGCACTTTGTTGCTTAGAAATCGTTTTCCGGAGGTCGTTTTCCAGAGACGGTTTTCGCGGGTTAAACCGGAGTGACATTCTCGGCTTGCAAGCCCTTGGGGCCCTTGGTCACGTCGAACTGGACGGTCTGGCCTTCTTGCAGGCTCTTGAAGCCTCCTGCCTGAATGGCGGAGAAATGCACGAAAACGTCTTCGCCATTTTGACGGCTGATGAAGCCGTAGCCCTTGGCGTCGTTAAACCACTTGACTGTTCCTTGTTCTGCCATTGGTCGTGTTTCCTATTCTTTGTTGCCGATTGAAATACGCTAGAAGATTCGCGGCTGTGGAAGTGGCTGACGCTGGTTGGCGAGACCGTACTTCAACTACCTGTGAGTCAAACTTAGCGTCTATTTATATAGCACATTTTGAGGGAAAAGGCTCGGGGAGTGTGGCGGGAAAATTTGGCGGGCGTGGCGTGCTTCCCGTGGCACGCTACCCGCGCCGTGCCCCTAAAGAAAGTGGGCGGCGGACTTTCCGCGCTACAACCTATTTCCTTTCGCGACAAGCGGGACTGGACCGATGCTGTATGATTTTCCAGCGACGCGATTCTTGAGCGCAACGATTTCCCGGCGAAGCGATTTTCCTGCGAAATGATGGATACCGCGGAGACAAGCCGTCCTTATCACTGGTCGCTGACGCTGCTAGGCGTTGGGCTGATCATACTGTTTGCCTACTACGGGGAATCGGTACTGGCGGTGCTGTTTTTCGCCATTCTTCTCAGTTTCACACTTTCTCCGTTGGTACAGGCGCTGGAGCGGATACATCTTCCCCGGGCGCTTGCGGCGCTGATTGGGCTGGTGCTGTTGATGGCCGTGCTTTACGGCATCACGGCTGCCTCTTACACCGAGGCCTTGGTGTTTGTCGACAATGTACCGAAGTATTCAGCGAAGATACGGTCCATTTTGCAGCCGGTACAGCAGCAGGCGGAGAGAATTGAAAAGACCGGCGAGGTGGTGAATGGCGCGGGGCCGGGGCAACCGAACGTGGTTGCGGTGCGGCAGGTGACCAGCTGGTCCGATCTGCTGACCCATGGCGCGGGCACGTTGACAGATATTTTTCTGGCGGCCTCGTTCGTTCCGTTTCTTACTTACTTTTTGCTGACCTGGCATAACCACGCGCGTTCGGCCACGGTGATGCTGTTTCCGCTGGAGCATCGGCACACGGCATTCGTAACGCTTGGACTAATAGGCAAAATGCTACAAAGTTTTATTGTTGGGAACCTGATGATCGGGCTGCTGATCTCGGTGGTGAGCGTGGGGATCTTCGGGCTGCTGCATGTTCCGTTTTTTTATTTTGTGGGATTCCTGAGCGGCTTTTTGAGCCTGGTTCCGTATCTGGGGATTGTGCTGGCGATGGTGCCGCCGATCATGGTTGGGCTGGGACAACTGGATGCGGGAGACCTGATTGTTGTCGTGATTTTCGTGGTGGCGATGCATCTGGTTGCGCTGAATGTTTTGTATCCCAAGCTGCTGGGCAGCCGGTTGCGGTTGAATCCGCTGGCGGTGACGCTGGCGCTGCTTTTTTGGGGAGCGATCTGGGGCGCGGTCGGGCTGCTGCTGGCGATTCCGGTCACTGGAGCAATCAAGGTGGTGTGCGATCACGTGGAATCGATGAAGCCGTATGCGGACTGGCTGGGAGAATAGCGAAGTCAGAGCTCAGAGGTACGATTGCAAAGGCAAGTAGCGGTCACGAGCTACGAGCGCGAGCGTTCGGGAGGATTTTACTTTTTCAATATGAATTCTTACTTTTGACTTGCCTTGTTACCCTCGGCAGTTTCTTCTGCTGCTCGTTTTGGTGCAATCTGTAGAGAGCATCTAAACTGAATCTTGCGCTTCCTGATCAAGCTGTTTTTGCTCGCCGTTTTTGCCGGTGGCGGTTTTGCTGCCTGGCAGGTCTATGTTCCGGTTGCGCCGGCGGGGCAGTCGTTTGTCATGCTGCGGCCTGGATTTTCGACTCGGCGCATTGCGGCAGAGCTTAAGAAGAACGGCATCATTCACAGCGAACTGGCATTTCTCCTCTGGCATGCTACTCATCCCAAACCCACGCTTAAGGCGGGCGAATATCTATTTGAGCGGGAGGCGACGCTGCCGCAGGTTTATGGGCGCATCGCGCGCGGGGATATTTACTTTCACGTGGTTACTATCCCGGAAGGCTACACGGTGTTCGACATTGCGAAAGCGATGGAAGAAGCGGGGCTTTGCAGTGCGGCGGATTTTTTAAATATTGCGCAAACACAAACCGATCTGATCTCGGATATCGCGCCGAATGCCAAATCGCTGGAGGGATTTCTTTTTCCCAACACCTACCAGTTCACGCGAACGCAGAGTCTGGAGGAGATGGCGGCTGCAATGGTTCATCAATTCCGGCAGGTGGGGAAAGAGATTGGGTTGATTCCGGCTCCGGCGGGAGTGGATATCGAAAAAGTTGTGACCATGGCGTCGATAGTTGAAAAGGAAACGGCTGCGCCGGAGGAGCGCACGCGCGTGGCCAGCGTTTACTACAACCGGCTGCGGGAGAGAATGGCTCTCGATGCCGACCCGAGCGTCATTTATGCCGAACTGCTGCTGGGCGCTTATCAGGGGAGCCTGCATCACGAGGATATGGCGGTGAACTCTCCCTACAATACTTATCGTTTTCCGGGGCTGCCGCCGGGGCCGATTGCGAACCCGGGGCGGAGCGCGCTGGAGGCGGCGCTGCATCCCGATCAGACGAAGTTTTTATACTTTGTGAGCGATGGCAACGGACACCATCGTTTTGCGGCAACCCTGGAAGAGCACGATAAGAATGTGGCGGCCTACCGACGGGCGATGGGAGTTCACTGAACGCAATTCAATAATCCCCGGCCCTAAACACTGCAACCTTCCCTGCCTTATACTAATCAGATAACTTATTGTCGAATCTTTTACTTGTAAGGATAGGAATGCGTCTTTTCGGCTCTCGTTGGTTGTTGTGGGTGAGTTTGCTGGCAGGGACATTTCCGCTGGGCGGATGCCTTTTCCGCACGCGGCCTATTGAACGCCAGTTGTCGAATGCTCCTTTGAAGTCGGCCAGCCAGCAGGATCTGATCGATTACGTGAACGCGCAGGCGGGGCGGATCCAATCCATGCAAGCGACGGTGGATATTGACGCCTCGGCGGGCGATCCAAACAGCGGACGGATTACGGACTACAAGGAAATCCGAGGCTACATTTTGGCGCGCAAGCCGAAGATGCTGCGGATGAAGGGCCTGATGCCGGTGGTGCGGAATACGGCGTTTGACATGGTGAGCGACGGCAAGGAATTCAAGCTCTGGGTGCCTCCCAAGAACAAGTTTGTGATTGGGCCCGATAACGAGGCGAACTACCAGCCGGACAAGCGCATGGAGAATCTGCGGCCCCAATATATCTATGACGCATTGTTGATGAAGCCGATTGGCCCAATGTGTCCGGCCCAGTCGTGCGAGATTCCGGTGCTGGATAATGGATATGAGATCGTGCTCGATTCGAAGAAGCACCGGGTGGAACAGCCGGATTATGAATTGATGGTGATCCAGTGCGAAGGCCAGGAATGCCATCTTTCGCGGAGAATCGAATTCAGCCGTACGGACCTGCTTCCGCATCGGGAGCGGATTTATGACTTGCAAGGGAATGTCGCCACGGACGCTCACTATTTGAAATATAAGGATTTTGCGGGCACGTCGTTCCCGACCACGATTGAGATTGAACGACCGCGCGAGAATTACGACATCACGCTGAACATTCTGAAACTGGAATTGAACCTTCCGCTGACGGACGACCAGTTCGCGCTGGAGCAGCCGGCGGGAGCTGAGATTGTGCGGGTGGGCGCGAATCATGCAACGCCACCTGGCGCAAATGGAGCGGGGACGAACGGAGGAAGATAACTCCGAGGGCAAAGATCGATATCCGCGAGAGCGGCATTCGAATCGAGATGCGAAGAAAAAGAACATGATGAATCGCATGATTGTCGGGAATCTTGTACACCGGCCAGTCCGGTCGCTGATCAGCATTGTGGCGGTCGCGCTGGAGGTGACGCTGATTCTGTTGATTGTTGGGCTGTGCCTGGGGCTGATGCAGGATTCCCGAACCCGCACGGCGGGCATTGGAGCCGACATACTGGTGCGGCCGCCGGGATCGTCGTTTATCAGCGCTTTCAGTGGAGCACCGATGCCGATTAAGGTGGGTGACGTTCTGGCGAAACTACCGCATGTGAAGAGCGTTGCGCCGGTCATCACGCAGGTCGCGACGAGCGGGTCTGTGGAGGTGATTGCGGGTATCGATTTGCGCAGCTATGAAGGCATGTCGGGCGGCTTCCATTATCTTCAGGGAGGGCCCTTTCAAGGACCTTATGACGTTCTGGTGGACGATCTTTACGCTCAATCCAAGCATGCCAAGGTGGGCGATACGATCGACATTCTAAATACGAAGTTTCGTATCTGCGGCATTGTGGAGCGCGGTAAGGGTGGCCGTAAGTTTGTTCCTTTGAGCACGTTACAGGATATGATGCTGGCCCAGGACAAGGCCAGTATCTTCTATTTGAAGCTGGACGATCCAGCCAACGTGGATACGGTGATCGACGAAATCAAGGCGGTCCCGGGGATGGAGCATTACGTGGCGACCTCCATGGCGGCGTATTTGGCTATGATGACGGCGAGCAATTACCCGGGGCTTTCAACCTTCATTGACGTTGTGGTGGGCATCTCGGTGGTGATCGGCTTTATCGTGATTTTCCAGGCGATGTACACGGCGGTGATGGAGAGGACGCGGGAAATTGGCATTCTCAAGGCCATGGGCGCCTCGCGGCTTTACATTGTGAATGTTGTGCTGCGGGAAACGCTGTTGCTAGCGCTGGCAGGGATCATTCTGGGGGTAGCGGTGAGTCTGGCGGCAAGGGTGGGCCTGGCGCAGAAGTTCCCCCTGGTGCAGGTGGTGGTGGATCGGGGATGGGTGGTGCGTGCGTTCTTTATTGCTATCGCGGGGGCGATGGCCGGGGCATTATATCCCGCGTTCAAGGCGGCCCGGAAGGATCCGATTGACGCTCTAGCATATGAATAGGGGCGGTACGGCCAGGCGAGCGGTGTTTCAGACTGTGTTTTCGCCTTCGATTCCCCCAGCCGTTGGACCCAGCCTTTTGACCAAGCCCGGCATCTATAGTTGCTGAAATTTTTCCTCGCAAATCTTGAGCGAATGCACGATACTGCCGGGTGAAACGGCCATGCTATAATCACCCGCCGTTATGGAAGAAAAGCAGGGCGTTTCGCAAGCTGTCCTAATTCCCTGAGCCTGAGCGCCGACTCGCGCGACTGGCTGACAATACGCAGGAGGAAATATGCCTTTCGATGATCCCACTCTGTACGGTCGAGACGATGAGACGGACGAATACGGTGACAGCAGCAGCTTCGGCGAATCGTTGGAAGAAGATTTTGACGAAGAGGAAGAAGAGGAAGCGGAGCCAACGTTAGCGGATGACGAAGACGATGAGTTCTCCGAGCCGGAACCGAAGCCAGAGCCTAAACCGGTAAGTTCGCCGGGTGGCGGAGGAGCGAGCGCACCGCCGAAGAAGAAACCTGCGGCAAAGAAGCCCGCTCCCAAGAAGGCTGCGAAAAAGGCCGCTGCGAAAAAGCCGACGAAAAAGAAAGCGGTAAAGAAGGCCGCGAAAAAGAAACCGGCCAAGAAAGCCGCGAAGAAGAAAGCTGCGAAAAAGCCAGCAAAGAAAAAAGCGGCGAAGAAGAAAAGCCGCCGCTAGATTTTCTTAGCACCAGATTGTCCTTTCACAATGATGGCGGGATCGCGCTCGCGCGCGGCATCCCGCCATTGTTCGTCTTAAAGCCTTCACTCTTTAGTCTTACAGCCGCGGCTGCGGGTTCGGATCTAATCTTCCTTGATCGCTTCGGCTTCGATCTCGACCAGCATTTGGGGTGACACCAGAGCGCTGATACCGAGCATGCTGGTGGCGGGCCGAATTTCTCCGAAGAACTCGCCGTGCGCTTTGCCGACCTGTTCCCAGTCGGCGATGTTGGTGACGAACATTCTGGTGCGTACGACGTCCTTGAGCGAAGCCCCGGCGCCGTTCAGCGCCATCTCGATATTTTTCAGAGCCTGGACTGCCTGCGCGTAGGCATTTCCGGGAATGATGTTGCCGTCGGAGCCGGTGGCGGTTGTGCCCGAGACGTAAATGTGCGGGCCCACCTGCACCGCGCGGGAGTACCCGACGATGGGTTCCCATGGTGTGCCGCTAGCGATGTTTTTGCGTTCCATGCTCTTATCCTCCGTTTATTCGCCGCTCTTTTTGCTCTTTCCGGGTTGCCCGGATGTTATACCCGGAAGTGGCTGACGCGAATGCTGTTCTGCATGTCCAGGTTTACGGGAGAAACTCTACGATTGGCAGCCGGATGGCCTGAGTGCCAGCAGTAATCCCAGAAACGCGGTGGCGGGCGCGGTGTTCTAAGTAGTGGTGGGGCACGATAGTGCAATTGCCCCGGAGTACTAAGTAGGATATCTAAACTGCAAAGGCGTATGTTCCGATAAGTTAGAGGAACATGTGCGACAGTGGCACGTGGGGGCCAGCTATGAATTCGGAAAAGCATCCGCTTGAGAAATTGTTTGTGGAACTTGTCGGACGGCACTATGCGCAGGAGATTGGCATTCGCGATCCGGAAGTTATCGGGTATGTAGCCAACCTGCTGACTGAATTCTGCGACGCAGAACAGTTGACAAAGATCCGCAACGGCAGCGGAAAGCCTCTGACCGATGTTGGTGAGTTACTGCTTGAATCGGACCCGGTTTATGGGCCAGCGCCGTCGTTCGATCGGGAACGTCAGGTGCGCAAACATATCGGCGATTACACGCTGTTTTTCGCGGGAATGTTTCCCGAGAGCATCAACCATCACCGGCTGCGCCGCGAGCGCATAGAAGATTTTGTTGAGTGGGTTCGCGCGGGCAAAGAGAGTTATTACATCGTTTCCAAGTTCGAATACTTCGAGTATGCCAAAGTTGCGCCGATGTTCGCGCAGCTCGCGCACAAGTTTGAGGATTGCGTTTATGGATTGAACCTGGTGAAGAATGAGCTGGAAGTGATGCAGCATCCAATCATGCGCCGACGGGACGAGCTGATCATGTAAGTAAGACAGAGGTTAGCTTGCTTCTTCAATCCGACCCCCGATCCTGTCGCACCTTCAACCGGGCTCAGTTCTGGTTTGGCAATCGCCGCAGACGGCGTCCTGCGATCTCAAACTTTTCTTCCAGCACGAGGTTAATTGCTTCAGAGTAAGCGGCGTGCTCCTGTTCGAGGATGCGGGCGGCGAGCGAGTGCTCGTCGTCTGAATCGAGGACCGCAACGGTTTTCTGCACGACGATGGCTCCGTGATCGAGTTCCTCATCCACGAAATGGACCGTACAGCCACTGACCTTAACTCCATAGGCAAAAGCTTGCTGCTGGGCTTCGAGACCGGGAAAAGCGGGAAGAAGCGAAGGATGAATATTGAGGATGCGCTGGGGAAACTGGCGCACAAACCAGGGCGAGAGCAGGCGCATGTAGCCAGCCAGGCAGATGAGATCGACGTTTTGCCCGCGGAGCGCCGCCACAACTTCGCGGTCGTGTTGCTCCCGCTCTTTACCTTTGGAAGGAATCACAAGGGCGTGGAGGCCGTGCCGGCGGGCTGTTTGAATGCCCGGAGCATCGGAGCGGTTGGAGATTACGATGGCGATGCGCGCGCCGGGAATGCGTCCGGCGTCGATGCTGTCGGCGATGGCGACGAAGTTGGAGCCGCGTCCGGAGAGGAGGATGCCGAGATTTTTCATCTTTTCATTGAGTTCCGAGTCATTGAGTTCCGGGTGCCGATTGTGTGAGTACACAGACGATTATGCATCAACGGCAGTATGCGCGCCGTTCACCGCGGAGGGAAGACGGGTCTAGATGTGATAGGCGAAGTGCTGGACCGCTAGGACCGCGACTCCGGCGACGATCTGGAGGGTGGTGGAAAACGCGGCTTTCATCCAAACCGTCCGGGAGAGCCGCTTGAAGATCACAGGCACATTGGTTAAGGCGCTAGCCATGGATGCGATAACGGCGGCGGTGCCGGCGAGAGATGAAGAAATTTTGGCGCTGGCTGCCAGGTTGGCGGCGGCGGCGGTTGCACTGGCACTGCTGGCGATTCCGCCGATACCACTGGCAGCCATGAATCCATAATTGCCAAAGGCGCGCTCGGCGAGAGTCCCGATGACCTGAATGGCGAGAAACAGGGTGCCATAGGAGAGCACCCGGCGGAACGAGATGGGCGAGGCGAGGGCAAGTTGGTGGCCGGGGATTTCGTCCTTTTCGTGTGTGCGAACCAATAGCGAGACGATTGCCATCGCCAGCAACGGGCCCGCGGCGGTAAGCAGAGCGTGGGGCGCGAACAAGGCGAGGATGGCAATATTCCGGATAAACATGGCGAGAGTTGCCAGCATGACGACGCTGACGATCATGGGGCCTTCCACCACGTTCATCAATTCGGCGACGGCGGCGCGATTATTGACCAGGCCGCCGAGCACGGCTGTCCAATACAAACCGCGGTTGCCATAGAGGCGCAGGAGAACATAGTTGACGAACGAGATGCCCGCAATAACGACAACGGTGATCCAAGCCTGACGGAGGTTGACGAGTTGCCAGCGATCGATAAAGCGATCGGGGAGGACGGGATAAATGACGAGTCCGATGAGGGCGAGAAGCACTGCGCTGCGCAGTTCGTCGATGGTGACTCCGCCAGCGAACTTGCGCAGTTCAAACTTCCAGGCCAGGAGCATGGTCATGAGAACGGCCGCAGCCACCGGAGTGAAGCTATGCCCGAGACCGACCAGCACGCCCAGTGCGTAGGTCATGAGGAGGGCAGCGGAAGTGGTGATTTCAAGCGATTGACTCGCCGCGAGGCTGCGGACATTGAGGAGCGTGACAAGAACAATGACGCCGCCCATCGCGACCAGGCCATAGGCGGAGGAGATTAAAACGCAAAGCGTCCCCAGCAGGGCCGTAAGGCCGAAGGTACGAATGCCGACATCCTTGTTTGCGGACTCACGTTCGAAGCCGACGAGCATGCCTATGGCGAGAGCCACGGCAATCTTGTAGGCGACTTCGTTGGGCGGAAATCGGATGACACCATCGAAAACTGACATCCTCACTCCTTGGGGAGAATCAGAAGTTTTAGATGATGGAACGAGGGTATAAGTTTAAAGAAAATAGTGGATGGAGCTAAAGTTTCAAAATATCAACCCATGGAATTTCAAGCTGCGCAAATGTCGAGGCAGGAACTTCTGGAGAAATAGTTTTCAGCTATACACCACTTTGCGCTCGCCCTTGACGATGCGTCCTACGCTATAGAATTTTTCACCGGCGCGGTCGAGCAGCGTTTGCGCTTTCTTGAATTTCTTGGCCGGAACAACGACAAGCATACCGATCCCCATGTTAAAAGTACGCAGCATTTCTTCTTGCTGCACGTTGCCAAGAGTTTGAAGGTGCTCGAAGATGGGCAGCACCGGCCAGGTTCCCAGTTCGATGACGGCCGCCGTGCCTTTGGGCAGGACGCGGGGCAAGTTCTCAGTAATTCCGCCGCCGGTGATGTGAGCCAGCGCCGCGACGCAATCTCCTGCAATCAACTTACGGACTACAGGCCAGTAGCTGCGGTGGGGGCGCATGAGTTCATTGCCGACTTTGTTCTTGATCTCGCTAACGAAGGTTTCTGGCGAGTAGGCCGCGACTTCGAATAGAAGCTTGCGCGCGAGAGAGTATCCGTTGGTGTGAAGGCCGTTGGAGGGAAGGCCGAGGACACAATCGCCAACCTCGACGGTACGGCCGTTGATGATTTTGTCGCGCTCGACAACGCCGACGATGAATCCGGCCAGATCGTATTCGCCGGCGGGATAGAAGCCGGGCATCTCGGCGGTCTCGCCGCCGATGAGCGCGCAACCGTTGTGTTTGCAGGCCTCGGCAAGGCCGCTGACAATCTTTTCCGCAACTTCGGGTTCGAGGGTGCCGGTGGCCAGATAATCCATGAAGAAGAGCGGAGCGGCGCCCTGAACGGCGATATCGTTCACGCAATGGTTGACCAGATCGCCGCCGACCGTATGGTGCATTTTCATATCGAAGGCGACCTTGAGTTTCGTCCCGACGCCATCGACGCTGGAAACGAGGACGGGATCAACATATTTCTTGTCGACCGAGAAGAGACCGCCAAAGCCGCCAATCTCGCTGAGCACGCCCTTGGTAAAAGTCTTGTGGGCCAGGTATTTTATGCGCTGCTTGGTGCGATTGGCCTTGTCGATATGGACGCCGGCGTCCGCGTAAGAAATGGGGGCGATGGGATTCTGTGCCACTTTTTTAGTCCGTCGTTACCGGTTGGAGAGATCTCGCGCGCCACGAGCCGGAGGAATCATTTCAAAGCGCAACAAATTTTAGCACGATTCGGTGGTTTGGCCAGGGGGGGCGCCGACACTCTGCCTTAAAACTGCGCCGCTTAGCCGCATTCGCGGGCGCGAGGAGGCGGCGGAAATCGACTTATCTCGCATGGCAGAACGCGGTGTCGCGTGTCACAGCCGGGAATCAAGTTCGGGTTTAAACTAGCGGCCTATGGGTATCACCAGGACTGGGAAGGTTGGGAAACACCGCCCGGCACAGGATAAAGCGCACGACGTGCTGCGGACGGAGGCGCACCCGCTTGACGCGATTTTTGCGCCTCACAGCGTCGCGCTCATTGGCGCAACGGATCGGCCAGGAAGCGTGGGCCGCGCTGTGCTGTGGAGCCTGGTAAGTTCTCCGTTCGGGGGCACCGTTTATCCAGTCAGCGACAAGCGCGCGAGCGTGCTGGGAATCAAGGCGTACCGGGATGTGGAGCAGATTCCGGAGACGGTCGATCTTGCGGTAATCGTCACTCCCGCAGAGACTGTGCCCGGAGTCATTGAGCAGTGCGTGGCCGCGGGCGTCGGCGGCGCGATAGTGATTTCAGCCGGATTCAAGGAACACGGCGAACGCGGCAAAGAACTCGAACGCCAGATTCTCGACCAGATTAAAGACAGCCGCATGCGCGTCATCGGGCCGAATTGTCTGGGCGTCATGAATCCGGTCACCGGGCTGAACGCCACATTTGCGAACAACATGGCGCGGCCGGGCAACGTTGCATTTATCAGCCAGAGCGGCGCGCTGTGTACAGCGATTCTCGATTGGGCGCAAAAGGAAGTGGTCGGCTTCAGCGCATTTGTTTCCGTGGGATCGATGCTGGATGTGGGCTGGGGCGATTTGATCGATTATCTGGGGAACGATCCCAAAACGCATTCGATCATCTTGTACATGGAATCGGTGGGCGATGCGCGTTCGTTTCTCTCGGCGGCGCGCGAGGTTTCACTTGGCAAGCCAATCATTGTAATCAAAGCGGGACGAAGTGCGGCTGCCGCTCATGCGGCCGCGTCGCATACAGGCACATTGGCGGGGAGCGACGAAGTGCTGGAGGCCGCATTCCGCCGCTGTGGCGTGCTGCGCGTCAATACCATCGCCGATCTGTTTTACATGGCCGAGGCGCTGAGCAAGCAACCTCGCCCGAAGGGACCGCGGCTGGCTGTGGTAACGAATGCCGGGGGTCCCGGAGTGCTCGCGGCCGATTCGATTATCGGCGCGGGCGGGGAATTGTCCGGGCTGTCCGCTGCTACGCTCGATCTTCTCAACCAAGCGCTGCCGCCGCATTGGAGCCACAACAATCCGGTGGACGTGCTCGGCGATGCATTGCCAGACAAATATGCGAAGGTGGCACAGATCGTGGCCGCGGATAGCGAGAACGATGGACTGCTCGCGATTCTTTGTCCGCAGGGCATGTCGCATCCGACGATTACCGCGGAGCGGCTAGCTCCTCTCGCGAAAGGCACGGGCAAGCCTGTGCTTGCATGCTGGATGGGTGGGGCCGAAATGAGCGCGGGCATTGAAATTCTAAATCGTGCAGGGATTCCGACATTTGGCTATCCGGACACCGCTGCGCGCATCTTTCATTACATGTGGCGCTATAGCTATCTGCTGCGCGGCTTGTATGAAACTCCTGTTTTGCCGCAGGGCGAGGAAGGCGCCGATCGCGCTCGCGCTGAGTGGATTATCGAGAACGTTCGCAGGGAGGGCCGCACTCTGCTCACGGAGCCTGAATCGAAAGATTTGCTCGCGTGCTACCAGATTCCGAGCGCGCCCACATTCGAGGCGCGCGGCGCGGAGGAGGCGGTTGCGAAGGCTGAGGAGTTGGGCTATCCGGTGGTGGTTAAGCTGCTCTCGCGCACCATCACGCACAAGACCGACGTGGGCGGCGTCAAGCTCAATCTGCTGAATGCAGATGCCGTGCGCAATGCGTGGCGGGAGATTCAAGACTCGGTCCGCGAGAAAGCAGGGCCCGAGCATTTTGCGGGCGTCACGGTGCAGCCATTTTTTCGAGCCGAAGGCTATGAGCTTATCGTGGGCAGCACGACAGACGCGCAGTTTGGACCTGTGATGCTATTCGGAACCGGCGGGCAGCTGGTTGAGGTTTTTGGCGACCGCGCTCTTTCGCTGCCTCCGCTGACCAGCACTCTGGCGCGCCGGCTGATGGAGCAGACAAAAATCTTCAAGGCACTGCAGGGGACACGCGGACGCAAGCCGGTCGATCTGGCCGCGCTTGAGGGATTATTGGTTCGATTTAGCCAGTTGATTGTGGAGCAACGCTGGATCAAGGAAATCGATATTAACCCACTGCTGGCTTCCCCGGATCGGCTGATAGCGCTCGATGCGCGAATCGTTGTCTATCCGCAGACAACCGCAAAGGAAGAAATCCCGCGGCTTGCCATTCGCCCCTATCCACAGCGCTATGTACGGCCGGGCACGATGAAGAATGGGGAGGAGATTCTGGTGCGCCCCATGCGGCCTGAAGACGAGCCTTTGCTCGTAAAGCTGCACCAGGCGCTCTCAGAGCGGACGGTCTACCTGCGGTATTTTCAGCCGCTCAAACTAAGCCAGCGTACCGCGCATGAACGTTTGCAACGGATCTGTTTTATCGACTACGACCGCGAAATGGCGCTGGCTGCCGAATACAAGAAGGAAGATGGCAGTGCGGAGATCATCGCCATTGGGCGGCTCAGCCGCCTGCGCGGCCGAGAAGAAGGCGAGATGGCCGTGCTTGTCGATGATCGCTTCCAGCATCAAGGGCTTGGGACATTGCTTTATCAGCGCTTGATTGAAGTGGCGCGCGACGACCGTCTCGCCAAAGTTTCGTCGACAATTTTGTCGGAGAATCGCGAGATGCAGGCTATCTGCAAGAAGCTGGGGTTCTATCTTCAGTCCGATCTCGATGACGGGACTGTGCAAGCCACGCTGAAGCTCTAGCGGATCGCTGGAAGCGCCGAGCCAATTTTGCTCATCAACGCCCGCGCAGGAAACTGCTATTATGCTTCGAAACTCCATCTATCCAATGGGGAGCTCATGAAAATTCTGGCAGTGTTGCTATTTGCTTGTCTGACGATGGCATCATCCGCCTGGGCCCAGCAGGACCAGACGACAGAACCCGCGCCTGACAGCGCGAAAGCGGCTGCTGCGCGCAAAGACAAGAGCAGGGAATCATCCGCTACGGCGGCTAAGCCGGGTGAACCTGCCCAACCGGAAACCACGCGGGCGACTGACGCGGCGAAGTCCGAGGAAGCGACGGACAAAGAAGAGCACTACGACGTCTCGGAAGTTCCGCCAGTGGTTACTCATCATCAGATCACACTGAACGGCAAGATGCTTAGCTATACGGCTACGGCGGGGCGGCTTCCTCTAAAGCGCGACGACGGCAAGATTGAAGCCGAGATGTTTTTTATTGCTTATACGCTCGATGGGCAGGATGCAGGTAAGCGGCCGCTGACCTTCGCCTTCAACGGCGGACCGGGTTCCGCTTCGATATGGCTGCACATGGGCGCGTTGGGACCGAAGCGGGTTGTGCTGCAAGCGAATGGCTTTATGCCTGCTGCTCCGTTCCGGGTGGAAGACAATCCCGATACCCTGCTTGATCGCAGCGACATTGTCATGATCGACGCCATGGCGACGGGTTACTCGCGCGCGGCGAATCTTGAACTTACAAAGAAGTTTTTGAGCGTGAAGGGCGATGTGCAGGGCTTTGGGGAGTTCATTCGCCTTTATCTTTCACGCTACGGACGCTGGAGTTCGCCTCTGTTCATTTTGGGCGAAAGTTATGGGACGACGCGAGCGGCGGGCCTTTCAGGCTATCTTGCGGATCACGGCATCGCTTTTAATGGAGTTACATTGCTCTCGATGGCCGTCGACTTCCAGACGCTTGAGTGGAATAACTCAAATGACTTACCCTATCCATTACTCGTACCTACATTCGCCATGATCGCCGGTTACCACCATAAGCTGCCGGCCGACTTGGCCGGCGACATGACGAAGACGCGGGAGGAAGTGGTACGGTGGTCGATGAATGACTACACACTGGCGCTGGGCAAGGGCGATGCACTGAGCACGGATGAACACCATAAGGTTCTGGAACAGCTCGCGCGCTACACCGGTCTAACTCCGGAGGTGATTGAGGCGCACAATTTGCGGATCGATGTGCCCACCTTCACGCATGAACTACTGCGCGGCGAGAAGCTTGTAACTGGCCGACTGGATGGACGTTTCACTACTCCCGACCCGAGCCTAAATCGCGAGGACAGGCGCGAAGATCGTTTTTACGATCCGACGAGCGCAGCTATCCTGCCGCCATATACTTCAGCCTTCTATAACTATTTGCGCACGGACCTGAATTACAAAACCGACACACCCTATCGGGTGTTTGCCTACGATCAGCCCGAGTTTGAAAAGTGGGATTGGGGCAGCGCCGAGCACGGATTTCCGAGCACGGCCGGCGGACTAAGAGCGGCGATGATCAAGAATCCATATATGAAAATCCTGGTCATGGAGGGCTATTTCGACTTAGCCACGCCATTTGCCGCTGCGAATTGGACCATGGATCATCTGGATCTGGATTCCAGGTATCGCCAGAATGTATCTTATGCGACTTATGGCGCGGGACACATGGTGTATGTCGACCGTGCTGAGCACGACAAGATGAAAAAGGATCTGGTCGAGTTTATGGAGAAGTGTTTGAAATAAGCTTTCAGCCGTCAGATCGATTTTTCAGTTTTCAGCATAATGCAGGCGATTAGCCGGAGCGGTAGCCCAATCCATCGACGAGTATGTTTTAATCTTCCCGCATGCGCGCCGCCGCTATCTTTGGGGTGGGGACTTCTCCGGTTGACCTGGAGCGGTTTCAAGAAGACTCTTCGGCGAGTTGGATTCGTGGTCTTCCCGCATCTTCGACCGACGCCGATGCTGTGCTGATCTTCGGCGGCGACGGCACTATCCACCGGCATTTGAGCGCATTGGTACGGCTCAAACTTCCGGTGCTGGTTGTTCCCTCGGGGAGCGGAAACGATTTTGCCCGCGCGATGGGGATACTTTCCGTGCGCGATTCGCTGAACGCGTGGCGAAGTTTTGAATCGGGGAAATTAAGTTCGCGCGCGATTGATCTGGGCGTGATTCGTCGCACATCTTCTCCAGAAGTGGAGCGTTATTTCTGCTCTGTGGCTGGATGCGGTCTGGATTCGCTCACGGCTCGCCGCGCGAATCGGATGCCGCGTTGGCTGCGCGCGCGTGGAGGCTACGCGCTGGCGCTGTTTCCCTCTCTTTTCAAACTGCCGGCTTATGACATCAAGATTACGAACTGTAACGGCGCAGGGGAATGTTCCGGCGAAAAGGACACTGAGGAGAAGCCGCGGCGTGCTTTGCTGGCGGCGTTTGCGAACACGCAGTTTTACGGCGATGGCATGCGCATCGCCCCGCAGGCTGATCCGACTGACGGCCAACTCGACGTGTGCCGCATCTGGACGATGAGCACGGCGGGATTAATTGCCATGTTCCCGACAGTTTATTTCGGGAAGCATCTGCTTTCATCGAAAGTGGATTACTCAAAAGCGGAACGGGTGCGCGTGGAGACGGAGCCGGTGCTCGAGATTTATGCCGACGGAGAATTTGTTTGTGAGACGCCGGCCGAAATTTCGATCGCTCGAAGGGCGTTACGGGTAATCGCCTGAGCCAGGCGCGCGAGGATGAAAACCTGATTCGGAGCTTAACTGCGCAGTTCAAGTATTTGCTTTAAATTATTTTGCCGCGAGTTTGGGAAAGCGCTCGTCGAGGGCAAGATTCAGTTCCAGCACATTGACGCGCGGTTCGCCAAGAAATCCCCATTGCCGGTTTTCGGTGTGCTCTGAGATCAATTGCGCGACCGCGGCTTCGGAAGCTTTACGCTCCGTCGCCACGCGGCGAATCTGGAACACAGCGGCGGCCGGGGTAATGTGCGGATCCAGACCTGACGCAGAAGTGGTAACAAGATCGATGGGCACCGGAATGCCAGGATTTTCGGCCTGCAATCGGGACGCGTCTGCATTCACGCGCGAAATCAGCTGCGCATTGGTGGGGCCCAGATTCGAGCCGCTCGATGCGCTGGCGTCGTATCCGGCCGCGCCGGCAGCGGAGGGACGGGAATGAAAATATCCCGAACCGTTGAATGGCTGCCCAATCAAACGCGATCCGACGAGAACTCCGTTGTGAGTAATAAGCTCTCCGCTGGCTTGCGCGGGAAATAACAAACGCGCCAAACCCGTAACGAGCAAAGGATAAAGAATCCCAAGCAGTACCGTTGTTACGACCGTCATTAACACAGCATTGAGAAGATGCTTTTTCATTATTGATCCTGATTAAGAGCAAAGTAACTCAGCCCCGCAAGTCTGCCCGACTAACTCGTCACACCAGCCTGATTCCCGTAATCAACATGTCGATCAGCTTGATTCCGATAAACGGGACGACTAATCCTCCAAAACCATAGACGAGCAGATTGCGGCGCAATAGAGCCTCAGCGCTCATGGCTTTATAAGCGACTCCGCGCAACGCCAGCGGAATGAGCGCGACGATAATGAGGGCATTGAAAATCACGGCCGAAAGCACCGCCGACTGCGGCGTCTGAAGATGCATGATGTTCAGCGCATTGAGCACGGGGAATGTGCCCGCGAACATGGCCGGGATAATGGCAAAGTACTTGGCGACATCATTGGCGATAGAGAATGTAGTAAGAGCGCCACGCGTCATGAGTAACTGCTTGCCGATGGCCACGACCTCGATGAGCTTGGTGGGATTGGAATCGAGATCCACCATGTTACCGGCCTCTTTGGCGGCCTGAGTACCGCTATTCATAGCGACGCCAACATCGGCTTGGGCCAGCGCTGGAGCGTCGTTCGTGCCATCGCCGGTCATGGCGACGAGCTTGCCATCGGCTTGTTCGCGGCGGATCAAATCCATTTTGTCTTTCGGCGTAGCTTCGGCAAGAAAGTCGTCCACGCCCGCTTCGCGCGCGATAGCGGCGGCGGTGAGCGGATTGTCGCCGGTGATCATCACCGTCTTGATGCCCATCGCACGCAGCTGCTTGAAGCGATCGCTCATTCCACCTTTGACAATATCCTTCAGGTAAATCACGCCGAGGGCGCGCTGATTTTCGGCGACAACGAGCGGCGTGCCGCCGGAGCGCGCGATCTGCTCGACGCTGGCCTGAATCTCGCGGGGCAGCGAAGTTTGAAACTGATTCAGGTATTTGGTGATGGCGTCGACCGCTCCTTTGCGAATCTCGCGTCCATCAAGGTTGACGCCGGACATGCGGGTTTGGGCAGTGAAGGGAACGAAAACAGCCTCATGCGAGGCGAGTTCGCGGCCGCGCAAGCCGTAGCGCTCTTTCGCAAGCACTACGATGGAGCGGCCCTCGGGAGTTTCGTCCGCAAGCGAGGAAAGTTGAGCGGCATCGGCCATGTCGGCTTCTGGAATGCCGGGAGCGGGAATAAACTCGGCGGCCTGGCGATTGCCGAGCGTGATCGTGCCCGTCTTATCGAGCAGAAGAGTATTAACGTCTCCCGCGGCTTCAACGGCGCGGCCGGACATGGCGAGGACGTTGTGCTGCACAAGACGATCCATGCCCGCAATGCCAATGGCCGAAAGCAAACCGCCAATGGTGGTAGGAATAAGGCAGACAAGGAGCGAGACGAGAACGAATACTGTTTGTGGCGATCCCGAGTAGATAGCAAAGGGTTGCAGGGTAACCACCGCAAGGAGAAAAATAATAGTGAGTCCGGCGAGAAGAATATTGAGAGCGATCTCGTTGGGAGTTTTTTGCCGCTCGGCGCCTTCAACCAGCGCAATCATGCGGTCGAGAAAGGTTTCCCCAGGATTCGACGTAATCCGAATCTTGATTTGATCGGAAAGTACGCGCGTGCCGCCGGTAACAGCAGAGCGGTCGCCGCCAGCCTCCCGAATAACAGGAGCGGACTCGCCCGTAATTGCAGACTCATCAACCGACGCCACGCCCTCGATGACTTCGCCGTCACCGGGAACAAACTCGGAGGCAGCGACGACGACGACATCGCCGGCGCGCAACTTCGAACTGGGAACTGTCTCAATTGTTCCGTTTGCAAGAATCCGCCGCGCTTCGGTTTCGGACCTTGCTTTTCGCAGAGTGTCAGCTTGCGCCTTGCCGCGGCCCTCGGCCATAGCCTCGGCAAAATTGGCGAACAGGACTGTGAACCAGAGCCAGAGCGTAATCTGGAGATTGAACGCGAAGCTGCGCTTATCGCCGAAGAGCAGCAGCGTGGTCACGACGCTACCGACCTCGACCACGAACATTACAGGATTTTTCATCATGGTGCGCGGATCGAGCTTTACCAACGCATCGATCAGCGCACGCCGGATGATTTTCGCATCCCACAAACTTCGGCTTTTCTGTTCCGCCATTGATTACCTCAGAAGGTCTTTCCGGCCATCATCATCAGGTGTTCCAGCACCGGCCCCAGACTTAGCGCCGGGAAAAATGTGAGCGCTCCCACAATCACAATCACTGAGACGAGCAAGATCGAAAACAGGGGCGTAGTTACTGGGAACGTTCCGGCAGATGGGGGCACAGCTTTTTTCCTGGCAAGATTGCCCGCGATAGCGAGCATGGGGATGATCATAAAAAATCGCCCGACCAGCATGGTGATTGCGCCAGAGACGTTGTACCAAGTCGTATTACCATTCAGACCGGCGAAGGCCGACCCATTATTGCCTGCCATGGAAGTAAATGCATAGAGGATCTGGGTGAGTCCGTGCGGGCCGGCGTTGCTAATACTCGATGTGCCAAATCCTGACACCGACGAGATCGCCGTCAGGGCCAGAATAATCATCGGGAAGACGAGCGTAACTAACATCGCCATCTTTACGTCGTAAGCTTCCACTTTCTTTCCGAGATACTCGGGCGTGCGGCCAACCATAAGTCCAGCGATAAACACGGCGAGGATCACATAGATAAGAATCCCGTAAAGACCGGCGCCGACGCCGCCAAAAACAGTCTCGCTGAGCATGATGTTGACAAGGGGAACCAATCCACCCAAGGGTGTGAAGGAGTCGTGCATGCTATTCACGGCGCCGCAACTGGCATCCGTAGTTACGGTGGCAAACAGGGCTGACTCTGCAATGCCGAAGCGAACTTCCTTGCCCTCCATGTTGCCGCCGGGTTGAAGTGTGCTCACATGTTGATCGGCGCTGGGCATAAGGGGATTGCCGCGCGCCTCCGCCCAGTAGGCTGTCGTTACCCCGCAGACAAACAGGATCGCCATTGCGGACCACACCGCCCATCCGTGGCGAGGTGAGTTAGTCATGCGTCCCAGGGTGTAAGTAAGTCCAGCCGGTATGGCAAAGATGGAAAGTATTTGCAGATAGTTGGTGAGCGGAGTGGGATTCTCGAATGGATGAGCGCTATTGGCGTTGAAGAAACCGCCGCCATTCGTTCCCAGCATCTTGATGGCTTCCTGTGAGGCGACGGGGCCCTGCGCGACGACCTGATCGGTGACCGTATCCATTACCGGTTTGCCATTAAGATCGACGACCGGTTTGGTATCTGAGCCGACTCGCTGGACTTGCTGCGTTTCAAGAAGCTTGACTGTGTCATACGGGCGGACGTTTTGGACAACTCCTTGTGAGACGAGAAGAAGGGCATAGACAATGCACGCGGGCAGCAGTACCCACAGGATGGACCGCGTCATATCGACCCAAAAATTGCCTATGGTTTCCTTTTCGCGGCGAGCAATGCCGCGGATGAAGGCGATGGCCAAGGCAATTCCAACGGCGGCGGAAATAAAATTGTGATAGGCGAGACCGGCCATTTGAGTGAAGTAACTCATCACGCTTTCGCCCGAGTAATTCTGCCAGTTGGTATTCGTAGTAAAAGAGGCGGCCGTATTGAATGCCAGGGAAGGTGGAACCGCTGCAAAGCGTTGAGGATTCCATGGCAGCCTGTGCTGCACCCGCTCGATCAGGTAAAGAACAAGCGTGGTCACTCCGCTGAACAGCAGCATGGTAAAGGCATACTCGGTCCAGCGCATTTCATGCTTCTCATCGACTCCTGTCAGCCGGTAGAGCAACCGCTCGATGGGACGCAGGAGCGGGTCGAGAAAGGTATGCTCTCCTGAGAACACTCTGGCCATGAACGCGCCGAGCGGCTTTGTGATCGCCAAGATAAGCGCGAGGAATAATACGATTTGGAGCCAACCATTCGCAGTCATGTCAAAAGTTCTCGGGTTTAAGTAAGGCGTACAAGAGATAAATCATCAAGCCGGTGCTAATGACGAGCATGACGATTGATTCGACATTCATAATTGCGTCCTCAGCGAATGCGATCGCAGAATTTAACGTAGGCAAGCGACAGCGCGAAAAATGCGATTGTCACCGCAACAAAGATCAGGTCTTGCATGAGCCACCTCCAAAATTCCCGGCTACCTGCTGATACTGAGTAATGGCTTCAAAACTTAACCATGATATCGATGTCAACCAACGATTCGTCGCGGCGCAGATCGGGGAACCATACGCTACTTGTGCTGCCCGGACTGCCGCACGCTGTTTCCGCCGCGGCAAGCGTTTCTTGCATGGATGAATTGCCGTTATTGCACGCGTAAAATTGAGGGTATCCATTGTTGGTGTAAGGTACTCCGCCCGCGCCGGGGGGCGTGATTCCGCCGTGCCCCGTCCAGTACGGCACATTGGCATGGCGATAGTCGTACTCCCAGCGGAAGGTAAGCCACTGCCGGGGCATGTAATCATAAGTGACAGACATATCCCAGGCCTTGAATGGATCGGATGGATTACCGCTAAAGTAAGGAGCGTTGATGGACGCGGAAGAGGCGGTTTCACCATTGATGGGCGGAGCCAAAACAAGATAGCGGCCGGGGTTGTTGATCATGCCGCCGCCGATGGTGAGTCCGTAAGTATCTTTCTTGAACCATGTGCGGTCGTAGAGCATGAAGCCGGCGAAGCTTTGCTTGGGATTGATGCCCGCTGCAAAATGATCGCCGCCCAATGAGTTAGGATCCCTTTTATCGCCGTGGCAACCCACACCTTGTAAGTACGTGCCGGTCGATGTGGTCACGCTGGGACCGAATTCGCAACCTAAGTCGCCGGTAAAGGTGAAGGCCATCTTATCGATGACCTGTCCCGGCTTATCGAAATACTTAATCTCGATGCTGTCGTCGGTATGAACGCGGCCGCGGTTTGGGACATAGAGATCGTCGTGCCCAAGGCCGTAGTTATTGGAGATGATGTTTACCCACGGTCTCGGAGTCCATTTAATCTGGCCGCCCACGCCTTTCCTTGAGTTAGCGGAGCCATAGGATTGCCATCCATTGATGAACCAGGGCTCGAGTTTCAGATGAGGATTGGGAAAAATCTGAACACGCAGGCCGTTGAAGAACCATGGGGTGTTGGAGGAGACATAGGAAGGCTGGTAGGCCCAGTTATCGAAGTTGTAATAGCTGAATAGACCTATGTACGACATGAAAATGCCCGCGTCTATATTGATTCCATTCAGAGCATTAATGTGATAGCCGCCGTAGGCTTCCGCCAGATAACGATAGGCCGTATCCAGATCCCATTGACCTTTGGCGGTACTGGGGTCATTGCGTGGAGTGGTGGCGGAATACATGCCGAACTGAGTCATGAGGCGAGCGCGGACGTTGTCATAGTGGAAGTCGCCGCCAACGCCGAGCTGCTCCAGTTGCATTTCGTTGGCGCGAAATAGTTCGCTTGAGCCGCCAATCGAGTCATCGACGGGCTTATTGAAATCGTAGTTGTAAGTGATGTCGGCGCGGATTTCGGGCGTAAAGAATTTAGAATCGAAGGCCGTGTCTTTGTTGCGCGGGTTGCCGTTCAGCCAAGTCCAATCCCAATCGGAAAAGGGCGCAATCTTTTCTTGCGCTGGAGCGGATGCGCCGGATTCAACCGGGGGAATGGCCGGAATCACGAGAGGAGCCGGCACGCTGGCTTTGGCGGAATGCACCGCGGTGTTGGGCTGCACTGCCGCTTCATGCTGATGCAGCTGTTCCTCCAATTGCTCGACGCGTTTTGTCAGGTCCTGCAATTGCTTCAGAACCTCTGGGGGAATATTTTGCGACGGGGTTGCCGTGCTCTGGGCATGCAGCTGAAGCGAAAAAACGAGCGCACTAATGAGAATAAGAATCGCGTTTTTGTGTTTTCCGTCACTTACTTTAAAAGTCATGATGTGAATAGTCCTTATGTTTCGACTTCCCTATGCTGGATGCGCAGGTTTTCAGTCGTGCTTGCGCGGCTTATCTTCGTCATCGCCATTGCCGGGATCATGAGGGTTAGTCGAGAAAAGTCCGTGGGGCGCGAACACGCCGGGCTGTCGAAAGTGATTGTCTTGTTGCGAAAAAGAACCTTCCGCTCAGGTCGATTAAACGAGCTTCTCCGTAAAATGGCGATAAAGACTTCATAAAGAAGTCATAAAGATGAGGTTTCTACGCGTTAATCTTCAGCAGCCCCAATCGGCTTCGCCGGGCTTGGCAAAATACCGGCGGGATTGCCGCTCGCTCGGGAGGACTTCTACTTCGAGCAGGGCAAGACGCGCGGCAGCGATCATAAGTTGTTTTTCAGCGGGCGGAATCTCGGTCCAAGCGGCCGGGGCGCGATCCTCATGGGCACCTGTGAAATCGTTGGCCAGCGCTTGTTGATACTGGTGAAAGAGCTGCGCAAATCGCTCCGCGCTTACTTCCTGGATCTGCATAAGATTCTCCTCCTGCTGCCTCCCCACATCCCTGGGCATTGAGTTCATTAGAGCCGCCGGCTCATAAAATGTGCGTAAATTGAAAATAAGGGAAGCGTAAGAGATTTCGCGGGGTGGGAATTCCTTCCGCGGCCGGAATGACAATATTGAGATGGGTTACTACGCGCCGGGTTCGAAGCGGTAGCCTACCCAGGGATCGGTCACGATATAGCGAGGAGAATCGGGGGCGGGTTCGAGCTTTCGGCGGAGCTGCCCGACAAAAACGCGCAAGTACTCGACTTGTTCAGTGCTCTCCCCGCCCCACACCGCGCCCAGCAGAGCGCGATGAGTAATCACTTTGCCGGGGCGCCGCGCAAGATAGATGAGTAAGTCAAATTCCTTTGGGGTTAAATGGACGGCGCGATTCTTGACGAACACGCTGCGCGCATCCGGATCGATGCGAAAATCTCCAGCCTCGATGGGCGCCGACTCCGACTCCTTAATGCGATGACGGCGCAGATTGGCGCGAACGCGGGCTAGTAACTCCTCCATGCCGAAGGGCTTGGTTATATAGTCGTCGGCACCGGCATCGAGCGCTTTCACCTTTGTTCGTTCTTCGCCGCGCACGGAAAGGACAATGATCGGCACCTCGCTCTTTGTGCGCAAGCGGCGGCATAATTCCAGGCCGTCCATGTTAGGCATGGCGAGGTCGGTGATGACGAGATCGGGAGCCCAGTCCTTCATGATTTCGAGTGCGGTCTCGCCGTCGTTAGCCACACGAATATCGTAGCCGTGAGTGGAAAGCGAGGTCCGGAGCACGCGTGTGATCTGCGTCTCATCGTCTACGACCAGGATGTGTTTGTGGTCTGACATTGTGTGTGTGCAGCGGCGTCAGCTGGGCTCCTGCGTGACGATGTGGACATCGACCGCCGGCGCGTCGCGCAGGAACTGATGGATTGCGGAAAGATAGAAATACCGCTTCCAGCCGCGGGTAGCGGAACGGCCGAAGACGACCTGGGTAATATGCTTCTCATTGACGAAACGCGCGACCGCCTCGGCTACGCTTTTGCCGGTTACGCGGTTCACGGATGCGCCGACATTTTGCGCGAAACGTATGTTCGCGTTGAGCGTGTGCTGATTTTCTTCGCTGCTATCCTGGCCGAGATCGGTATAAATGACGAAGAGCTCGGCACCCATGCCCTGCGCCATGCGGGCGCCGCGCGCAATGAGGTATTGCGCCGCCGGGTTAGAGCTGATGCAGACAGCGATGCGCTCTCGAATGGCTACTTTGCTGCGATTCTCGTCAAGCACCTCGCGGCGCTGTTCCAGACTTTGGTCGACGGCCTGCGCCACCTGCCGCAGAGCCAGCTCTCGCAATGCAATCAGGTTGGTTTCGCGGAAAAAATTTTCGAGGGCGCGGCCGACCCGTTCCTGGGGATAAACATCGCCGCGCCGCATGCGGTTTTGCAGGGCCTCGGGCGTCAAGTCGATCATCACGACTTCGTTGACGCGCTGGAGCACCCAGTCCGGAACCGTCTCCCGCACTTGAATTCCAGTCACACCCTGCACGGTGGGCGTTACGCTTTCCAGGTGCTGAATGTTCATGGTCGAGAGCACGGTGATGCCGGCGTCGAGCAGTTCGAATACATCCTCATAACGCTTGCGATGCTTGCTGCCGTCGATATTCGTATGCGCCAACTCATCAATGAGAGCGGCCTTTGGCCTGCGTGCGAGAATCGCATCTACATCCATTTCCTCGAAGGTGGCGCCTTTGTAGTCGATGACTTTGCGCGGGACGGTTTCCAGTTCGGCTACCAGTTCGCCGACGGTTTTTCGCCCGTGAGTTTCGACGACGCCAATCACAATGTCCTCGCCGCGGCTGTGGCGCCGGATGGCTTCAGTCAGCATGGTGTAGGTTTTGCCCACGCCCGGAGCGTATCCAAGAAACAGTTTGAAGAGCCCGCCCTTTTTGAGCGGGGCCGCTTCCTCAAGCCATTGCTCGGGAGTTTTGGTCATTGCGCCCTATTTTCATCGAGAGCTTCATCTTTGTCGAATCGAGGGAACAGTCAGTTACAATCTGCTCGTGAAAACTGCGGCCCGATCGGTGCGCGGGTACTTACTGGCGGCGGCAATTGTTGGCGCGCTCACTTTCGCCGGATATCGTTTGCTGCACGTAAATTCGACGACGATCGCGCTGTTGTTTCTGCTTGGAGTTCTGGGTATTTCCACCTTTTATGGATTGTGGCAGGCAATTTTCATGTCGCTGGCGGCGGCTCTCGCATTTAATTATTTTTTCCTTCCGCCGATCGGTACATTCACAGTTGCCGATCCGCAAAACTGGATTGCGCTGTTCGCCTTTCTGGTGACCGCAGTGCTCGCCAGCGAGCTTTCGGCGCGGGCGCAACGTGGCGAGCGGGTGGCGGTGGAGCGGCGGCACGAACTTGAGCGGCTCTACGCCTTTAGCCAGCTATTGTTGTCGAGCGACAATGCAGCGGAACTACTCAACGTGATTCCGCGATATGTTGTCGAATCCTTCGATGTGCGGTCGGCCGCGATGGCGCTTTCCAGCCGCGGCGATGTGTATCGCTCCGGCCCCGCGATCGATGGCGTGGAGGCGCACGATCTGCAAATGGTTTCGTTGCGCGGCGAACCCCGATTCGATGCCGCCGGACTGGCCTTCATGCCGCTGCGCGTCGGTATGCGCGTGGTAGGCAGCATGGGTGTTGCCGGCTCCAATCTTTCGCGTCAAACGCTGGAAGCGATTGGAAGCCTTATTGCGATCGCGCTCGAACGCGCCAACGCTTTTGAAAAACTCAGCCGCGCTGAGGCGTCGCGTGAGAGCGAACAATTGCGTTCCATTCTGCTCGATTCCGTCACCCATGAATTTCGCACGCCGCTGACTGCGATCAAGGCGTCGGCCACCTCACTTCTTGGAAGCGGGCAGCATTCTGTTGAAGAAACGCATGAATTGCTGACCATCATTAACGAAGAGAGTGACCGGCTGAACCGCCTGATTGGCGAAGCGGCGGAAATGGCGCAGCTCGACGCCAAGAAAGTGGAATTCAAATTTGCCCCGGCACCGTTGCGCCCGATTGTGGAGGAAGTGCTTGCTGAACTCAAGCAGGTCCTGGGACACCATCCCGTGGAAGTGCGCATTCCGGACGATATGCCGCCCGCGCGCATGGATAGTGCGCATATAAAAGAAGTGCTCGTGCATTTGATTGAGAATGCGGCTAAGTATTCTCCGGATGGTACGCCCATCCGCATCGGCGGCGAGGCCAAAGAGAGTGTGCTCACCGTCAGCATCGCCGATCGTGGACCGGGGATTGACGATTTCGAACAATCGATGGTTTTCGAGAAGTTCTATCGCGGCCGCAATCAGCGCGTTCAGGTGCATGGCACCGGCATGGGCCTGGCGATCTGCAAAGCGATTGTGGAAGCGCACGGCGGGAGGCTGGGATTGACCAGCCAGCTCGGGCACGGGTCGGTATTCTATTTCACCTTGCCCGCCGCGTTGTAACACCCTCCTAT
Organism: Terriglobales bacterium; assembly: GCA_049589875.1. Classification (GTDB taxonomy): domain Bacteria; phylum Acidobacteriota; class Terriglobia; order Terriglobales; family Acidobacteriaceae; genus Acidiflorens. The sequence goes on from JBAWBR010000069.1 coordinate 55,191, forward strand.
TAGAGTTGGCGGCCGCCGCCGGGCTCTTCCATGCAAGCGCTGCGCTCTTCCAACTGATTCCCCATTTCTTTTCCCTTGTAAAACGTTCGACATCGAACATACCAAACACATTGAAGGTTGCAATACTGCCCGCATTCGATGAATGCATGCATGAGTATGAACGAGAGGCACGCCGACCGAATCAGCGAGCTGTGCTCTCTGATTGAGTCCGAGAAAGATCAAAAAAAGCTCATGAGTTTGATCGAAGAATTGAACCGTTTGCTGAGCGATCAGAAGAGCCGGCCAGAGCCCGAGAAAAATCGCCCGCCGGAGGAAACTGGTCTTTGATCCGGATGGGGAGAATCGAGCGGCTTTTTTTTGTCATTTTCCTCAGAATGCCAGTGCAGTTTTGCTTTTCTAAGTGAGCGTCTCCTGCCGCGGTACAAGGAATTTATTGAGCACATCCCTGGGATCGGGGATGAACCTACAGCATTCTACGAACGGAGTGGACGTTTCGATTGCATCGAACCTGATGTGAACGCATTTGCCAACGTGAGACTTATCGCCAAGAAAACCACAAAACCGTCCAAGCAAATTCTGGTTCGTGCAGGCGAACGTTCCAATGCCGCGGGCAAAGCTGTAAGTAATGCGATTTTGTTGTCGCTGCCGGACGACGAGTATGTGCGGCTTCGTCCTCATCTCGAGCCTGTCGACCTGCCGCAGTATGAAATTCTTCATGAACCGGCACAGAAGATCGATTTCGCATATTTTCTGGACGACGGCATGACCTCCCTGGTGGCACTCAACACCGATGGCCGAAGCGTGGAGGTTGGCATTGTGGGCCGGGAAGGAATGGTAGGGTTGCCGCTGATGATGGGACTGCAACGAGCAACATTTCGCGCCATCATGCAAATGTCGGGCAAAGGTGTACGCGTGCGAGCGAACGTGTTTCAAGACGTCCTTGACAGCATGCCGGTGCTTCGATCACAGCTCGGGCAGTTTGCCCTGATGCATGGCATGCAAGCCGCCCAGTTGGCCGCCTGTAACCGGCTGCACGATATCGATCAGCGGCTTGTCCGGTGGCTGCTCATGTGCCAGGATCGCGTCGATTCGAAGCTGCTGCCGCTGACTCACGAGTTTCTCGCGCAGATGCTCGGTACGGGCCGCCCCAGTGTGAGTCTGGCGGCGGGTGTGCTGGAATCGGCGGGACTGATTGAGAATCTGCGGGGAACGGTGAAGGTTCTGAATCGCAAAAACCTGGAGGCGGCCGCCTGCGAATGCTATGGAGTCATTCAGCATTTCAATGCCAGGCTGGGGCTGAAATAGGCGCGGATTCGTCGCGGCGAATCGGCAAAGCAATCGATTTCTGCATTGTTTAGATGTTTGATGTTTAGGAATTCGAACGACCAACGAATCACAGCTTCGCGCGGCGCGTTTCTCTGGTGGGCCCGCCTGGATTTGAACCAGGAACCAACAGATTATGAGTCTGCTGCTCTAACCGTTGAGCTACGGGCCCGGCGTATTTTTCTATCTTACACATTCCCTGCGTTTCACCCCCTGTCGCGCCATGGTGCGCGAGCGGCGAAAAAATGTTGAGGCGTTCAGGCGTCCTTGTCGGCGGCCGCTGGTTCAGAGACAGCAGTGACTTGCGGAAGAACGATCAAACTCTCCTGACAACCGCGGCGAGCCTCCGCCACCAGGTACTGGAAACCGACGCCGAGGATGGCTAGAAGAACCAACATATCGCGAGGCGCGTCTACGCTCGCGGGCAGGTCAAGAAAAAGATCGGCGACGATGAGAAACAGTATCGTGATGGCCAATGCCATGCCCGATTTCGACCGGGCAGCCACAGAGCGCACCAGGATGAGCGCCATTGGCAATGCGATCAGCAGGACGTCGTAATCCGCGATCCGTGGATTCAGCACAATGGTTGCGACTAGTAGAACTGGAATCCAACTCTGGGGGGAGATGCGGTGTTGATGGTAAAGCCTGCTGAAGCGGAACAGCACCGCGAATAGCACGCTGGCATAGATGAAGAAAATCAACGCGGGCAGTGTGGTATAGGGCAAACCCCGCAGGTAAAGCGCTCGCCCCAGGTTTCCGGCGATACTTTGGCCGAAGACAAACTGCGGGTTCAAACGGAACTGCAGGTTGACGCTGGTGAGGTACTCGCGAAACTGAGTTGGCCAGAGCCAGGCTTGCACGGCGAATAGTCCCAAGCCGGCGGCGCCGACGGCAGCGGTCTTGAGCCACTGCCGCGTTCCGGCAAGCGCAGGGATCGCCAACATCGTAAGGAAAGGGGCCTTGAAACTGGAGGCGAGCAGGACCGCCAGATAGAACCAAAGCCAAGTCCCTCGCTTCCAGCCGAGAATGGTTGCTGCAAAAAGCCATCCATAAAAAATGTAGGCGATGTTTCCCCCAATGATATTGTTACCTGGCATGAGGGCGGGAAAAAAAATCGCTAGGGGAACAAAGTACTTCATTACGGGTTTATCTTGCGGACGAAAGCAGCGAGTTACGGCCCACAAGCCGGCTACGATACTTGCGCAATAGGCAGCCCAATAGAAAAACGCGGCAAGCCATAGGGGAAGGCGATTGAACGCACGCAATGCTAACAGCGTCAGCGGCGGGTAGATGTAGGTGAAGTAGTGCTGCCCGGCGGCTTGCGCGGCGGACTGGCGTTGCAACCCCGCCGCATAAGGATCCAAGCCCGCGTGTACATCTTGCATTGCCCGGTAATATATCGCGACGTCCCAGAATCTATGGGGGCTGTTCCAATCCGGCGAGTAACCCCTGGACGAAAGAAGCAATGCGGCGAGCGAGAGAAAGGAGGCGCAATAGACGACTCGGAGCAGCCATCCGCGCCGCACCAAATGCACTAGACCGCTATAGCCCAACACGCCTGACTCCTTTTCCACCCCACGATCCTCCGCGCCTATGAGTCCTGACACCCCGAAGGCATATTATCTTCACGGTTTCCGTACATTTGGATGGCGCCTCAACGGGTAGAAAAAAACTCTTTCCCGGCATGAACGCGAAGGCGCGGGGAGAATCTAACAAAGTTGATTACAATGCTCCTTTATGGTTAACGACCTCCTCGAACTGCCTCCCCAAGCCATTCCGGCCACAGGTGGACGCATTCCTCAGAATGTCATCGGGCAACGTGCCCGCTTTCTTGTCGCGGGCTTGTGTATTGTGTTTGCGCTGTACACCGCTGTGGTTCCGGTAGGACGCGCATTTCTCCGCCTGCAAGTGACCTACAATGAAGGGTGGAACGTCTACAATGCCGCGATCATAGCCAACCACGGTACGCTCTATCCCACCGCCTACGGTTGGACTTCCGTCAATTATCCCGCGCTATCGTTCTACGTCATCGCAGGCCTGGGACGATTCACTCACGACTTTCTATTTACGGCGCGCGCGCTCTCCGTGCTCAGTACGGTACTGTGCAGCCTGTTCGTGGGACTGATTGTGTGGCGACTGGCGCCAAAGTTTCTGCCCGCGGCACTGGCCAGCGCTTATTGCTTCGCATTTTTTTGCGCCGTCGCGGAGCGCTACGTCGGGTTGGATGACCCTCAGATGTTCGCCCAGGTTTTTCTCCTGGCGGGGCTGTTCGTCTATGTTTGCTATCGCGGCCGGCTGGGAGCGTTGATCGCGGTTGCTCTGCTGCTCACCATCGGCGCCAACATCAAGCACATCCTCATCGAATTTCCGCTGGCGATTCTGCTTGATCTCCTGTTTATTTCGCGCCGCCGGGCTTTACAGTTCTGTCTTATTGGGGGCGCATTGGCTGCGCTCTCCGTTGTCCTCAACATCCATTTTGGCGGGCCGGGTTTCCTCCCGGCCATTTTTGCCGCACGTGAATATTCATTCGCCCACCTGGTCGACACCCTCGCCGATGTCTATCAGCCCATGGTTGTACCCAGTGTGCTGGCGCTCGGTCTGGCGATAGTTTATCGCACCCATCCCGAACGCCGCATCGTCAGCCTTCTGTTTGGCTGTTCCGTGCTCACTGCGGTGGCCTTTGGCGGAGGCAGCGGTGTCTGGATGAATGTGCTTTTTGGAGGAATTCTGGCCCAAGCCATGCTGCTTGGGTTCTTCTTTGGCGATTTTCCCAACTGGGTGGAGCGCCCATCATGGCTCGCTCTGGCTGCGCCGACGCTCGTGTTTGTCTGGCTTGTCATCCCGCTCGGCCTCTCCGGCAACTGGCGACCGCTGCGGGCGATGTCCGAGGCGCGTGCGGAACAGCAGCGGTTTCAAGAGGAGACCGACATCCTGACGGCACAGCCCGGCCCCGCGCTCTGTGAAAGCTTATTGCGCTGTTATTACGCGCACAAACCCTATGTATACGATCCATTCAATGCCACGCGCATGATTCGCCTCGGCAAGCTCGATGCCCAGGTGATGGCGGCGAAAATCCAACGGCAAGAATTCGGCGCGATACAACTTGATCGCCCGCTTCAGCGGGAGACAGGCTATCCGGGCAGGTCGAGATTTGCGCCCGACATTCTCCGCGCCATCGAGCAAAACTATTTGCCCGTGGCCGAGAATGAGGATGGGGTCATCTATACGCCTAATTTGGGCCTATCGGCAAGCTCTCGAGCCCAGGGTGCTGCAGCCCTTATCACTCCAAGCGATCAGGCACAGGCGATACCCAAACCATAAAAGACGCTACTGGGAAGCCTTGTGACAAAGAACGGGTCTAGAACCTTGGTAGGTTTTCCGCTAGCGCGGAACGGAACGACCCTGCTTTCATCAGAGAGTAGCGATCAGGAGGTACTCGGCCGAACGTGAATGGTAAGGGCCCTGTGCCTGAAGAATAGAATCCCGCGCCGAGCTGCCAGTTCATTGTCGCGACCAGAGACGAATTGGGAAATTCCCAGACCCGTTCGTCTTTGAAAGACAGACTCTCCGGAAGGTTAAAAGAAGAGCTGAATCTATCCGATATCACGACAAGGTCGCCGGGTTTGATCTGGAAGTTGTAGACATCCAGGGGCTGGGCACCCGTCTGATCCATGTAGTGCTGAAATCCCCAATGTCCTCGATACCACAGCGGTCCCTTTACTCCTTCTCTGGCAGCCTGCTGATGAATGGTATAGGCAGCATCACGCGCTATGTCAGCCATGCGCATATCGCCGGTTGCAACCCAAAGCGATAGTCCTCCTGAGATCACCAATGCGATCGCGATTTTGAGTTTCAGACTTCGTGTTCCCACACCACCCATCGTCTCCAGCCGTCGGGCAATCAGAATTCCCATAGCGGGGATGAGTGGAAGTACAGAACGGGCGTTAACGGTCCAGTTTAAGAAGCTGGCGAAGACGAATGTACCCACCACCCAAGCCAACAGCAAGAGCGACTGCAATCGTTTTTTCGTCAAACGCTCGTAGAGAGGCAAGGCCAGGGTAAGAAACAGATGGTCCCGTTCTTGGCGAACTCGCCAGGAGAATTTGCCATAGTCTGAGACCGCCATGGCCAAGGCAAGAATCCCGCCGGCTATAAAGATAGCCAGCTGGCTGCCCACCAAAGCCCAGTGAGAGCGGACGGTATTGAAAGCCACCATCTCGCGCTCCCGTCCGTGGTAATCCAGCCAGCCAAAGATCAGCGCGGATGCAGCCAGGGTTCCGATCGCGATCGCGATGGCTTTCGCTTTGCGCGACCACATAAGGGGAGCGAAAGTAAGCACTGAAAGAACGCATCCGCCAGTGAAACTAAGACCAACCCATACTGACACCCATGATTCCAGGCCTCGCGCTTTATTTGCATAATGAACGGCGCCCGTAAATAGATATTTTCCATAGAGCGCATGGGTCAAGAACTGATAGCCCAACACTGCGGCGATGGGAATCAACAGAAACCAAATCCAGTTTCCCAAACGACGCAGGCGCAAGAAAGCATAAGCCGCCAACAGCGGAACGAGCGCCACCGCGAAATACTTGGTCAGAAATGCCGCCGCCATCAAGACTCCCGCCCCGGTCAGGCACCATGCGTTGAGCGGCTCGAGACCTTCGATCCAAAGGATCATGGCCCACACCCAGAGCGCTGTCATCATGGTGTCGCACATGACGCTGCCTGCCGACACCAGAAAACCAGGGGTGAGAACCGTCGCCAGCGCAGCCACGAGGGGAAAACGAGTGAAATGGCTGGCAAGCCGGTAAGTTCCCAGAATCAAGGCCAGCGCGGGAAGAAGGAATGCCAGATGGAAGGCGCGCTCCGACCAGCCGGCAATCTCTCCCACGGCCGCTTCGTAGTAGCAAGCCAGGGGAGGATTCTGGGTAACATCCGACATGCGCTCGAGGCTGTCGTTCCAGATCAGACTGAATCCATAAGGATCCAGCGGGTGCTGTGTAATCTGATGGGCAGCCATCACGAACAGGGTGTCATCAACCTGGAATGCACGGCCCGAAAAAGGCAAAAGGCAGGCAAGCGTCAGGACCGACAGAAAAACGTAGGAATAATTTGATCGGCGGGAAGACGATCTAAATGGGATGACCTCTTCGAGGAGATCGCGATCAAAGCGTTTTGATGGCTGTAATAGGACTGAACTCATGAATGTGTGTCTTCGAACAATGTATTTTTAAGCCGTAGCCGAAAGTACGGATTGGGACGAACAGATTGCGGGCGTTCCGGCAGTTGCCCTCTCTCACTCAAATCCTTCCACTCATTGCACTTGGACGCGATCACCGGTACTTAGGTTGCGTCTCCGACGCTGGAAAAAGATGAAATTTCAATGAATGACTTGAGTGATGTTTCGGGGGGGAACTCGCGTAAAGCGGGTAGAGGCTTCACTGCGCTTGAAATGGAAAGCGTGCTGCCAGGAAGGATTTGTCCACAACGGATTTTTCTAAGCCGTGGCCGGAGGCACGGGTGGAACCGGCGCGGGAGCCGCCGTGGTGTTGGCCCCACTGTTGATGAGATCCTTCAATTCCTTGCTGGGCTTGAAAAAAGGAATTTTCTTTGCGGGGACCTCTACACGATCCCCGGTTTTCGGGTTACGTCCAACGCGAGGCTTGCGCTGACGGGTGCGGAAGCTGCCAAAGCCGCGAATCTCGATCTTGTCGCCCACGCGCAACGAGCGCACTACGCTGTCAAAGATTGTCTCCACGATGACTTCGCTGTCTTTGCGTGTTAGTTCCGCGAGCCGGGAAACTTCTTCGATCAGATCCGCTTTTGTCATGTGCAGTTGCTCCCCTTCGATTCCGGGTTCCGTGGCACAAGGGCGCACGGCCCCTGCCATCTACGCTTGCTACAACCTTCTCAAATTTCAGGGGTTTTGCGCAAGTGGAAGGGAATGCACCCCGAGGTAATGGCTTAAGCGGTCCACTTTCGTCCCTTTTCGGATGGCAAGAAACTCCTACTTCCAAAGGTAGTAGAAGCCTACCTGCTGCTCCAACAGCTTTTCCCGCGAGGGGAGATAATCGGAGACATCCCCAAAGAGCAGGTCTCCGATTCCCCTTCGCCGCTCTTTGGGAGGCCAGACCAGCGACGGCTCGCCGGATATGTTGACCGACCGAGCTGTATCTTTTACCGCGCCCTCAAAATCGGCGATCTGGTCGACTAGTTTGAGGGGCAGAGCCTGCTCGCCAGTCCAGACCTTGCCATCGGCGAGGGCGCGGATGTCATCCGCCTTCTGGTGCCGCCCGTCGGCGACGGCCTGAATGAACTGAGTGTGCATGTTGTCGATAAGGCCCTGAAAGTACGCTCGCTCGGCGGGAGTCATGTCGCGAGTCGGGCTTCCCGTATCCTTGAACTCGCCGGCCTTCATCGTGATGGCATTCAATTTGGCCCATTTGAGCAATTCGCCATAATTCACCCACTCGGCAATCACTCCGATGGAGCCCACGATGCTGCCCTTGTCGGCATAGATTTTGTTGGTCGCCGAAGCCACGTAATAAGCGCCGCTCGCCCCCACCGTCTCAATCGATGCGACGATGCGCTTTTTCTTTTCGTCGCGGATGCGCTTGACCTCGCGGTAAATTTCTTCCGAGGCCGCGACGCCTCCGCCCGGCGAGTTCACGTGCAGAATTATCGCCTTGATGGAATCGTCGTCGGCAAAACGCTTAAGCTGCGTGACCACCTGCTTGGGCGAGACAATCACGCCATCAAGTTCGACCACGGCAATCTTCGAACCGAAGCCGGTAAACGTTTCCTCTTCGTGGTTGTTGAAGCTGAAATAAACGAGCGTGAAAACCGCACCCACGAACAGCATAAACAACACGCCGCCCACCAGCAGCCACACCCAGATTCTTGAACGACCTTCCGCCATAGTTAAATGAGTTTACACCCGTTAGGTTACGGAGAGGGTCCCCAGGAAGAAGGTAGTCTGGACCAGACTTGTTTGGTCGCAAGCAGACCCATTGCGAGTTCCATTTTGAACTCGGGCCATTTTGAGGTACGCCATTCCGTTGAAAAAGCACGGCATAAGCTTTCGCTAGACCGCGCGCGGCAACTGGTTTACTATGTGCACGCAGAGGGGGGTAATTTTGCCTAGGCACAAGCTTATCCGGGCTGAACTGCCCGTCCACCGGGGCTTCTTCGCTGTTCCCCTCGCGGCTGTTTTGGTTTTTTTCAGCATTGCACAATTTTGTTTAGGTCAAACTGCGCCGACTCAAGTGGGCGAACTCAAAACTGATGACAAACAATTTATCGACGATTCGGAATCAGTAGCGACAATTTCAAAGGCTGTCGACGAAGTTCGGCTCAACTTCACAGTAACCGATAAAAATGGCAAGTTCATCAAGGCGCTACGGGCCGAAGATTTTGACCTGCTTGACAACCTGCACCCGCCAGAGCACATAAACCATTTTCAGGCCAATACAGAGTCTCCCTTGCGCGTGGTTATGCTGTTCGATATCAGCAGCTCGATCCGGTACCGTTTTGACTTCGAACAGAAAGCGGCAAACCATTTTCTGAAACACGTGCTCCGGCCCGGAGTCGACCAGGCTTCCATCATCTCGTTTGGTTCGGAAGTGACAGAAGTCCAATCCATGACCGGCGACATAAACAAGTTGACATTCGCCGTTTCGCATCTTCAACCGGGAGGCGATACGGCGCTTCACGATGCGGTAATCCGTGCGTCGCGCGATCTCCATTCGCAGTTTTCTCCTTACGATGCGCGAAAAATCATCATCATTTTGTCGGATGGGGCTGACACAACAAGCCACGCCAAAGCCAAGGATTGCAATGCGGCTGCCATTGCGTCGGAGGCTTCGATTTTGGTAGTGGATGCATCAGTGCCCTCGGAACGAAACTCTCCCGGTCAGATTTTTCTTCGAAAGATGGCGCTGAACTCGGGTGGGTTTGTCTTGCCGGCGCGAGAAGACTCGGAACTGAAAGCGGCATTTAAGACGATCGCTGGCGTACTTCGAAATCAATACGCTCTCAGTTATAAGCCGTCCGATTTCCAGCGGGATGGCGGTTTCCGGAGCGTAAAGTTATCAACTCAACGAGGTTTGGTCACACACTCTCGCAACGGCTATTACGCAAAATAACGAATATGGTACCGGAGGCCTCCAACACGCCCTAACGCGAAGAATAGTCCCCGTTGGCGGATTCACTGGGAACTCGCCAACTCACTGCCCACCCGGACTGCGCATTGGATTTATTTCACTTCAAAAGTTTTTGCATCAATCCCGACATTGTTGGAGATTTCTAGCCCTTTAAGATTCCAGTCCCACAGCGTCGTGCGGCCATTTTGCAGTTCCTGCGAGAACTGAATATCGTCCTGAGTCGGCAAGGTAACGCCGTCGACGGTTTTAAAGTCGCTGAATTTCTCCGTCAGACGAAAACGATTCGGAACCAGTCGAGCTTGGGCAGTTTCCGGGCTTCCGCTCGCGACACCAGCACTTGCGGATCTGCCACCCCCCGCGACAGGTGAGTCGGTTGTGGCCGCCAAAGGGTTCGTACCCGTGAGGCTGGCGGTCGTACTGTAGCTGTATGTCGTCTCCACATGATGATAGGTTTGCGGATCGAAATAAAGGTTGATTTCCAAGTCTGAGCTCTTATGAGGGCGATAACGAAGTTCATAGAGCTGTTGCCCGTCGATTTTTTTCAGGCCTTCGAAGCTCAGCTTGGCTTTGCGCTCATTCAGGTCTAAGAGTGGCCACGCTGTCGAGAGTGTTCCACCCAACAGGCCTTCGCGGATTACCGCATCTTGCACAAACACGAAGTTCCCGACAGGAGAACGGGTTTGCTGGGCGCCCGAGAATGCAACCTGATCTTTATCGCCGTTGAAGATGAATTGCTCGCCCCGGTATTCGTTGTTCGGCAGCTTCATCAGAAACACAAGCTTCTTGCCATCGGACGCGATCTGCGCCTTCCCGTCCAGAACGCCCGCACCGCCAACCAGAATTCTGAACTCCACTGGACCTTGTACACCGCGAGTCTTCAGTCCAGCCCGGACTGCGGGGCTTGCAATGGAGTCGAGATGAGCGGCCACGAGTTCATCTGCGTTGGTGGGCGGGTTGGCAGCTTTCGCATTGCCTGCTAATCCAAAGAGAAGCGCGAGCGTTGCGATTGCGATATTCTTCATGCTCATGATTACTATCCCCCTTATGTTCTTCGCATTCGAAAATGCTTTCCGAGCAGTTTCAAGAGTGGTTTCAAGGCTAAGTTTACTCCGTTTTTGGAGGCGATTGCTCGGAGAAGGGCATTTTACGGTCCTGCAAATGCCGTAAACTCGTGACGCAAATGCGCGATTCCATCGAGCTCGAGGTCTTCAAGAACGTCTACCATTCCATCGCCGAAGAGATGGGCGCGGCGCTGCGACGCACCTCTTTTTCTCCCAATATTAAGGAGCGGCGAGATTACTCCTGCGCTGTGTTCGACGCGCTGGGGCATGTGATTGCCATGGGAGATCACATGCCTGTGCATCTGGGATCGATGCCCATGTCGGTGGCCGCTGCCATCAAGCAGTGTGAAGTCGATGGTTCTTGGCTCGAACCCGGAGACATAGTTATGTTGAATGACCCCTTTCGTGGTGGTACCCACCTGCCCGATATCACGCTGGTGATGCCCGTGTACATTAACGCGGCCTTTCCTGCCGGCATGGCTTCGCGGCGCGATAGCGGGAGAACACCCAGCCGCTACATGGGGAAAAGCGGAGGACAAGAGCGCCCTCCCCATACCATCAGCCCCGATTTCTACGTTGCCTCCCGCGCTCACCATGCCGATGTTGGCGGCATGTATCCCGGATCGATGGGGCCATGCCGGGAAATCTATCAGGAGGGTTTCCGCATTCCGCCGGTGAAAATTATGCGCGCGGGAGCGATGGTTGGGGATGTGCTTGCCCTCCTGCTTAATAATGTCCGGACACCGGAAGAGCGGGAAGGCGATCTCGGAGCCCAGATCGCCGCCTGCCAGACCGGCGCTCAACGCCTCGCTGAAATTTGCGCCCGCTATGGACTTCCGCGAGCGCAACGGGCCGCGGCTGACCTTGTTGACTACTCCGAAGAACTGATGCGCGCGTTCCTTGCGACCATTCCGCCAGGGGAATATCGCGCCCACGATTTTCTGGACGACGATGGAGTTGAAACGAGGCCGGTTCGGATCGCGGTGACGCTTCGCGTAGAGCGCGTTCGTGCCAGGAGAAAATCTGGCGTAGAGATGCGGCCTTCGACGTCTACCTCCGCGCAGAAGAGCCGACACATCCTGACCGTCGATTTCACGGGGAGCGATCCGCAGGTCGCAGGGGCAGTCAACGCGGTGGAAGCCATTACCTACTCTGCCTGCTTTTATGTTTTTCGCTGTCTGTTGCGCGAAGATGTGCCGGCCGCTGCCGGGCTGATGCGGCCCATTCGGGTGATCGCTCCGCCGGGAACAGTTGTTAATGCAATGCCGCCTGCCGCCGTAGCGGGAGGCAATGTGGAGACCTCGCAGCGAATTGTCGACGTGTTGCTGCGTGCGCTGGCGGAAGCAATTCCCGAGCGCATCCCTGCGGCTGCCGCCGGCACGATGAACAACCTCACAATCGGCGGCATCGATTCGCGAACCACCGATTCGCAAAACAACGATTCGCAAGACCACGATTTACGAATCCATGATTCGCAAAACAATGACTCGCGCGGCGATGACATGCGGGGCGATGATATGGGCATCAGTCAACCCTTTGCCTACTACGAAACCATCGCAGGAGGCATGGGCGCCCGGCCGACCAAAGACGGCGTCTCTGGCGTGCACACACACATGACGAATTCGTTGAACACGCCGGCCGAGGCGCTCGAAACCGCATATCCGGTGCGCTTGCGGCAATACTCATTGCGCGCAAATAGCGGAGGCCGCGGTCTTTATACCGGCGGCGACGGCATTGTCCGCGAGATCGAGGTTCTCACGGATGCGCAAGTTACGCTGCTCGCCGACCGCCGCACCCGCGGGCCCTACGGACTGGCAGGCGGAGAAGATGGCGTGCCGGGACGCACAATCGTCATTCGCGGCGACGGCTCGCAAGAAGAACTCCCCGGGAAAACCAGCGTCCACCTTCGCGCGGGAGAACGAGTAAGAATCGAATCTCCCGGTGGCGGCGGCTGGGGCAAGGCCAAACCGCGATCACGCCGACAAGCCTCCTCCGAGCCTACGTCACATCGTTAGCGTTCCCACGCCCGCCCCCGCTTTTCGCTAGAATCTTATGGGGCATATTTTACGGAGCCACCCATTCATGAGAATCCTGCGTCCTTTCGTTTTCGGCATCATTCTGGCTTCACTTTTCTTCTACTTCACGACTTACCGCAACAACGGCAGCCCGAGTCTCACCAATTGGCTCAGCCAGCCTCAGCATGTTGAAGTTACCGAAGCCGCGAGCGGCGAATCGCTCGACGCCGAAGAGCAGAACAATATCAGCGTCTACCGCAGAAACATATCTGGTGTCGTCAATATCACTTCGCGGGCCATGACGTTCGACTTTTTCTATGGACTTGTTCCTCAGGAGGGCCAGGGTTCGGGCTTCATCATCGACAAGCAGGGCCACATCCTGACCAACTTCCACGTGATTGAGAACGCGCGCGAAGTTTGGGTCACCATGCACGACCGCAAGAAATATCGCGCGACCATTGTCGGCACCGATCAGGCTCACGATCTTGCCGTCATCCAGATCAAGGCGCCCGATCTTCAGCCGATGACGCTCGGGGATTCCACCAACCTGCAGGTGGGGCAAAAGGTGTATGCCATCGGCAACCCGTTTGGTTTTTCGGGTACGCTTACGCGCGGCATTGTCAGTTCGATCCGCGGCGTGAAGGAACCGGATGGTATGGAGATTGAAGAAGCGATTCAAACCGACGCCGCTATCAACCCCGGCAACTCCGGAGGCCCGCTGCTTAACTGGCATGGCGAAGTGATTGGCATCAATACAATGATTGCTTCGAGCGCAGGCCAGAGCGCGGGCATTGGCTTTGCGATACCAATCAATACGGCCAAAGCTGTGCTTAACGATCTGGTGACGCTTGGCCGTGTGCGGCGCCCAGCGCTCGGCGTGCGCACCATTCCCATCGATCCTGAGCTGGCCAGCGAACTTGGCCTAGCCTCTGACTACGGGTTGCTGATTGTGCAGGCGGTACAGGGCGGAGCGGCCGACCGGGCCGGGCTGCGCGGAGGCACCGAGCGCGCGTATCTGGGCAACACTCCTATCATGGTTGGCGGCGATCTGATCGTCGAAATTGACGGCGGAAGAATTGAAACGCAGCAGGACCTTGCCCAAATCATGAACAAACATCGTGCCGGCGACATGGTAAAGATCACAATTTACCGGGGCAAAAAGAAAATAGACGTGCCAGTTATGCTGGGCGAGGCGCGCGAGCAGGTGTGATGTCCTGCTCGTGCTGCGAGGTCGCATTTTTCCCGAGACCGGACGTACACTCCCTTTCGGTAACCCCTGGTAATCCTCAGTAACCATTCCACGCAGAGACCCCCGCTTTACAATGACCTTACTGCGCGATCCTGTGGTTGCTACGCGGTACGGCTTGCTGGCGGTCTCCTGGAGAGGTCGATCTATCAGGATTTCTGGCATAGCGGCATGGGCAGTATTGTTTTTGTGTGGCGGGTCAGAATGAGCGCGGGTTTTCAACGGTGAATTAAGGCTGGAGTCCAATCTATGGCGTTTGGTTTCGGATTCAACAAACAAAAGGTTCTCAGCTCCGCTGAGAAGTTTGTGCAGCAGGGCAAGCTGCAGAATGCCATCACTGAGTATGAGAAGATCCGCAAACACGATGACAAGGACTTGACGGTTGCCAATACGATTGGCGACTTGTACGCCCGCCAGGGCGACACGGGCAAGGCGATCGAGTGTTTCAAGTCGGTGGGCGATGCGTATGCCGCGCAGGGATTCACGGTCAAGGGCATCGCGATGTACAAGAAGATCACCAAGCTCCAGCCCAGCATGGATGCATCCTTGAAGCTGGCGGAACTCTACATTCAGCAGGGTCTGTTCAACGATGCGCGGGCGCAATATCTGCAGGTCGCCGAAGACTTCATGAAGAGCGGAGATCTGGAGCAGGCGGTGCGGCTGTTCCAGAAGGTTCTGGAGATGGACCCGGAAAATGTGCCGATGCGGGTCAAACTCGCGGAGGTTTATGTCCGGCTGGGCCGGAAGAAAGAAGCATGGGAAATTTTCAGCGCGGCAGCTGAAGCGCTGCGTTCGCGCGGTTCACTGGCCGGGGCGGAAGATATTCTGCAGCGCATGCTGATGCTCGATCCGGGAAACAGTTATGTGCTTCTGCTCAGAGGGCGGGCGGCGCTTGAAAGCGGCAATCCAAGCGCTGCACTTCAGTATTTAGAAAAGGCCTCCGACATCGATTCTCATGCCGACGGCCTGCGCGATCTTCTCAAGGCTTATCTGGCCACTGGAAAGCTGGCGGAATCGGGATCGCCCGCGGAAAAATTGCTGAGCGTGCACAACGATCCGGAAGGGTTGTTCTTACTGGGAGAAGGTGCGGCGCGGCTCGGTCATTACGATAAAGCGCTGGAAGTTTACAGTAAGCACGCTGGCCGCCTGCTGACGACCGACTCGACCAAACTGCTGGCCAAGCTGCATGCCTTGATCGCGCACGTTCAGGGCGATGCTGCAGCGCTCGAGAAACTGCTGAAACTGCTCAAGAAATCGGGAGAAAGCACGCATGTCAACGAAGTTGCCGAGTTGCTGGCTCACGCTTCGGTGAAGAATGGGAATCTCGATCGGGCGCGCGAGCTGTATCAGATGCTGGCGGCGAGCGAGCCGGAGAATCCGCTGCACGCACAGAATTGCAAGCAGATTACGGAGCGGTTGCGTGGAATTCCAGCCGCGGCAGCAGGAATCACCGCGGAGGAAGGGGCTCTGGTCATTGAAGAACTGGAGGCGACGGCGCCGGGAATCGACCAGACATATCCTGACGAGACCGCGACTGCGCTGCGCGCGGCGGTGACGGACGCCGATCTGTTCCTGTCCTACAATTTGCCGGAGAAAGCGCTGGCGCCGTTGCTGGCGGTTCTGCCGCAAGCGCCGCTCGATGTGCGATTAAACCAGCGGCTGGCCGGGCTCCATACGCGCGCTCACCGGTTTGCCGAAGCCGCCGACTGCTGCCGCAAGCTGGAAAAGGTTTTTTACGAGGCTGGATACGCGGATGAGGCGGACCGCTACGGTGAACTGGCGGCCCGTTATGAGCAGAGCATGGGCATCGCTGCTCCCGCCGATGTTCCCGCAAGGACGGCTGAATCTGGCGCGGATGTGGCACCACTTGGGCGTTGGCAAACACAAGTTGAGAAAACCTCCGCGTTCACCGCTTTCGCATCCGCCTCCATGGAGAACAATGACGATGCTGCCGCGGAATGGGAGCATGGGTTTGCGGTCGATGACAGCGGGGATGCAATCGATGCAACATCGGTTCCAGCCAGCAGCACGGCTGGCGATGCCGAGATCGCGGAAACCGTGGAAGAGGTTGGTTTCTATCTTGAGCATTTCATGATGGAGCAGGCGCAGGCTGCCTTCGAAAAACTGGAAGGGCTGACTCGAGATGCCGCAGTGCTCGATCCGCTGCGTAAGGCGATTGCCCTGGGCGCGAAGCCGGAGGAGACAGAACCTGAAATTGCAGTCGCCGAAATCGATGCCGGCGATCCGCCAACATTTGATATCGCGCTGGATCTTTCCGCACAAGGAAGCGCAATCGATGCCGGATCCGGGCCATCGATATCAAAAACGGAGCCGATGCATCTGGAAGCCACAGATGCTGCGGCAAACGATCTAAACGCATTTGTCGCGGATCTGGAAGGTTCGCTGGGAGATGCATTCCTGGCTGGGGCTACCGCCGAAGGCAAGCCTGCCCCTTCGAAGCCGGCAACCGGAAAGCCGGCAGGGGGCCGGGCACGAAAGGTGCAGCATCCCGCCGATGCATTGCCGTCCTGGCCGCCGGCAGCCGCGGCCCACGCTGTGGAACCGGCATCTGCGCACACGAACGCTGGCAGCGGAGCGGCTGCGGCGACTGCTCCAGCAACGTCTTATCCAGCGGCCTCTGGCTCGGCGTCGACATTGAGCCATAGCGTAATTCCGACGCCTCCGTTGGAAGCGGACACGGAAGGAAAGAATGCATTCGGCAATGTCGATCTTTCGGAGATGTTCGGCGAATTGAAGAGCGAACTCGAAGAAGGAGGATCGTCCACGGAGGAAGATCCGGAAACGCATTACAACCTTGGCGTGGCCTTTCGCGAAATGGGCCTGCTCGACGAAGCGATCGCGGAGCTCCAGAAAGTCTGTGCGTCGATCGAACGGGGGCATGTGTTTACCCAGGTCGTGCAAGCCTACACTTGGCTGGCGCAGTGCTTCCTCGACAAAGGAGTGCCTGAAGCTGCCATACGCTGGTACGAAAAAGCGCTGAATATCCCGGGCTTGGACAGTGAGGCGCGTGTGGCCATCAACTACGAACTCGGCGCGGCTTGTGAACGCGCCCAGGACCGGCCGGCAGCGCTTCGTCATTTCACATACGTCTATGGGGCCAACATCGACTATCGCGATGTGGCCGAGCGCATTCACGCCCTGAAGTCGTAGAATGCGAAAGTGGGTCCGGCTGCCTGCGCAGGGGATGGATTTCAGTCCCGCGCTCATTCCGGAGTGAACGACCGGGATGAATCGCCGGAACGGCTATTCTGGACGACCATCCCACGACGACGCGCAATGACTTCCAATCCCAAGCTGCCATTCCCGACCGAAGCTCCTGCCGCGGTTGAATCCACAGCGGCCAGTGAGCCTGGGCCGCGGGCAAGCGAGACATCCGAACTCGCGCGCAATGTTGAATCGAGGCGGGCTTCGTCGGTGCGTTTGTGGGTGCGCCGGGCGGGGGTGCTTCTATTCGTTTTCCTGTGCGCGACGCTGGGGGTCATGTTGATGATCCTGCCCTGGCGGCCGGAGTGGTCGGAGAACAGCTTTCTGGTGGCATATCCCGCCATCCGAGAACTTTTATCGAGCGGCTTCATCCGCGGCATCGTTACCGGGCTGGGCCTGGTCAACGTATGGATCGGATTTTGGGAAGCGATTCAGTACCGGGAAGAATAAAAGGCGTCCGGTTGTTCGTTGGATCGAGAGTGATCAAGACCAGCAACCCGGCGAAAAACGAAGAACGACTGATCTACTTATGACCGAGCCAAAGCTGAAGTCTGCGCCTCTGGCGTATAACAATGAATCGTTCCTGGCCAGTCCCGATGGCAGAATTCTGCGGCTATTGTCGGAATACATTGAGCCGCTGTCGCGCTTCCGCCGCGAGCAAATCCAGGACACGGTAGTGTTCTTTGGTTCGGCGCGCATAGCCAGCGGCGATTCCGCCGCTCTCCAGTTAAACGATGTGCGTAGCAAAGGCGCGAGTGTGGCTGCGGCGCAACAGGCGCTCGATATGAAGCGCGCCGAGGCCGCGGTTGACATGGCGCACTATTACGAAGATGCCCGGCGGCTTGCGTACCTGCTCACCGAATGGTCGGCGCAGGTTCCGGCCCGCCGGCGGCGATTTGTGGTGACCACCGGGGGTGGTCCGGGCATCATGGAGGCGGCCAATCGTGGTGCGCATGAAGCTGGAGGAAGGACAATCGGCCTCAACATTAACCTGCCGTTCGAACAGTTTCCCAACCCTTACATTACGCCCTCGCTGAATTTTGAATTTCATTACTTTTTCATGCGCAAGTTCTGGTTCGCGTATCTGGCGAAGGCGCTGGTGATTTTTCCCGGCGGCTTTGGCACGCTGGATGAACTCTTCGAAATCCTGACCCTTGCACAGACCGAAAAGCTGGCCAAGAAAATTGTTGTGGTCATCTATGGCAGCAAGTATTGGAAGAAGATCATTAACTTCGACGCCATGGTGGATGCCGGCGTCATCTCGCCGCAGGATCTCGATCTTTTCAAGATTTCGGATTCTCCCGAAGAGAGCTTCGAGTTCCTCAAAGAAGGGCTGACGAAATACCACCTGGGATCGCAGCAGCCGAAGCAAAAAGGCGAAGCCGCGACGCCGGAAATTGCGAAAACGCGCCCGTAAGCTCTAAAGCAACTTTGTAAATCAGCCCGGTTCCGGCAACTTTCCCGCCCGCTTTTGCGTATACACTTCTTTCGTCAAGTGTTTCGTGAGGAAAAACAA
The DNA here is from genome assembly GCA_049589875.1 of Terriglobales bacterium. Lineage (GTDB taxonomy): Bacteria > Acidobacteriota > Terriglobia > Terriglobales > Acidobacteriaceae > Acidiflorens. The sequence goes on from JBAWBR010000069.1 coordinate 73,739, forward strand.
CATGACCCTGCGAACGTCCGCCATTGTCTGCGGCATGCTAATTATCTTCTGCGCTCTATCGGGATACGCTCAACCGCCCGGCCCCAACGAAATGCCATCCGTTGTGCAGCTTCCCGAGGCGGCGCGCGCCACGTCTAACTTCGATGCCACCACAGCCACGAACGCTTATATGGCGCAGATTCCAGCCGATAAAACAGCCCGCTCCGACGCATACTTCGAGGGCGGATACTGGCTGATCCTCTGGGACTTTCTTTATGGCGTGGTTGTTGCGCTGCTGCTGCTGAACACGCGGTGGTCTGCGAAAATGCGCAACCTCTCGGAGCGGATCACCCGTTTTAAGCCAATCCAAACTTTCATTTACTGGCTGCAATATCTCGTTATCGTCAGCATCCTTGGTTTCCCACTCTCGGTTTACGAAGATTATTTCCGCGAACATAAATACGGATTGGCCACGCAAACCTTCGGTCCCTGGATGGGCGATCAACTGAAAAATCTGGGCGTGAATCTGGTGCTGGGCGGCATCATCGTCACACTGCTGTTCGGTGTGGTGCGGCGACTGCCACGTACGTGGTGGATGTGGGGCGCCGTTGTAAGCGTCGGGTTCCTAATGATCGTTGTTTTAATTTCACCGGTCTACATCGTCCCGATCTTCAACACGCCGAAGATTCTCAACGATCCGAAAATCGTCGATCCGATTCTAAGCATGGCTCGGGCCAATGGTATTCCGGCTAAGAATGTGTATGAGATCGACGCTTCCAAGCAGACGACGAGAATGAGCGCGAACGTGAGCGGTTTTGCCAACACGATGCGGATCACTCTCAACGACAACCTATTGCGCCGCGGTTCACCCGAAGAAATTCAAGCGGTCATGGGCCATGAGATGGGCCACTATGTGATGAACCACATTTACAAGGACACTTTGTTCATGACGATCGTCATAGTGCTGTCATTTGCCTACTTGTATTGGGGCCTCAATTGGACGCTCCACCGCTGGGGCGAGAAATGGCAGATACGCGGCGTCGGCGATACGGCGGTTCTGCCGCTTGTCATACTGCTGTTTTCGATTCTCGGTTTTGCAATCACTCCCATCATGAATACCTGGACCCGCACCCAGGAATATGAAGCCGACATGTATGGGCTGAATACGTCACGCCAGCCCGACGGCTTCGCGCAAGCGGCAATCCATCTTGGCGAGTACCGCAAGATGAATCCAGGGCCAGTCGAGGAATTTATCTTCTTCGATCATCCCAGCGGACGGAACCGCATTTATGCCGCGATGCGCTGGAAAGCCGAGAATCTAAAACTGTTCATGGCCCCGCCGGAATGTACTTCGGGCGCTGCTCTCGGAACAGCGGGAGAAGGGAACAAGAAATAGCTTGCTGTTGTACTACATCACCGACCGTTCACAATTTGCCGGCGGCGAGCGCGAACGCCGCCGGCTTCTTTTGGAGAGTATTACTGAAGCCGCAAAAGCCGGCGTGGACTACATCCAACTTCGTGAAAAGGACCTGAGCGCGCGGGAACAGGAGCTGCTAGCGGCGGAAGCGGCCGCGATCATTCGCGAACAGCGAGGAGACGCGAACAGGCAACAGCAAATAGCGACTGGTCTTTTAATTAATTCACGTAGCGATATTGCACTGGCCGCGGGCGCAACCGGCGTGCACCTGCGCTCGGATGACATTTCGGCCAGCATCGCCCGCGGCATTGGGCAGGAAGTGCTTACTCGTGGCTCGCGTTTCGAATTCCGAAGCTCGGTCATTGCCGTTTCATGCCACAGCCCGGCCGACGTCGCTCGCGCAGAAAAAGAGAGCGCTGACTTTGCGGTGTTCGCGCCGGTGTTCGAAAAGAAGGCTGCTCCGGAAATGAAGCCGCAAGGACTCGCGGCCTTAGGCGCAGCATGCAAGGCGAAAATTCCCGTGCTTGCGCTGGGTGGGGTCACGCTGGAGAATGCTGCATCATGCATCGAGGCCGGAGCTGCGGGCGTCGCCGGGATTCGGCTGTTCCAGGAGAATAGAATCGGCGAGGTCGTACGCTCGTTGCGCGAACTCTAACGCGGTTCTGACCATGGATCAATCCGCCTTGCTCACGAACGACGTACAGCAATTCATCTCTGCACTGGTGTGTGTCCCGCCAGGATGGTTCATGATGGGATGCGATACCGGACAGGATAATGAGAAACCGGTGCATCGGGTGTGGGTGGACGAGTTTTTTCTGGCGGCGTGCCAGGTCACGAACGCGAACTATGAACGTTTTGTCCAGATGACGGGATCGCCATCACCGCCGTTTGGTAGCGATGCGCATCTCAATCAGGCCGCGCAGCCAGTAGTCGGAGTTTCATGGCACGAAGCAGTTCAATATTGCGAATGGCTTTCCGTCTCAACCGGAAGGAGCTTTCGTCTCCCTACAGAGGCCGAGTGGGAACGCGCTGCGCGCGGAGGGCGCGATGGCGCGTTGTATCCCTGGGGCGATGCGCCGCCGCAGACGCTGCATGGCTATGCGGGGCGCTGGCAGAATGGGCCAGAAGCGGTCGGTAGTGGCGAGCCCAATGCATATGGGCTTTACAACATGTGCGATAACGTGCACGAATGGTGCAGCGACTGGTACTCGCCCGATTACTATGCGGTGTCTCCCGAGCGGAATCCGCAGGGGCCGGAGACAGGCCAGCGGCGCGCATCCCGTGGAGGGTCATGGCGTCATTACATAAAAATTTCGCGCTGTGCCGCGCGATCGAGTATCCCGCCGGAGTTCAAATACGCGGATTATGGATTCCGCGTCGCCTGCGACCGCGCAATCGTGTAGATTGTGGGCAGGTAGCGAGGAGGAGGGTGGATGTATTCCCTATGATGGGCCAGATTGCACCACCTGCCGGTGCTCCAATTGTTTGATCCCTCAGTGTTTATTGAGCTACGTATGACCGATCTTGCCGCCCACTATCTCGATGAACTCCGCCGCCAGTTGCGCGGGCACAAGCGCATGGCGGAAAGCGCCATGGCTCAACTTGAGGATAAGGATTTCTTCACTGCGATCGATCGGGAGTCGAATTCGGTGGCCGTGCTGGTTAAGCACATCGCCGGGAATGCACGCTCGCGTTTTACCGATCTTCTAACTTCTGATGGCGAAAAGCCCGACCGTTACCGCGACCGCGAATTTGAACTTCAGGGCGACAGCACGCGTGAAGAAGTCATGCAGTGGTGGGAAGAAGGCTGGACGATCGTTTTCGCAGCGCTCGATTCGCTCAAGCCCGAGGACCTGCTCCGCACCGTCACCATACGCCAGGAGCCGCACACGCTTGTGCAGGCGCTCAATCGTGCGCTCGCGCACTATGCGCAGCACATTGGGCAGATCGTGTTTCTGGCTAAGCACCTCCGTTCTGCTGAGTGGAAGACCTTGAGCATTCCGCGCGGAAAATCCGAGGACTACAAAGTAGCCGCCCCAAAATCCTACAAGCCCGCCAGCCAAAACGTTACATAGGAGCGCTGGATGCGAACGACCGTCGGGATTATTTTGTTGTTGAGCAGTTTGTTACTACCAATAGCACGGGTAGAGCGATCGTCTGCGCAGCCAGCCTCGACGCAGCCAGCGAACGCCACCGGCAAGCGCGACGAACAAAGCGAGCAGATCGAAGCGCTGGAAAATAAGCTGGCGGGGCTGATCGTCGGCGGCGATTGGGCTGAGTATGAAAAGCGCCTGACGCCAGACTTCACCCGCATCGACGCCAACGGCAAAATTGACACGAGGGAAGAATGGTTGACGAGCTGTAAGAACGGGCCGCGCAAGGTTATTGTTATGGAACCGGAGAACCTGAGAGTAAGGACATACGGCGACACCGCGATTTTGCAAGGGGAGCGAACGACTTCTGTCCGCGAGGCTGGGCGCGTCTCCTCGATCAAAGTTCGCTTCACCGAAGTGTTCGTGGAACGCGATGGAGAGTGGTATCTGGCAGCAGAACAGGAAACGATGGAAAAGAAGCGGTAGTGTCGCACTCCGATTGCGCTCCGCACCATTAGCGACATCGCGTGAAGACATTGACGCTTTGCGGAGGCTCCGGCCTGTTGCCTCCGCAAACTGAATCGCACGGTTATGCCGCGTTACGCCAGTCCAGGATCACCTTTCCAGTATTGCCCGTTTTCATGGCTTCCAAACCTTTCTCGAAATCCCGATACGAAAAGCGATGCGTGATCACGGGAGAGATGTCGAGGCCAGATTCCAGCATTACCGTCATCTTGTACCAGGTTTCGAACATCTCGCGTCCGTAGATGCCTTTGATGGTCAGCATATTGAAAATCACGCTGTGCCAGTCGATTGGCATTTCAGTGGAAGGAATGCCGAGCACGGCGATCTTCGCTCCATGGCTCATGTTTGCGATCATTTCGCGAAACGCTGCCGGGGAACCCGACATCTCGAGGCCAACGTCGAATCCCTCCTGCATGCCGAGCTGCTTTTGCACTTCGCTGAGCGGAGTTTTTCGCGGATCGACGGCCAGGGTAACGCCCATTTTTTCCGCGAGGGCCAAGCGAACCGGATTCAGATCGCTGATGACCACATAGCGTGCGCCAGCATGCCGCGCAACCGCAGCCGCCATCAGGCCGATGGGGCCGGCGCCGGTGATTAATACATCCTCGCCCAGCACGGGGAACGACAATGCGGTGTGCACAGCATTCCCGAACGGATCAAAAATCGATGCGATCTCCGGGTCGATCCTGGGATTGTGCCTCCAGATATTGCTCATGGGAAGAACGATATATTCGGCGAAGGCGCCGGAGCGATTCACTCCCACTCCTTTTGTGTGCGCGCACAGATGCCGTCGGCCCGCCAGGCAGTTTCGACAGCGTCCGCAAGTTACATGTCCTTCTCCACTCACAAGTTCGCCGACTCGATAATCGGAGACATTGCTTCCGACCTCTACGATTTCGCCCACGAATTCATGGCCGATGATGAGCGGCACGGGGATGGTGGCTTTCGCCCAATCGTCCCATTGGTAGATATGGAGATCCGTTCCACAAATTCCCGTAAGAAGTACGCGAATTTTTACGTCATTAATGCCGAGCTCCGGCTCCGGAACTTCTTCAAGCCAGAGGCCGGGCTCTCGCCGGCTTTTTACTAATGCCTTCATATAATCCTTTCCCTTATTTGCTTGCACGCCTCATTCCGGGCGGGTCAACCTTCAAGGCCTTAAGGTCGCTTTGGGAGGTTTTCCTCTATGGTTGTAACACCAAGCCGATGTGCCAGTGAAGCGCAGAAGCGATCACACGTCGAGCACCACATCATTGAGCACCTACGGTCGCACCGCACGAGGCTCTCGCCGGGGCTAGAAACCGAAGCGAGACTCTAAATATCGAGATTCGCGCTCGCCCACTGACTCGGACGCATGCGGAGTCATCTCGCTCGCCCCGGCTACATCTTGATAAACTCTACCTAGCCGCGGAGGGATGTGTGAGCGGTTGAAACAGTCGGTCTTGAAAACCGATGTACGGGAAACCGTACCGGGGGTTCGAATCCCTCTCCCTCCGCCACGCAGTCTGGATCGCAGAGAAATCCGTCTTTGGTCCGCAAAGGAATGAGGCTACAAGAGGACTTCTGGCCCATCTGGTTCTGTGCGACTCACCATCCGAGTGGCCGTTGTTGGCTCTACGGAATCTCCAGCCCCGCGTTGCGCAGGCCTTCCCCGGGTCAGGACAAGGAACACATCGGTGTCCTCGGGAACGTTGCTCAGCACATGTGTGTGGTAGCCGCCCGCCTCTTTCTCGGAAGTGCCCACAGGGGCCGCGTACTCGATGATCGTTTTTGCTGTCGGGACAGGCAAAGCCACGTAAGAACCAGTGGAATTCTGCCGAACTGACGGATTCGGCAGTTGAAATAAACAAATCGGGGACAGACGAGACGTTTTCCAGTTTTTCGGCAGTCTACATGAGCAACGATGAGAAAACCCTTGAGCGTCCCGTCCGTCCCCAGGTTTCAGACGATCTGGCGGATGTTTAGAGGCTCGCCAGCGCTTGTCGCACGGCCTCTGGACGGCTAATCCCCATCTCCCTCCATGCTCACTGTCTGTGGGCTGTTGTTGGCGCTGTCGGTCACGGTCAGCATGCCGGTTGCTGGGCCGGTGGTCGACGGCGTAAACGTCACCCTGAAGACGCAACTCGCTTTACTGTTTAGCGTCGTTCCGCAAGTTGAGGCGGCTGCGATGCCAAATGGCGGCGCTATTGAATAAGAGATGCCCATCAGCGCAGTGGGAAGATTGTTTCTCAGCGTGACCATTTGGCTGCTGGTCGTTCCTACTTTGGTCGTGGGGAAACTGATGGCGCCCGGAGTCAAAGTGGCTTGCGCCACGCCGGTGCCCGAGAGCGCCACGGTTTGCGGGCTGCCCGTAGCGTTATCGAAAAAGCTGAGCGTCGCCGTCGCCGCGCCGAGTTGCGTGGTCGCGAAGGTTACACTCACCTTGCACGTCTTGCCCACGGCCAGCGTGCCGCCGCAGGTAGTGTTAGAGATTGTGAAATTACCGCTTGGCGCGATGGAGATGCTGCCGATATCCAGAGTCGCCGTCCCGGTGTTCTTTAGCGTCACCATCTTTGCGGCACTAGTAATATCGACAGCCACACTTCCGAAGCTCAGCGAACCTGGAGTCAGCGTCACTGTGGTCGTCGGCTCAAACAGGTACGCCGCTCCCTGCTCCGCATTTGAACCCACCTGGTGATTCTGGGCCCCTAATACGGCCATGTTGCCGCTGAGCGCTGCGGAAATGCCGAACGCATCGATCGCCGCGCCGTCGGATGCGGTCAGCTCTGCCTGCTGGCTCCATGTTCCGCCGCTTTCGGCGAACGCATATGCGGCTCCCTGGGCCGCATTCGAACCGACCGTGTGCCGCGGGGCGCCCGCCACGGCTATGCTGCCGCTGACTCCGACGGTATAACCGAAATAGTCATATGCCATGCCGTCGGATGCGGTCAGTTCCGCCTTTTGACTCCACGTTGTGCCGCTCTTAGCAAACACGTACGCCGCTCCCTGGTACGCATTCGAGCCGACCGTGTGCCCGGGAGCGCCTGCCGCGGCCGTCGTCCCGCTGAGCGCCACGGAAACGCCAAAGATATCGGACGCCGCTCCATCGGATGCGGTCAGCTCCGCTTGCTGGCTCCAGCTTGTGCCGCTTTGTACGAACACGTACGCCGCTCCCTGACCCGCATTCGAGCCAACCATGTGACTGGGGGCGCCCACCATGGCCGTAGTACCGCTGAGAGCGACGGACTGGCCGAAGCCGTCGCCTCCCGCACCGTCGGCAGCGATCAGTTCCGCCTGCTGGCTCCAGCTTGTGCCGCTTTGCACGAACACATATGCCGCTCCCTGGCCCCTATTCGAACCGTCCTTATGATAAGGGGCTCCCACCACGGCCGTGCCGCCACTGACCGCGACGGAATTGCCAAAGTTGTCAGCCCCCGCCCCGTCCGATGCCGTCAACTCCGCTTGCTGGCTCCATGTGGTGCCGCTTTGAACGAACACGTATGCGGCCCCCGGGCCGGGGCCCGGAGGAAACGAATACGGGTGATCGATGGCTCCCACCACGATCGTGCTGCCACTCACCGCGACGCTCGCGCCGAACTCGTCGGCAGCCGCGCCGTCGGATGGGATCAATTCGGCCTGTTGCACCCAGGTTCCTCCGCTTTGCACGAACACATACGCCGCTCCCGTTAAGGCATGACTAACGGCGCCGACCACGATCGTGGTGCCGTCTACTGCTACGGACCATCCAAACTCGTCATTTGCTGCACCGTCGGAAGTGATCAGTTCTGCCTCCTGGATCCATGGGTCAACTACCACCGGATACTGCGCTGCTTTATCGTCTACCCGCACCAGCAATTGCTCGGCTCGCACCTCCAACCAGGCCCGCAACTCTCGTCCCGTCGCGTCGCGAGCTTCGAGGCCTGTGTAGCGCAATACTGGCTTCCCATCCTTGCCGCGCAATTCGAGCCCCTTGCTTTTCTCATTCGAAGCAACCGGTACCAGCGATGCCGAGAGATCTCCGCGCAGTTCCAATTCCAATGTCAGCGGCTGGCCGTTTGCGTTCCCAGGACGATGAGAAAGTGTGAACCCCTGCTCCAAGCCCATCGGCCCGTTCTCATACCACTCCGTTATGCCGTCGCGCTCGTACTCGACCCGGTTGGCGCTGGCATACGGGGCAACCACCTTTAGCGGACGCAGGGTATTGCCGTATCCGTAGGCGCGGGTCTGGAGCACCCATTGTAAGTTGCGCCTGCGCACCTCGGCTCCATCCTTGGTGAACTCCGCTACCAAGGCCTGCCGGGGATTTTCGCCATGGAAGCCGTCAGCGCTTCGATGAATCCAATACTGGGATTCGTCCCTTCCCAACGCCGCTGAGATAGGTCCCTGAGCATCTGCCGGAAGAATCAATAAACCGGTCGCGGGAATTGTCCGAGAAGACTTGCCGACCGCGGATGCCTGTGCGTGCGCCATCCCCGCTGTCGCAAACATCAACATCGTTACAGCACACACCAGTCTTGCGAAGTTAGCGTTTTTCATTTTGAACCCCACCTTTGTGTGAAGTACCCGAAGACGGCTTCGATGAAGCCGTCCCACATCATGGGGCGGTATAATAATCCCAAATGGCCGCGATTGTTAAGTCTTAGTAGCCTCCCGGAACCCTCCCCCAGGGGCGCTGTCGCTCAATTGGCGAAAAATCGCCAAACGCACATTGACCCGGTCAGCCTTCTTTCAGGGATCGGATGTCGGGGTCTTGCATATTTCCAGCGGGCGAGGGAACGCTAGCGCCTCATTAGCAAACTACACATTTCTAACGCCAGTTGTGGAAACGGAGAAGGCCAATCTTTACGGCTTCCACGGGAGCAGTTCGGGACAGGGTTTCTAACGCCACTGCGTTACATAAGCCAAAAGCGCTGTGGTGTATCTGAAATTGTGTCGTTCTTGTTGAGCCGGAATGGCGCAGCAAGCGCAGGAGGCTTCCTGGGGAAACGTCTTTGTGAAATACCCCAGTCGCGCGTTGTTCACACCCAGTTTGGACCATGCTAACTTGAATTTCTGGGTTCGGCGCCGGGGGGTATCGGAAAGGTGTATCGGAGCGCCGAAAACGAGGTGAAATTGGAAACACTTGCCGAGGAATGTCGGCTTTCAGTCAGCCATTTTGCGCGATCGTTCAGGAGATCGTTTGGGACGTCCGCACCTTGTTATCTGATTCTGCAGCGCGTTGAGATCGCGAAGGGTCTTTTATCGGAAACCAGTAACTCGTTGGTGGAAATTGCCGCGCAGGCTGGATTTTCTGATCAAGCTGCCCTCACTCAGACGTTTGCAAACCTCGTTGGTGCGACTCCGGCAAAATGGAGGCGTGAACAGCGGGCTTTGCTCTGAGTCTCGCAGCTACCAGCCGTGACGGTGCGCGAGTTTCCCCTTACTTTGCCCCCAGGCGGCGGGCGAAAAATTCCTGTCGGCCATAACGGGTGGTCAGGCCGTTGACGGCGCCTTCCGCATCGCGCGACATCACGACGTGGCCGAAGAAATTGCGCTCAAGGAAGTCATTCCCTGAGAGCGGAATCAGCGGCGTGCGAAGATCGCCCGGTTCATCGCCTAGTTTGAGAAGTAGGTAGCCCGGGTTGGCAGTCAGAGTGAACTTGGCATTGGGCGCAAAATATTCTGGCCCATACTGGTACGTGCCTGAATAGGACGCCAGTATTGACCGCGGGATGGCAGCGG
>JBAWBR010000070.1:0-59525 GCA_049589875.1 Terriglobales bacterium
GAAAAGTATTCGGCTCACAACGTGTTACTCGGCACGCATGGCACATTTGAGGCCTGTCCTACTTTTCCCGATCTTTCGCGGCGTGGCAATCCCGACCATCGCATCCTTGCCATTGGGCATTGGGGAACTTACAAACGACTGGAAACGCTGATGGAGGCCTTTCCCGCGGTGTTGCGAAGAGTACCCACCGCCCGCTTACTGATCGCCGGAGCCAACCATCACACAAAGCCCGGCTATTGGGAATCTATCCGCGACAAATACGGAGAAAATCCGAGAATCGAATTTCGCGGGTATGCAGCGGAAGAAAATCTGCCGGAACTGTTCGGCACGGCGAGTATTGTAGTATTGCCCTATAACTCCGCAACGGGGTCTAGCGGTCCTGCCCACCAGGCGTGCGAGTACGGGGTACCAATCGTATCCGCAGACATCCCGGACTTTCGCGATATGGCTGCAAACGAAGATATGGCGGTCAGCTTTTACAGAACCGGTGATCCTGTCGATCTTGCAGCTCAATTAATCGGCCTTCTTGAGTCACCTCGGGATCAGCGGCAAGCGGCAGAGCAAAACTATTGGGCTGCCATTCGGATGACGATGCCGCACGTTGTCCGGCACTATCTCCGCTGGTTTGAGCTGGGAAGGAGAAAACAACTCTTGAGTAAGTCGACTGGTCTTCCGTTCATCCGTCGCCGGGAACGGCTATTTCCCATGCATTCAATGCTACATAGCCGCCTTTGGGATCATTCTGAAGGCGACTCCACGAGAGAAAACCGCCGATTCCAGGAGGCGCAGTCCCCCTCCGCCGGTCTTACACCTGAAGCGCCGCTAACGGAAGACGGACCTTGATCGCGACCCTTGTTGTCATTAGCAAAGCTGTCGGTCCGGGGTGTTACCAATGCTATTACCAGGACGTAAGAGACTCCCGATCGGCATACTCATCGATGACCGCACCGGCCGCCGCACTGTCTAATTGATGCTGCACTCCGAGCACCGGCGACCACTGTGGAATGGGAATCGTGGACCAGGACACTCCGCCAACGTATACGGATTTACCATCGATCGTTACTGTCCCGAAACGCAGACTAATGTTTGCATCCGTTGAAGGGGTGAACGCCTTTGGAATTACCTGATAGCCACTTGGCGAGACTCGCTGCAGAAAGTAAGTGGCGTGATGCCACTGCCCCGGAGTAAAGCGACAGGGCAGATTACCGGGCGGCAGCCAGCTAAGCTGCGAGCTCGTAACGGGAAGCCAGAATTCCCATTGATTTGTGACGTAGTTGCACTGCGACCCGAACATAAACTCGTGGACCCCATCGCTAAGTGGAACAGCATGAAACAGATCAAATTCCAGGGCTTGAACGGTGTTCGATTGGGTCGTCTTTGGGATGTAAAACCAGAAGTCCCAAAGAAAGTTAGTATCGCTCGCAAACGATGTCGAAGAGTACTTTCGATAAAAAAGACTGTCATCGTACTGGCAGGTGCTGGTAAGAATGAAGTGCTGACCTTGGCCGGAGGCGGGCACATTCTCCGTATTTGGATCTGAAGTACTGGAAAAGTCGCCAAGGCTTCCATTGTTGCAATTGCCACCCACTCCGGGCGCGTTATCCACTGTCCATCCCTGGGAATCTATATTCACGATTCGATGGGCATTTGAAGGCGCTGCAGGCGCGGTGAATCCAGTGACGTCGATCTGATAAGTTGAGGTGGCGAGAGAGCTATTCGCATCCAGCGCCTTAACGGAGAGGGAATGCGCGCCAGCGGGAATGCTAATCCATGCATCAGCAGAGGAATTGGAATTACTGTAAACATCGTGGTTGTCGACGTAGACCACATAGCCCGTGATTGGCGACGTATCTTCCGCGGTTGCCAAAACGTGAATTGGCGAGAGGAGACTCGTCTTGCCTGTATCCGATAGTGCAGGTGATTGCAGTGAGACCGCAGTCACCTGTGCGCGCGCCGCAGGTAGAAACAACACCAACACCGACAACATAATAACGGTTAGGCGAATGCCGATTGATTGGCCGTGCGACGGGGAGAGGCTGAACAACCGCAAAAGCGCCTTCACAAAAGTCCTCCGCGCCAGCTGGGAGTGGCGCTTGATTTCTACAGCTTTGTGTAAGGGCAAAGTACCGTATTCAATGTATGAATGCAATTGGTCAAACAACTGATCTCATAAGTGCATTGTATGATGGGCAACATAATTCAAATGTAAGGAAGCCTGCTTAGAAGCGCGATGCGGCTGGGTGCGGTCTGTTCCTGCGGCTAGCAAGTCGCACAAGGGTGCGCTAGCGGGGAGGTAGCGACTGGGGAGGCTCCACTGGAGACGCTGGGGCAACTGGCGGAGCTTCGGCAGGAGGCTCGATCACGGGCGTGCCATCGCGGTGTTTAAGTTCGATTGGTCCGTTGGAGTGCCGTTTGGCGGTGGCTGCAATCTCGACCGCGTTTGAAACCTGTTCTTCACTGTGATCCGCCACAGCGAACAAACGCTGACCTTCGGCAGTGGATCGAGTGGCCAATCCGACTCTCGCGACGGCATCTTTCGCACTGTGCGCTTCGCGGTAAAAATCTTGCGCGCTTTCGAGATCGCCACTTACCTCGGCCATGTATCCTTGGTTGTTCAACGAAAACGCGTTGTTTGGATCCATGCGATACGCTTCGCCGAAATATTCCGTTGCCTCATTTAGATCATTGCGATTGAGTGCAGACACACCTCGGCGGTTTAAAGACGCCACTTGCTCCTCTGTGCTCAGAAGTGTTTTCATGCGCGCTCGCAATCGGGCCGCGCTCGAACGCGCCATCGCATTTAGGGGTTTCCCCCGCCAAGCGGCGCTCGTTGTTACTATGACCTCGTCTTCACTGTGGGAACGGGCGGCGGCATCGTAGTAGTTCAGTGCTTGTTCGTATTCTCCTTCGGCTTCTTTTTCCACTCCAAGATTGTTCAAAGTAAATGCGTTTGTGGGATCCAAGTTCAGTGCCGTCCCAAGGACCTCCGTTGCTTCTCTCAGTCGCCCGTGTTGTATCAGTTCAATCGCCTGCAGGTTCGCGCGATTCACTTGCATGGATATGCTGCCCAGTGAAGCGAACGCATTCTCAAGCGATTGCCCTTTCAAGTTAGATGAACTGGCTAAGTCAATCCGCGCGTCCGTGGCCTGGGACGAGGCCATCGAGTAGAATTGTTGGGCCCGTTCGACTTGACCTTCCAGCTCCGCCACATACCCGAGATTGTTCAAGGTAAAGGGATCGCCGGGATCGAGCACATATGCTTTGTAAAAAAGTTCTTTTGCCTTATTAAGACGATTCTTCCTTACCGCTTCGACACCTTCGCGATTCAGACGCTGCACGGGCGTCAATTCGCTGTGTTTGGGCATCGTGATCCGTAGATCGCCGGCCCATGCGGTCTGAGGAACACACAGCCATGCGACTGTGGCTAATGAAGCCATCGCGGTCAACAGAAATGCCTCCTTAAACCATGCGACTCTACGCGCCATGCAGTTGTCCATTCAACTTGTTTTCGATGCACGACCTCGCGCATGCGCTGCCTGCCATGTCTTTCGGGCTACCGGCCCTGTCTCGCCGTTTGCACTCGCACTTGCATCCAAGCAACCGGAGATTGGAGGTGTCAGTGCTTCGCTGGGGGATCATCGCAGTTTTGCTGAGTTCTGGATGCGCCCAAAACCTTCCGCCGCTGGTGGCGTCGAGTGGGTCGCCAAACCCCGGCGCTATTAGCCCGGGAGTAGGCGAACAGTCGGTGAAAACCCCCTCTCTCGTGACCAATCTGGCTCCGCCACCAGCAGGCCGCACGACGGTGGTTGGCGGAATACTCGGAAGCCTTGACCAGGTGCGCGACCGTCTGACGCTGAAGATCTTTGGCGGAGGGCATCTCACAGTTCTTTTCGACGAGCGCACGCAGTTATTTCGCGATGGAAAGGCCAAGTCGTTGGACGAACTTAAAAATGGCGATCGAGTCTATATCGACACAACTCTCGATGGAGACAGCGTGTTTGCCCGCAACATACGCATTTCGTCCGCGCCGCAGACCGGGCAAGGAGACGGGCAAGTCATTGCCTTCGATCCTCGGAATGGTGATCTGTTACTCCGTGAAACGCTAGTTCCCGTGCCCGTCAAAATGCGGCTAACTTCGGACGCGATCGTTTTGCGCGAAAATCAAGCGGTCGACGTTTCCCGCTTAAGTCCCGGAACCCTTGTATCGATTGTGTTCGAGCCCGGAAAAAATGGCGAAGCTTCGGTTCGGAAGATTTCCATCGTGGCGTCACCCGGAGCGATTTGTGGATTCTCAGGGCGCGTGGAATATATCGATCTGCACACTGGTCTAGTCGCCGTTGTCGACCCCCGCAATAATAAGAGCTACGACATTCATTTCGAACCCGGCTCTGCGATGATACGCGAGCTTCATGAAGGAACCAATATCAGCGTTCAAGCCAGCTTTGATGGGACGCGATATGAGGCTCGCACTCTTACGCTGCACTCCGCCCCGAGTGAATGAATTAGTCGGACCCGGCCTACACGGTTCCCCTCCCCTCGTCCCTAAGGAAAGCGCTTGCGCAGGCATGGTCATCGTTATGGTAGCCGAGGGAGACAAGGCCTGCGAATACGATCTCAATTCCGCGCCGAATACGGCTCAAGACATCTTCCGGCGATCCAGGCGGAATAACCGTCATGCTCACGATCCGGCTTAAGGCTAGATACGACGCTCGACTTGAGTATAGGAATGCGACCGGATACTCAGGTTTACGTTCGCGAGCTAATACTGGATCCGCATCTAGAAGATAGGCGATGTCCGGAGCCGGTACAAATCTGGAGCAAAGTTTAATCCATCCCCGAACCAGGCGCGTGTTAACGTTCAGGTTGGCGACTTGATCGTAGAAGTAGCGATCAAAAATGACAACGTCGGCAGATTGTTGTCTTCTGATACGACTCATGACAATCGCCATTCCAATCGCGTCAAGCGAACTCAGCAGAAGCCGAAACGGCGTCATGTACCAGGATTGAATATTTTTGTCTTTACGTTCGATTGGTTTCCCTGGAGTCCCAACCCCCTGGTCACCACGGAATAATGTGTGTCCGATCCGCTCGCGCAACGATGTGAGCAAAGCGACTTCGTCCCAAAAACCGACCACGCGAACGCGCACCCCCGCCTCGCTCAACCACTGGGTGAGAAGGTCAATCTGTGTCGTCTTACCAGCCCCATCAATTCCCGAGAAACTTATAAGCAAAGGCGTCCGCGTTGTAGGGGTTAATGCCATTTTCGGGGCTCGACCAAGTTACTACTGTTTAGTGGGTACCGGGTGGCCTGCTCGGACTGGCTTCAGAAAGAGCTACTACAGTTCCGACCGCTGCGCCAATGCCAACAACCACACCCACTCGAATTAAGATTGATCGCACGCGCCTCTGTTTAGCGGGAGCCAAGGCTGCCCCCGCAGGACGGGACGCGGCGACTCCCGTTGTCGGAGCAGACTCTGCGGCGGCCGTGCCTAATGGCTCCTGGGGGCCAGGTGATTGCTCCTGCAACCGGGCGTAGGTTGAGAGTGTGGGCGATTGCTCCGACGCTGCCGGAGAGGGCAATGCTTTAATCGCCCCTGGGCTATCCGGAACCAGGTTTGCGGATTGCTGTTGCGGAGAAACATCTGGGTTATCAGCGGAGTTGTTATTCGCTACGTTCCCACGTAATGTTACTGGCGGAGACTGCGAATTCCCAGTGGGGGCGGGTTGCTGCGCCCAGCAACAAAGATAGGGAGTCAGTGAGAAAAGCCAGATAAGCATTGGCGAAATTCCGCTGCGTTGTGAGCCACTATTGATTCTCATAGTTCTCCCTCATTCATATCTGCGACGCTAGTGTTTCAATTGTTTGTAGGCCGCGAGCGACTCTATTTGACGTATCGCACGTGCCGAGAAGCTATGAAAGCTTTCGATGGCGTCGGTGCAATTGTCAAAAATTTCAAAAAGCCGGTCGACTCTTGTCATTTCCAACATTACCTGCACAGATGAAGAAACCGACGCCAACTTTAGATCCCCGTTGTTCTTGATTGCTGCTTCCATGCACGACAGTAATAAGTCGACGCCGGCGCTATCTATGTATGTGACTTCTCCGAAATCGAAAACGAGAAAAGGTCGGTCGTGTTCGAGATAAGGCTCGAGTTCATGTAAGAACCGCTCATAATCATTGAAACCGCAGGGAAACTGTTTCACTATTACGGACTTCCCGGTGGTCATGCCTCACCCTTGAATGCTTCAAGTAACCGGCCTGCGGCGCGGGCCAGATATTGCGAATACTCGACGTCGGTTTGCGGGTGTTTACGATCCGGCTCTTCTTGCCGGCGGCGATGAGTGGGCACGCGCCATGCCCTGAACGCCGACTGGGCAATGAGAGTACGATCACAAATATCCAAAGTTAAATTCCGCCGAAAGTCCACAAGGTTACTGCCATTCACCATGGCGGAGGAGATATCCAGTCCTTTTCCAATCAGGGTGTGCGGAAGGACTGATGTATGAGACACCACGCTCCCTTCTCCCACGCGGCAGTGCCGCTCTAGATTGCTGAAACGCGTAAGCAGGACCGACCGCTCGATAGTACTGTGATGACCAACATATACGGGTGCAACCAATCGTGCGGTTTTGTGCAGATGGACGCCTTTGTCAATCCAGATCCCTGGGCGCACCTCAGATCCCTGTGGCTTGATTGCGCACCGGCCCATGAATGCATCCAGAACAAGCCGCCGAAGATCCTGCGCATCTGTTAAGCGATTAACATATCGCGCCCCAAGGTAAGGAACCAGGCAAGTGCCTGCCGCTGACTCGTGCTCGGGTCTAGGTGTAGAAAGTAATTCTGCGGTCGATCCCACTCGCGCTGAATCCACTATCCAGTAAGCAAGTGCGCCATTCGCGTCATGTAGTGGAGTTATTGACTGGCCGCTATTGTTATGAAATTGAAGCGCGTCGGCAATAGTGAATTCCACATACGCGCCCAGCTGTGCGAGCAACATCGGAGCTGTATCCCGGCTTGACCAATGGCGAAAAATGTCGTTTAACACTGCCTGTTGTTCGGCGATGTTCCGTGCCCGCCTGACCTGCACATCCCTGCCAAGGGATAGCGAGGAAGCAATTTCGCGGTCGGCGATTACCGCGACACGGGCACCCTGTCGGCGCAGGTGGTCAACTGCACGTGCGAGAACCGATCGACCAAATATTTCTGCACACGCCAACGGAAGGGGGCACTTGCCTGCAGAATTCCTGCTCGCATAAGTGAGGCCCGGTGCTGAATCGGCCGTTATTAGGATTGCACTCAAAGGCACGCTGAGGATGCTCCTTGTGGTAATGCGATTCTCAACACCTAACTTCGATGGCTTTGCAGGAGACAGGGTTGGAAGAGGAGGATGTTAGAACGCGGGATTGCGCATCATCTTTATGGAAGCACACTTCCTCAATTGTTGGGCGGAGATTCTTGATAGCGGATGGTCGCATCACTTCTCACTTGTCTCATTGTCGATCCCTGCGCCCGATTGGTCAGTACGGTCTTTGCGGTACTTGATGACTTCTATTACCTGAATTTCAAGTTCAGACAAAGTTAGGCATTACTGTGCCATCGAAGGATTGCTCCATATGCGTCAAGGCCGGGAGGAAAAGTGAAGCAGGGCGAAGAAGTGAGGAAATGCGGATACAGGAACAACGAGAGCTGCCTGGCACAGCACATGGACGTGCTCTCCAGAATTATGATTCGGTCTTACTGCTCCGATCTACGAGACATGGCTGATTCAGAGAAAGGCTCATGGGATGCTGATGAAATAAGACGCGATCTCGTTTACGTCGCGGGTTTGGACGAGTGGGAACTGGGAAAGTTTGGCGCACTTGCCAATACCAATCACGTTATTGTTCGAGCCCTCACCGCGTTGCAGATTGCTGCCGAGCGGCATGGAGAAAAACGTATTGCCGGCTGGTGCGAACGTGCTCTTGCCGACGAGCGTCTTCGCATCGCGCGCGACATTGATTGTCTCCACGCCATTTGCAGCGCTCTCGACTCAAGAGGCTGCAAGGTCGCAGTCATCAAATCACTCGACCACTGGCCTGATTTCGGTTCTGATATTGACCTTTGCACCTCAGCCGATGAAGCTCGTATCAAGCAGGTAATGGAAGAAGAATTTAATGCACGTCCGGTAGAGCGCAGCTGGGGCGATCGTCTGGCAAACAAATGGAACTATTGTGTGCCGGGGCTTCCGGAGTTGGTGGAAATCCACGTCCAATACTTGGGCCAAACAGGGGAGCACACAGAGCTGGTTCAGCGGGTCATCCGCCGGGCCGTCCCTAAGTCAATTAATGGGCACATTTTTTACGTCCCTGCGGTGGAAGAACGAATCATCATTTCAACACTGCAAAGAGTGTACAGGCATTTTTATTACCGCCTGTGCGATATGGTCGATTTCGCGCCAATTTTGCAAGCAGGGGCCGTTAATTTCTTCGAACTGGCTCGAGCGTCAAGTTGGGCCGGCATTTGCCCGGGTGTTGCCACCTTTCTTTCTCTGCTGCGCAACTACTTAAAGTGCTACGGAGTCAATGTCCCGATACCCGAGGAGGTGCTTGCAGCGGCTTTTGGTCGGGATTCGCATGTTGAATACAAGAATGGCTTCCTGCGCGTATCTAAGGCGACGGCGCTACATTTGTATACAGCGCAGCTAATGCAGGCAGGCAGACGGCGCGACGGCCGCGCCCTCCTTCGACTCCCCCTCCTGCCACCCCTCGCCGCTTCTGCCGTTATCGCGCACAGCTTGTCTGGAAGCGACAAGGGCATTTGGTGACAAAAAAGCGCCCCGGGGAGGGGCGCCAAAGGTTCCTTCATTCATTTAAGGAGAGAGCAGATAAAAATCGAGATCAAGATGACGGCGCCCAAACTATACCCGGGTGCCGCGCCTTCCAAGGCCAAGAACTAAAGTGACCAGGAAAAAAACCAGAAAAATATAGAACAAAACCTTGGCGATGCCGGCAGCGGCGACGGCCAACCCGGCGAATCCGAGCCAAGCAGCGATCAGTGCGATCACGAGAAATACAGCAGCCCAGTAAAGCATAATGGCCTCCTTTGCTACGCCACAACAATTTGAGAGTAAAGCTTCTTACGAAGATCGTGAATCAGGTACATCCTGTAGGTTCAAGTCTTGCTGGGGGTACGCTGAATTACTTGTGTGTTTTGTTGAGGAAACGGTCGATGGGATGGCCCCACCGGGAGGGTATTGTTCAATTCTTGCATAACCGTGTAGCACTCGCATGTCGCGTTTTCCAGGAGCATCCGATCGACGACTCTTACCGCTCCGCGCGTGTACTCAATCGCACCCTTCCGTTGCAGAATTCCGGCTGCCAAACTGACGCTGGGCCTGTCGGTTCCCAGCATTGTGGCAAGAAAGTCGTGTGTAACTTGAAGCGAACCGTGATCTGCTCGGTCTTGCATAATTAGCAGCCACCGCGCTAGACGCTGCTCAACCCTGTGTAACCTGTTGCACGCCGCTGACTGGGCCGCTTGCATGCCCTCGAGCACAGCATACCGGATCGCCATTGTTCTGAGCCCTGGGCTTTCAGCAAGCGCAGATTCCAACGCATCAAGGCGAACTCTGAACCCATCTCCTGGAATCTGTACGACAGTGCGATAGGGGAATCTGGCCAGGCCAACGAAGGCAGGCGCGCCGATCACGCCCTCGTGCCCCACCATTGCTACGGCAACGGTCTTAGCCTCCTTGGTTGTGACGAGAATTGAAATCAACCCTCGATTTGGAAAATAGACGTAATCCAACTCTTCCCGCGGTTCGTGCAAGACAGCGTGACGTGGTAATTGTTGAAAAGTCAAAAATGAACGCAGCGAGTGGAACTCCGAGTCTTGAAGAGACAGGAGTAATCGATTCCTAATGGGCCGCCCTTCCCAATTTGTGCGGGCAGTGCCTGCAAACACTTCTGGTTCGGGATTGGTCAAGGGCCGTGGCGGACTAGAGTACGTTTTCGGCTGCACGATACTCTGATGCCTAAAGTGGGGTGTTCCACGTTGCAGATCTTACTGGAGAAGTTACATTGACAGCTACAGGAGTCTCTGTACCAAGCAGGGGTGTGAGCAGCAGTATTTAAGCGACCGGGTCGGTTTCCTGTACGGGCGTAGGGGTGCCAGCGGTGGCAGTACTGGCGGTGGGAGCACTCGCAGCAGGTGGAGTCTCAGAAGTCCCGGCGGCAGAGCTGAATGCCTGCACAATATTGTTGCGCACCGCATACAAAACCAATTCACTTACCGAATGCAACCCGAGCTTGTTCATTACATTGCTGCGGTGAGTTTCGGCAGTTTTTACGCTCAGATTCAGAATGGCGGCCACATCTTTCGTGCTTTTGCCTTCCGCCAGTAGTTGAGTAACCTGACGCTCCCGCGGTGTAAGGGTATCTTTTTCCAGCAGCCGTCGGCTGCCGCGCAAATTGTTTTCGAGGACTGTTTGTTGCATGCGTGCGGTGAAGTACGTGGAGTTTTTCTGAATCGCTTCGACCGCAACCATCAACTCTCGCGCGGCGTCGGATTTGAGGATCAATCCCTTCGCGCCCAGTTGGATCGCTGCCTTTGCTGAATGGTCCGTGTCGTACACGGTAAGGAACAGTATCTTTATTTTTGGATTGGCGCGTAGGATCTGGCGCGCCGCGTCCAGTCCATTTAATTGCGGCATACCTATATCGAGCGCCACAAGGTCGGGTTTGAATTCCTCAACTTTCTTCACCGCTTCAAAGCCATCACTGGCCTCCGCGCACACTTCCCATCCGGGATGTGATTCGAGAAGCGACCTCAACCCCTGCCGCACGATCGCGTGGTCGTCCGCAATTAGGATACGAAAATTGGACATCTGGACATCCGCCTGGCGTCTCCCCAAGTAGCGCGCCCCGGCCCCAACCCGCAAATGACAGAGGGACTGACACGGCTCTTCGACAAAGTCTAGTGCTGCGCTTGCGACCAAGTATATACAGGGAATCCATTAGGATTGAACAAATGGTCCGGCAACTGCTGTTCCGAGAGTGTTGGGAATCGGACAAAATTACCCGCCTGGGCTGGAGAATGGTTGCCCCGGCCACGTTAAATGAACCGTAACCTCTTACCCCTCCAGACCTTCTACCCGATTGCGCGATTGGAACCCAGTGTGCACCTGTACTCACGAAGAAGTTGTCCCGAGTACGCAGAAAAATCTCCTGCCCTTGGCGAAAGGACGGCCATGAAGACTAAGAAACGAGACTGGAAAGAACTCTGCGAAGCAGCGAGCAAGGAACTCGATTCCACGCGGCTGTTGGCGTTAGTCTCCGAATTAAACGAAGCTTTGGACGTAAGAGCGATCGAGTTTTCCTACATTCTTCGGGGCGACATCATCATCGGAGACGCCGATATCAAGCGCTTAAATTAGCCTTTCGTAACCCTCCAGCGATGCGTGCGCTAGGCAGCCGCATTTTCTTATCGCGCATCTCACACCACCATGAAGCTCCTTTTCATTGTTTTATTGCTGGGAACACTTCTGCTGCCCCTGCAAGCTTTTGCCGGCTTGGGTAGCGATGAGACTTCGATCAGCGGAGATCAATCTCAAATGAAAGGAAGCCTGCGCGTTCGGCAAGCGGGCCCCTATGCCGTCCATGAAATTCACGCTGCCAGCGGCACCGTGGTTCGTGAGTATGTTTCTTCCGCCGGCCTCGTATTTGCCGTGACCTGGCAAGGGCCGTTTGTTCCGAATATGGAGCAGCTCCTCGGAAGTTATTTCCAGCAATACTCCGCCGGTGTGCAAGCCACTAAGGCCGCCTATGTCGGCCGGCGGCCGCTGAATTTGCAGCTTCCGGGACTTGTTGTCCAAATGAACGGATACATGCGCTCATTTCACTTCCGCGCTTATATTCCGCAACAGATTCCAGCTGGCGCAAAAGCGGAGGAACTGTGGTGAGTCATGCGGCACGTTTGATCCAATCTCTAATCGCGTTCACCGCTTTTGCGGCGCTTGTCGCCTGCGGCGGCAGCAGCAACAGCCTTCACACGACTGGTCCCTCCGGCGACAACGTTCAGCCGATCGCGGTTAACGGCGGCCCCGTTCCCGGTCAGGACTATGTTGATGCCGCATTTACCAGCGTCACGGTATGCACACCCGGTACCTCGAGTTGCCAGAACATTGATGGTGTGCTGGTCGATACAGGTTCGGTTGGACTTCGCCTCCTCGCCTCTGCTGTTAGTTCAATCTCTCTGCCACAACTTACTCAATCGGCCAGCGTGGGTTACTACAACTGCGTAAACTTTGTGGATGGCTCCTATCTCTGGGGGCCGGTAGTGCAAGCCGATGTCTCGCTCGCTCAAGAAAAAGCCAGCGCAATTAGCGTGCAGTTGATCGAGAATCCGAGTTTTAGCGTGCCTACCGACTGTTCGCAAGGCGGAGTGAACGAGGATACCCTCCAGGGCCTTGGGGCGAATGGAATCCTTGGAGTAGGTGTCGAGCCGACCGATTGTTATATAAGGGGCACGTCCCCTTGTACCACCCAAACCTATCCGAATATTTATTTTGCTTGCACCTCAGCCGGAAGTTGTCCTTCCTCTACTATGGCCGTCGCCCGCCAGGTAAGCAATCCCATCATCGGCTTTTCCGGCGACAATAATGGAGTAATCATCGAAATGCAGTCGGTTGACGGAGAATCTGCCACCGCTACCGGTTCCATGGTATTTGGTATAGGAACCCAATCGAATAACGCCTTGGGCTCCGCAACTGTCTACCCCATGAATAGCTCCGATTTCTTCACCACGACCTTCAATTCTCAGGCCTTGCCCGATAGTTTTATAGATAGCGGCTCGAACGGATACTTTTTCCCGGATTCATCGATTCCCCAGTGCGCGCAAAATAGCGCGGCACCCGGATTTTACTGTCCCAGCGGTACGCTAAGCCTCTCGGCCCAGAACATGGCCGCAAATGGCAACGAAAATACGGTGAATTTCAGTGTGGATAACGCGGCCGACGATTTCAATAATTTCGGAAGCGACACCGCGTTCGCGAATCTCGCCGGTCCCAATGGGTCGGATTCATGCGGAGCGGGAACTGCCTGCGGTTTTGATTGGGGTCTCCCATTTTTCTTTGGACGGAATGTCTTTGTATCCATTGACGGTATGTCCGTTCCTTCCGGAGCCCCAGCCGCGCCATGGTGGGCCTATTAGGCGCTCATTCAGTTCTGCTTCGCGCCCGAGTACGGCTGCCTCTCAATCAGGTAGGTACTGTATATGGTTATTCCCCAAACTGTGGGATTATGGTTGCTGGGACTGGTGAATGTTGATCATTAAGGCAGTCGTGGAAGCAGGGAAAACGGGCAGGCAATCAGCGATGGATCGGTCGCCCCGTTGATAGACTTGGCCACCAAACCGGGCCACGTTAAACCAGACGAGAGTCGTCTCCACACAATTCCTATGCCTTCGATTCGGCTCTTGCTCGTAGACGATCACGAAGTTGCACGGCGAGGTCTCCGCTCCGTTCTCGCCGGCAATCCTAACATTGAGGTGGTTGCAGAAGCGGTCGATGGCGAAGAAGCGATTAAAAGGGCCGGCGATTTACATCCTGAGATTGTGCTCCTGGATATTGGCCTGCCAGGAGTAAGCGGCATCGAAGCTGCTCGGAGCATCCACAAGGTTTCTCCCGCATCGCTCATCGTTTTCGTCAGCCAGCACGATTCTATACGCATCGCCAAGGATGCCTTGGATGTTGGCGCGTTGGGCTATGTGGTCAAGTCCGACGCCGGTCGCGATTTACTGCCCGCAATCGAGGCGGCGCAGGAAGGCCGAACGTTCGTCAGTAGAACTCTCATTGCCCGCGGTTGGACCTAATCTGTCCTCCCTTCTTCAAAACTCACTACAGCAAATACCGTAGGGAATGTTTCTGGACTCTTGTGGTAACAATCCTCAAGGGTGTGGTGCGGGTTACTCTCGCCACTGGCTTGACTCGGCCTCGCCCGCATTCTGGCAATCCCAAAACTCGAATACGCGCGGATTCTCTCCCCCGCTGAGCCATTTCGCACCCGCGATCCGGTCCGGCACTTAATAGCGAATCCGTGTCTTGCCAGAGCGGGGCAGGACGAACAATGACCAACGACCAACGCTTGCGCGCAGGAGACGTCATGAAAAAGGGTGAAAACGCCGGAACCGCGATCACAGATCGCGAATCGCAGCCGGCGAATTCGAAAAGTAACGGGCATCCCGGACCCAATGCGGCGCCAGCCGAACTTATTGCCATCCTGACCAGCCTCCAGACCATGCGGGACGGCGATTTTTCCGTCCGCCTGCCGGGCTCCTGGGGCGGCATTGCGGGGAAAATCGCCGACACTTTCAATGACATCGTTGCCGCCAACCAGCAGATGGCGCATGAACTCAAACGGGTAGGGCAGGTGGTTGGTAAGGAAGGCAAAACACGGGAACGCACTCATTTCCGCGGCTCTAGGGGTGCATGGGGCGAGATGGAGATGTCGGTCAACACTCTCGTGGATGACCTGCTCCGTCCTACGACCGAGGTCACGCGCGCCATTGCCGCCGTTGCGCAAGGCAACCTTACCCGAACGGTCCGTCTCGACGTGGATGGCCGTCCGCTTGAAGGTGAATTTCTCCGCTCAGCCGACATCGTCAACAAGATGATTCAGCAGCTCAGCGTGTTCACCGCCGAAGTAACCCGCGTGGCGCGCGAAGTCGGCACGGATGGCAAGTTGGGCGGCCAAGCGCAGGTGCCCGGTGTCGCTGGAACCTGGAAGGATTTAACCGATTCCGTCAACTCCATGGCAAGCAACCTCACCGGCCAGGTACGCAACATCGCCGAAGTGGCAACTGCCGTGGCCAGCGGTGACCTTTCCCGCAAAATCACTGTTGATGTGCGAGGCGAAATTCTGCAACTCAAAGAAGCCATTAACACGATGGTCGATCAGCTGCGCTCATTCGCCTCCGAAGTTACACGCGTGGCGCGCGAAGTCGGCACCGACGGAAAACTCGGTGGCCAGGCCGTTGTGCCCGGCGTTGCAGGCACCTGGAAAGATCTTACGGACTCAGTCAATGCCATGGCCGGCAACCTGACGGCCCAAGTCCGAAACATTGCCGAGGTGACTACCGCCGTGGCTCGCGGCGATTTGTCCCGCAAAATCACCGTCGACGTGAAAGGCGAAATTCTCGAACTTAAAGACACCATTAACACCATGGTGGATCAACTCAATGCCTTCGCCGGCGAAGTAACCCGCGTGGCTCGCGAAGTGGGAACGGAAGGCAAGCTCGGCGGCCAGGCGCAGGTGCCCGGCGTGGGAGGCACGTGGAAAGACCTTACCGACAACGTGAATTTCATGGCCAGCAACCTGACTGGCCAAGTTCGAAACATCGCCGAAGTGGCGACTGCCATCGCCAGTGGCGACTTGTCGCGCAAGATCACGGTCGATGTACGCGGCGAAATTTTGCAGCTCAAAGAAACGCTGAACACGATGGTGGATCAGCTTAATCGTTTCGCCGGCGAAGTAACCCGCGTGGCCCGCGAAGTGGGAACCGAAGGCCGCCTCGGCGGTCAGGCGAATGTGCCCGGCGTAGCGGGTACTTGGAAAGATCTCACTGACTCCGTGAATTCCATGGCCGGAAACCTCACAGGCCAAGTTCGTAACATCGCCGAAGTGACAACCGCCGTGGCTCGCGGCGACTTATCCCGCAAAATTACGGTGGACGTGAAAGGCGAAATTCTCGAACTCAAGAACACCATCAACGTCATGGTGGACCAGCTCAACGCGTTCGCCGGCGAAGTAACCCGCGTGGCCCGCGAAGTGGGAACCGAAGGCAAACTTGGCGGCCAGGCACAGGTGCCCGGCGTGGGCGGTACATGGAAGGATCTCACCGACAACGTGAACTTTATGGCCAGCAACTTGACCGGCCAGGTTCGTAACATCGCCGAAGTGGCTACAGCCGTGGCCCGCGGCGATTTATCACGCAAAATTACGGTGGACGTGAAAGGCGAAATCCTCGAACTCAAGGACACGATCAACACGATGGTGGACCAGCTCCGAGCTTTCGCATCGGAAGTCACGCGCGTTGCCCGCGAAGTGGGCACCGATGGCAAGTTGGGTGGCCAAGCGCAGGTGCCTGGCGTTGCCGGCACGTGGAAGGATCTCACCGACTCCGTCAATTCAATGGCCAGCAACCTGACTGGTCAGGTGCGCAACATTGCCGAAGTTTCCACGGCCATCGCCAGCGGCAATCTTTCGAAAAAAATTACGGTGAACGTGAGCGGCGAAATTCTGCTGCTGAAAGAAACCATCAACACGATGGTGGACCAACTCAACGCCTTCGCGGGCGAAGTCACGCGTGTGGCTCGCGAAGTGGGAACCGAAGGCCGGCTGGGTGGTCAGGCCAGCGTGCCCGGCGTTGCCGGCACTTGGAAGGATCTGACCGACTCAGTGAACTCGATGGCCGGTAACCTCACCGCGCAGGTACGCAATATCGCCGAGGTGACCACGGCCGTCGCCCGAGGCGACCTCTCGCGCAAAATTACTGTCGATGTGAAAGGCGAAATTCTCGAGCTGAAGAACACCATCAACACGATGGTTGACCAGTTGAACGGCTTCGCTGGTGAAGTAACGCGCGTGGCCCGCGAAGTAGGAACGGAAGGGAAACTCGGCGGCCAGGCGCAAGTTCCCGGCGTGGGCGGCACGTGGAAGGATCTTACGGACAACGTAAACTTCATGGCCAGCAACTTGACCGGCCAGGTCCGCAACATCGCCGAAGTCGCAACAGCTATTGCTACGGGAGATTTATCCAAGAAGATTACGGTGGACGTGCGCGGCGAAATTTTGCAGCTTAAGGAAACGCTCAACACCATGGTTGAGCAGTTGCGCTCGTTTGCCGCCGAAGTCACGCGTGTGGCGCGCGAGGTCGGCAGCGAAGGCCGTCTTGGCGGACAGGCCAACGTGCCTGGCGTGGCCGGCACCTGGAAGGATCTCACCGATTCGGTCAATGCGATGGCCGGCAACCTGACCGCTCAGGTGCGCAACATTGCCGAAGTCACCACCGCCGTTGCCCGCGGCGATTTGTCCCGCAAAATCACCGTCGACGTGAAAGGCGAAATTCTCGAGCTGAAGAACACGATCAACACCATGGTCGACCAGCTCAATGCATTCGCCGCCGAAGTTACCCGTGTGGCCCGCGAAGTGGGCACCGACGGCAAACTCGGAGGCCAGGCGAAAGTTCCCGGCGTTGCGGGCACGTGGAAAGATCTCACCGACAACGTCAACGTGATGGCCGTGAACCTCACCGAACAGGTCCGCGGAATTGTGAAAGTGGTGACCGCTGTCGCCAACGGCGAACTGACTCAAAAGCTCACCGTGAACGCGAAGGGCGAGGTCGCGGCCTTGGCCGAAACCATCAACAACATGACGGATACGCTGGCAACGTTTGCCGATCAGGTGACCACCGTTGCCCGCGAAGTCGGCGTCGAAGGCCGTCTCGGCGGTCAAGCCAACGTGCCCGGCGCCGCTGGCACATGGAAGGATCTCACCGGCAACGTCAACCTGCTCGCCGATAACCTTACGAACCAGGTGCGTGCAATTGCCGAAGTCGCGACCGCCGTTACAAAGGGCGACCTCACCCGTTCCATTCAGGTGGAAGCCAGCGGTGAAGTGGCCGAACTGAAAGACAACATCAACACCATGATCAACAACCTGCGGCTCACCACCGAGCGCAACACCGAGCAGGATTGGCTGAAGACCAATCTTGCGCGCTTCACGGGAATGTTGCAGGGCCAGCGCGATCTGACGACCGTCGGCCGCATGTTGCTCTCCGAACTTGCGCCGCTTGTGAATGCCCAGCAGGGAGTCATCTACCAGATGGAGACCGAGGAGTCTGCTGGAATGGTGCTGCTCTCAGCATTCGCTTCCGATGGGCCAGAGGGACAACTTCGCCGCTTGAAGATTGGCGAAGGTTTAGTCGGACAGTGCGCCGTCGAGAAGCAGCGCATGTTAATTAGCGATCTTCCGCCAAACACTGTGCCAGTCCGGTCGGGCTTATTCGAGGCCGTTCCGCGAAACGTCATCGTTTTGCCTGTGCTCTTTGAGGATCGCGTCAAGGCCGTCATCGAACTCGCCTCGTTAAGCGTCTTTACCGCTTCACATCTCGCTTTTCTTGAACAGCTCACTGCCAGCATCGGTATCGTGTTGAACAGCATTGAAGCCACAATGCAGACAGAAGCCCTGCTAAAGCAATCGCAGCAGCTGGCGACCGAACTGCAAACACAACAGCGGGAGTTGCAACAAACCAACGAGCAGCTGGCGCAAAAAGCTCAGCAGCTCGCCGAGCAGAACGTCGAAGTGGAGCGCAAAAATCAGGAAATTGAGCAGGCCCGTCGCGCGCTCGAAGAGAAAGCCAAAGAGCTGGCTCTCACCTCCAAGTACAAGTCGGAGTTCCTCGCGAACATGTCTCACGAACTCCGCACGCCGCTCAACAGCATTCTGGTGCTCGGCCAGCAGCTCGGCGAGAACCCAGACGGCAATCTCACCGGCAAGCAGGTTGAATTCGCCCGCACCATTCATGGCGCTGGTACGGACTTGCTCAACCTCATCAGCGACATTCTCGATCTCTCGAAGATTGAGTCCGGCACGGTTTCAGTGGAAGCTGAAGAGATCTTCTTCGGCAGCCTGCTCGAAATGGTCGCCCGTCCCTTCCGCCACGAAGCGGATAATCGCAAGCTCACCTTCGAGGTTCACAGCGATCCGCAATTAAGCCGCAGTCTCGTTACAGATTCCAAGCGCCTGCAGCAGGTGCTGAAGAACCTGTTGTCCAACGCGTTCAAGTTCACGGAAATGGGTGGCGTGCGCCTGTCGGTTTATCCCGTTGCCAGCGGATGGTCGATCGATCATCCTATTCTCGCAAGCGTCTCGTCGGTCATTGCCTTTGAGGTCGCGGATACCGGCATCGGCATTCCGCCAGAGAAGCAGCGCATCATCTTCGAGGCCTTCCAGCAGGCCGATGCCGGAACCAGCCGCAAATACGGCGGAACCGGTCTCGGGTTGGCAATCAGCCGCGAACTGGCCAATCTGCTTGGCGGAGAAATTCAACTGAGCAGCGCCCCAGGACAGGGAAGCACCTTTACCCTCTACCTGCCGCAGACCTATGCCGGCCCATCCACCGCCGGGGTTTCCGACAGCAGAGTCTCGCCCACTCCCCCGGTACCCCTCACCCTCACCATGACGGACACGGTTGCGCCCATCGAGCGCATTCCCGACGACCGCGAGAATTTGCAGCCTGAGGATTCCGTCTTGTTGATTGTCGAGGACGATCCCCACTATGCGCGCATCCTCTGCGACCTCTCGCACGATAAAGGGTTCAAGGTGCTGGTGGCCGCCCGCGGTGCCGAGGCGCTCGCGCTGGCCCGTGAATTTCATCCTACCGCCGTCTCGCTCGATGTCTTCCTGCCCGACATGCTGGGTTGGACGATTCTCAATCATCTCAAGCAGGATCCCGCCACCCGGCACATTCCGGTTCAGATGCTCACGCTTGATGAAGATCGTCACCATGGCTTGACCCGTGGCGCCTTCTCATTCGTCACCAAGCCAACCTCCACCGAAGAGCTGGAAGCCGCACTCTCTAGGATCAAGGAATACTCGGCACCGCGCCGCAAGCGGTTGCTGGTGGTCGAGGACAACCCCGCCGAACAGCTCAGCATCAGGGAACTGTTGGGCTATGACGATATCGACGTCGCCGTCGTTTCCACGGGCGAAGAGGCTTTGGCCGCTGTGAATGAGCAAACGTTCGATTGCGCGGTTCTCGACCTCCGCCTTCCCGATATGTCTGGCTTCGAGTTGTTGGAACGTTTCAGGGACAATTCGGAGCTGAGCGATTTGCCAGTCGTTGTATTTACGGGCAGGGAATTGTCTCCTGAAGAAGATGCGCATTTGCATACGCTGGCTCGTAGCGTGGTAGTCAAGGGAGTGGAATCGCCAGAGCGCCTTCTTGATGAGACAGCGCTGTTTTTGCATCGCGTGGTCGTCGACCTTCCGGCTGAGAAACAGAGGATGCTGGAGCGTCTTCATAGCTCCGATGATGCACTCATCGGAAAGAAAGTGCTGGTGGTCGATGACGACGTGCGAAACATTTTCGCTCTCAGCAGCGTCCTCGAGCGCCGGGGCATGACTGTGATGACGGCGGGAACTGGCCGCCAGGCAATTGAACTGCTGGAGTCCGTTCCCGATGTCGCGATCGCGTTAATGGACATCATGATGCCGGAGATGGATGGCTACGAGACGATGCAGGTCATTCGGCAAAAAAGTTCGTTGCGCCGTTTGCCCATCATCGCGCTAACCGCCAAGGCCATGAAAGGCGATCGCGAGAAATGCCTGGAAGCGGGAGCGTCCGAATATCTCGCCAAGCCCGTGAATACCGAACAGCTGCTCTCGGTTCTAAGGACATGGCTGCACCGATGAGCTGCTGCCGGCGTGACTTTGCCTGGCTGCCATTGCGCAACGGGCTAGAGGAGAAGAATGAGCGTTAAGGAAAAGGTCAACATCCTGATGGTCGACGATCAGCCATCCAAGCTGTTGACTTACGAAGTGATGTTGGCTGAACTCGGCGAGAATCTTCTCACGGCCAACTCCGGCAGGGAAGCGCTCGAGGTTTTGCTCAAAAACGATATCGCCGTGGTTTTGACCGATGTCAGCATGCCGGAGATCGATGGTTTCGAACTTGCGGCTCTCATCCGGCAGCATCCTCGCTTTCAGCAAACGGCAATCATTTTCATATCGGCGATTCATCTCACTGATCTCGATCGTTTGAAGGGCTATCAACGCGGAGCTGTCGATTACGTTTCGGTGCCCATTGTTTCCGAGCTGCTCCGCGCCAAAGTGAGCGTCTTCGCCGAGCTGCATCGCCGTGCTCATCAACTGGAGGCTTTGAATCGCGAACTCCGCCGTCTTTCAGGCCGCCTGATGACCGCGCAGGATGAGGAGCGCCGTCGTTTTTCCCGCGATCTGCACGATGGCATTGGCCAGGAACTGGCTGCAGCCAAGATCATGCTCGACGGAATGCTGATGCATCCCACCGTGCTACGTAACGAAAAGGCGATCGGCGAAGCCGCGGAAATCATCGACCGCGCAATTCAACAGGTCCGCAGCATGTCTCATCTTTTGCATCCGCCTCTGCTTGATGAAGGAGGTCTTTTCTCGGCTCTGCGTTGGTTCCTGGAGGGAATGAGCGAGCGCAGCGGAATCAAAACATCCCTTGATCTTCAACCATCCGAGTTTCCGCGGCTGTCTCCCCATTTGGAGCGTGCTGTTTTTCGCATCATCCAGGAGGCGCTCACCAATGTCTTCCGCCACTCCCAGGCCCGTCGGGCGTCCGTGACATTGATTCAGAAAGAAAATGGCTTACTGGTTACCATCTCCGATGATGGCAAAGGGGCGGATGACGAAACCCTGCGCTTACAGCCAGGAAGCATTGGCGTGGGAATTGGTGGGATGAGAGAACGCGCGCGGGAACTTGGCGGAGAGTTAAGGATGCGGAACGCCAATCCAGGCACGATCGTGGAAATCGTCATACCGGCCGCCGCAGCCGTTCCTCACTTGGCAACAGTCTAGTCCTTGCTAATCGTCGTTTCTTAAGTTTTCCGCCAAGAATCCCCGGCGCCATATATCCTGGGCCGCTGCCAAATGCAAAGCGGAGGCCGACTCGACCTCCGCTTTGACCCATACCATTAGACTAGACGGCGACCCGCGTTAGCTTGCTTTCTGCTTTTGATATTCGGCGTCCTGCGTATCCGAATTTAGCCACTCGTCGACCTGCTTTTGTGCCTGTTCTTTGGCGATGCCATATCGCTCTTGGACTCGGCCCACCAACTGATCGCGCTGTCCGTTAATAATGTTCACGTCATCATCCGTTAGTTTGCCCCAGCGCTCTTTTACCCCGCCCTTGATTTGTTTCCACTTGCCTTGGACTTGATCGGAGTTCATTCGTCCACCTTCCTGAAGGAATTAGATTCTTGGCTCCATCTCAAGCATACGGTCGGAGGCCGCATTCAGTCGATCGGGTGAATCCTATATCTCAAGATGTGGAAATCATCCACATGTTCCTTCGCATCTTAGAAGGTAGGACTCTTGAGAAGAATGTTCGACAATGACCAAACAGATTTTCTCCACCTCGAAAAATACCCGTTTAACCGTATGGGAGTTTTGTGTTCGGAGGATTACCCTGCTATCGGGTTGGGTATGTTTTTTCAGGGGTTTTGCAAAATGTAATTGCTTTTGTAAGTTTTTCACCGGGACTTTAAACGCCGGGATCTTGCCAATATAGATTTTAAAGAACTTGGGATTGGCAAACTTCATGCAGGCAATTGTAAGGCACGCGACAGTACGGCGGAAAAGTGCTGAGTCAATATTGCTCGTTTCCCAAGAATGCTATTTTCTGTAACGCGAAACACCCGTTCTCCCGGAGGCATTACCCATGTCTTTTCGAATCTTGCTGGCTGATGATCACGAAGTTGTAAGGCGCGGTTTATGCGCGCTTCTGCGGGCGCAGCCCGAGTGGGAGGTTTGCGGCGAGGCAGGCAATGGTCGCGAGGCTGTCGAGAAGGCCCTCAAGCTCAAGCCCGAAGTCGTCATCCTCGATATCGGAATGCCTAGCCTCAACGGCTTGGAGGCAACGCGCCAGATTCTCAAAGCGAATCCGCAGACGAAAGTCCTCATTCTCACGCTGCACGATTCCGATCAGGTTGTTCAGGAGGTCCTGAACGCCGGCGCCCGCGGCTTCCTCCTCAAGTCGGACGCGGCTCGCGACCTAGTAGCCGCTGTCGAAGCCTTACGCCGCGACAAAATCTACTTCACTCCCAAGGTCGCCTCGATGGTGCTTGAGGGATATCTGCGCCGGGACAATAAAGTAGTCGAACCTGAATCTCCGACGCGCAGTCGCCTCACCCCTCGCGAGAGAGAGATTGTCCAGCTTCTGGCGGAAGGCAAGAGTTCCAAAGAGGTCGCGGTCGCTCTCGGCCTGAGCGTGAAGACTGCTGAAACACATCGTTCCAACATCATGCGCAAGCTGGAACTGCATTCAGTCAGCGACCTGGTGCTTTACGCCGTTCGCAATAACATCGTGCACGTCGTGCAGCCTTCTCTGTAACTGCCGCACTTGTTGTTGCAGGCGTAATATCTGGAGGCGCACAGCTGCACGCGCAAATCCAGGACGCGAAGTTTTGCCCCCCGAATGCTTGAAAATAGCGGCGGGAAGTGAGCGCGTGATGCGCCACGTTCCCGCCGTTTTACTATGAGAACGCGAGCAGCATTTTCGGATAGAGCGTTCACCATCCTCCACCGTCTCCCCTTTTAGAAGGTCCATCCCTACGGTCTGATCCCAGTGCAGAGCCCCAGTCCTGCTGCGCAAGGATTAAATATGTTGCCGAAAGCGAACTCCACTGGCAGCGGAAACATTCCAGCGTTCAGATGAATTTCCTCGATTCGCCATAACTTGCGTCCTATATCAGATTCCTCCGGCTACCCTCAACCCGCACCGCCCAGTTTCTTACAGCAAAGAACCGCATCGCGTACACGTATGACCGGATGGTCTGTCGCCCTCCCTGCCGATAACCTGCAATGCGTGGATGTGAGAGATCGAACCTTCATGACCACAAGGGAAAGGGGAATTCAGTGAAAAACGATTCCAACCGCACCGCTCAGCGCATGTCCGACATGGAACTTGTGCAGATGGCCCAACAGGGTAACGCAGATGCCTTCGCCGCCCTGTTCAACGCGCATAAAGCCAAGGTCTATTCTCTCTGCCTCCGCATGACGAGCAATACGGCTGAGGCCGAGGACCTGACTCAGGTGGCTTTTCTCCAGGTATTTCGTAAACTGGCCAGCTTCCGCGGAGATTCGGCCCTTACCACCTGGCTTTATCGAGTCGCGGTCAATACCGTTCTCATGCACTTTCGCAAGAAGGGAGTGCGCCAGCTTTCCCTTGATGAGCCCGTTAGTCAGGCCCCTGACGCGAAAAAACGCGAACTCGGCAAAACTGACGATCGTCTCTCCGGGTCGGTCGACCGGATCGCATTGACTCGCGCCATGAAGGAACTGCCCGTGGGTTATCGCACCATCTTTGTCCTCCATGAAGTCGAAGGTTACGAGCATCACGAAATCGCCAAGCTCCTGCGCTGCTCCGTGGGAACCTCGAAGTCCCAACTCCACAAGGCCAAGGCAAGAATGCGTGAATTATTGCTCGCCGCCTGAATCCACCACCCGTCCCAGTTTGTGTCCTCCATTCGTCGTACGCGAACTGGAAGCTGTGCCGCTTCCAGTCTCGCGAAGCAATCCCGCCACTCGCGCATTATCATCCCTGCGAGATTGATTGAACCGGAAGCTGGACGGCCGAAAGCTGAACTGGCGGGAGTGTGTTATACCGGCTGGGACACCGGCTTTTCTTGCAGCAGGAGTTCTGTGGCCATCACGCGCCTGTCTGAACGGAACCATCGTTGTACGACAGAATCGCGGAGGAAGTTACCCAACGAGAGCAAACTCATTCCCTGATGGTGCGCCATCCACGATCGCACCACCATGCAGCGGTTTCTGAGAAAGCGGCCGCCTGAGTCGCGATAATCAGCCGCCTCGTAAAAACCGTATGGCCCAAACCATCCCAGTGTGTTCATGCGCTGCAGATTGCGCAATGCGCCCTGGGGATCCACGCTCAACGCTAGAAACGTGGAGTAGGGCGAGATCACTAAAGGAGCGACTTCATTTTTCTTGAGCGCCAGGCTGGGCACGCCAAACGCCTCATAGTGATACTCACCTTCTTCATTACGTTCGGAACTCGAAGATTCTGAAATACCCCACGGAATCCCTTTGCCGCCCGCGTAAGCCTGTTGCGATTGCACCGCGCCAATATTTGCGCGATCCAGCAGCGTATTGCGATAGGACCGCAGCCAGAGCGAAGGCATCAGATATTCGAACATCGTCCCGGTCCACGAGAGGAGCACCGGACGCCCGTGATCGAATCCATAAGGGCGTCCCAGCCGGAACCAGCAATCCTGAGGAATATCTTCTTTCGCAATGGCAACGAAAACGGCGGTCCGCGGTTCGGTGGCCAGCAAGTCATAGCAATAGGGTTGCAATTTCGCTGACTGTGCATCCAACCCTACCGACAACAACAGTCGCTGCTTGTCGAGCAGGAACGAAAAATCCATCTCCTCCGCGAATCCGCCGCTCTCCCGGCTCAGCTGCCGGAGTTTTTCGATAAGATCCAGAACATTTTTCTTCGCGGCTTGTAACAGAGAACTAAGCCGCCCCGCGGATCCCGCATGTCCGTTCCTGGCATGTAGAAGTACCTCTGCCACGCGTGTCTCCAGTTCCGCAATAAGGCCTGGAAGCTCTTGCAGAGGAATGGTGTCGACGGCTGTCAGATGGGAATAGATTCCATTGGAATTCATTCCCTCCGCCAATTCATGCCGAACCGCGGCAAACTCCGGCAGCATCCAGGGAACATACGATCGCACTACCTGCTGGATGCTCTGTAACCTCGTATGTGCGTGCGTCCGGAACCAATCAATCTCGGCTGAGCGCACCGAACTCCCATCACTTCCGTCAAGAATCTCTGCCGGAAAGGTTAATAGGCTATCCAGCCAATTGTCGCCGCTCACTTCGCTCTCGCAGAGCACCATCCCGCGCTTCCGCAGCGCGCCCAGTTCGTTGAGAATCTTGAGGTGGTCCAGCAGGCCATTTGCCAATTCCCTCGAGATCAGCGGCCTCATCCGTTGTTCCACGCAGCCCTGCTGCAGCGTCCACAGCGAAGCCACCAGATTGCCGCTGTCCACCGATGAGACAAAAAATGGCGCCTTCGCTTCCAGCGTGCGGGTGTCATACCAATTCAGCAAGTGGCCACGGTACTTGGAAAGCCGTGCAATCGTATCCAGGCTGTTCCGCGTCAGCTCCACCATCTCCGGCAGAGTGAGATAGCCAAGTTCGTTCGCAACTTGTCGCGCGTTAAGAAGAAGCCCCACGTTAGTGGGCGATATGCGTCCCGCAATGCGCGATGGTTCTTCCTGCACGTTATCCGGGATCAGCCAGTTGTGCTCTTCGGTCGAAAATTCCGCGAAGTATCGCCATATATACAATGCCGACTTGCGCAGAAGCCAGGCTTCCTTGTCCGAGATCGGTGGTGCAGGCTCCATCGGAGATTCATTAAGCCAGACCGCCAGCCGTTGGCTGCAAGCCCACAGCACCAGGATCGGAGCCGCGGAAAGCAGCGCCTGCGGCCGCACCAGCCAGATCAATGTACCAAGACCAATGGCAAGAACCGGCATCCAGTCGATATAGCGATCGAAAGCTGTCCGGCGTTCTCCAATCTCCGCTTCGGCCGCCGTCTCCCATTCCAGCATGTGCTCTCGCGTAACCAGGTGACGCACCAGCGCTCGCACAACCGCATCGAGGGATAAAAGCATTTGGTGTGCCAGCAACGTAAGCGTGAGAAGAACCGCTAAATTCGCCGTAAGAACATTATTCAAGGCTTCACGCGCAACGCGCATCTGGCGCGCGATCGCGGCTCGCGTCAATATGAATGCGAATTCAAACCAGGCCGGACAAAACAGAATGCAGATCGTGACTAGCGTCCACAGCAGCGGGCGTCCCATCGCCAGCCAGCCAAATAGGAATAACGCAAAAGTCGCCGGTTCAACCAGGCTGCGGCGCAGATTGTCCAATATCTTCCAACGCGAGACCAGCGAAATCGGATTCGACACTCGCGCGCCCGATTCATTCGGCACATGGTCCGTCAGCCACTCCACAATCTGCCAGTCGCCGCGGAGCCAGCGGTGCTTTCGCCGGTTGTACGCGCTGTAATGCGTGGGATAGTCCTCAATCACTAAAATGTCGGTCGCTAGTCCCACCCGCGCATACGCGCCTTCAATCAGATCGTGGCTCAACAGAGCATTCCGTGGGAAGCGATGCTCGAGAACTTGCAGCATGGCATCGACTTCGTAGATGCCCTTACCCGCGTAGGTGCCTTCTCCATAAAGATCCTGATAAACATCGGAAATTGCGCGGGTGTAAGGATCCAGCCCGGTTTCGCCCGCGAAAATAGTCGCCAGCCGCGAACGCGCTGTGCACTGCACGCTGATCGCAACCCGAGGCTGCAAAATGCCATATCCCGCGGCCACGATGTTTTTCGCAGGATCGATGATGGCCTGATTCAGAGGATGCGCCATTGTACCGGCCATGCGGTGCGCCGAGCCGCGGGGCAGTTCTGTATCGGAGTCAAGCGTGATCACAAAGCGAACATTGGATAGAAGCGACAGGTTTCCAACCTTCACCGGGAAGCTGTCATATCGTCCGCGTAAGTATTGATTTAAATCGTGCAGCTTGCCCCGCTTGCGCTCCCACCCCATCCATCCGCGCTCGCGCGGGTTATAAACCCTGTGCCGGTGAAAAAGAAAGAACGTCCCGCTGTTTTTCGCGGCATAACGCTCATTCAGGTCGCCGATCAATCTCGAGCAAAGCTCCACCAGGGCGTTGTCTTCGCGCGCCGGCTCCGGCGAATCAGGTAAATCCGAAACCAGCGCAAAATGAATATTCCGGTGGTGATTCCCCAGATACCGCACCTCTAAATCTTCCACCAGAGTGTGGACCTGCTTCTCATTCAGCAGAAGCGCCGGAATAGCCACCAGCGTGACGCAATCGTCGGGAACTTCTTTTGAGAACTCGAGCTTCGGCAACGTTCCCGCTGGCAGCAGGTTCGTCGCAAGGTAGTTCATCACCTGCACTGCCGCTTGCGAACTTGGCAGCAACAGAAACAACATTGAAAGTATGATGAGCAGAGGCGAAGTCGTTGCTGGCGTCAGCAACCAAACCGCCGCCGTCATCACCGCCAATGTCAGAAGGGCAATACCAAGAAGAAGAAATTCATCCGGATGCCGTCGTAATCCCGTTCGAAAGCGTTCGCCAAAAGTCGGATGGAATCCCACTCTTTGGCCCAGGATCTCGGATCCCTCCGCAATCAGATAGTAGCCAATGTGCGATTCTCGTAAACGGGTCCGCGCATCCCTCTTGTCTCTTGTGTATGCCTGGCGCGCCAAGGCGAGCGCTTCCTGCGCTATCTCCATTTCGCTTCGGTCGGAGCGCTCCGCAAACCGCGAGATTTTCGCCCGATACAGATTCCGGCTCTCCACGTCCATGGCCGCATACGCACCCGTGGGATCTTCTCTTAGCACTTTGTCAAAAGGAACCAGCCGCTCGAGTATTTCCTCCCACGAAGTTTGCGTGGCATTTTGCAAACTCCGTATGCATGTAGGTATGCGTGTCGCAGTTTTGTCGGCGGGATGGCTAACCAGGTATTTGCCTTGTTCGACAATCTGCTCCAGTAGCCCGAGCTTCAGCGCCGGTACCAGGGTGCCGATCTCGTTGAATTCCACTGGCATAACTTCTTCAAAAGCCAGGCAAAATGCCATGAAATCGTCTTCACGAAACTCATTGTTCGTTTCGGCTAAATATCCTTCCGCGATCGCCAATACCCGTGGAACGATTTCTTCTTTTCGCGAAACATGAGGAATTCTCGTGAGCCGCCCGATGTCTGCCGACACCGCGCGCACCGCCGCGGAAAGCTGCTGCGTGTTGTCTCGAAGCCACAAAAGCCCTTCCGAGCCCGGAGATTGCGCAGAGGCGGCGGGAAGACTTTCGGCTAAAGCCTTAAAACTTGCCGACAGCTTTTTGCACCGCTCCGGGAACGTTTCTGAAGAAGCGCCGGGTAACCAGTCCAGCCCACGGGCCAGCTCTACGGCTGCATCGCGCATGGTTTTATGCGGCGCGCGATTAGCTGCGGAAGGCTGCCGATGCTCCTCTTCCACGATTATTCCGAGATGTGTTCTCGAAACCATTCCTTATCCGTCCTTACCGACCATGGCCCAGCCCCTTGCCACTCGACGCCCCTTGCTACTCACCAATTCCCGTCATTCGATTCCGCGCTAACACTCATTATCCCCGCCAGCGTTCTTTTGCGCCTGCATCTACCGGTAACTGGCTGCCTGCAGCTCAAACATCTCCGCATACCGCCCTCCCAGGTTTGTCAATGTTTCGTGATCTCCTTCCTCGGCGATGCGGCCCTTCTCAAGCACCACAATGCGGTCAGCCATTCGCACAGTCGAGAATCGATGCGAAATAAATAAGGCCATTTTTCCTGCCGTCAAATCGGCGAAGCGCTGGAACACCTCATACTCGCTCCGAGCGTCCAAGGCGGACGTGGGCTCATCCAGAATAAGCACCTGCGCATCCCGCAAATACGCGCGGGCTAGCGCGACTTTTTGCCACTCCCCGCCGGAAAGATCGACGCCGCCGTCGAAGCGCCTTCCAAGCATTTGCTCGTATCCGGAAGGAAGCTTGTCCACCACTTCGTTCGCCATGCTTTTCAGCGCGGATTCACGCAAGAGCGGCAAGTTCGCCGACTCTTCTATCTTTCCCACCGCAATGTTTTCCCGCGCCGTCATTTCGTATCGCATGAAGTCTTGAAAAATCACGCCAATTTCGTGATAAAGATCTTCCAGGTTGTATTCGCGGAGATCCACGCCATCCAGCAGCACCTGCCCCTCTA
Source organism: Terriglobales bacterium (assembly GCA_049589875.1). Classification (GTDB taxonomy): domain Bacteria; phylum Acidobacteriota; class Terriglobia; order Terriglobales; family Acidobacteriaceae; genus Acidiflorens. The sequence continues at coordinate 29,579 of JBAWBR010000070.1, forward strand.
CCGGATCGTAGAGGCGTGTCAGCAGTTTTACGATCGTCGTCTTGCCCTCTCCGTTCTCGCCGATCAGCGCTACACGTTCGCCGGGATGCAAATGAAAATTCAGTTGATTCAGCACCAGCCGCGAACTGCCGGGATAACGGAACGAAACATTGCGGAATTCAAAGCCGCGCAGAATGGGACGCGGCGCCGGCAACGCATTCGGCTTCGACTTGATCGTGGGCTTCATTTCGAAGAACGCGATCAAATCGGTGAGGAACAAAGCCTGGTCCGCGATTGTCGATAAAGTAGAAAAGGTTTGCTGCAGATTCGAACTGGCCTCTCGAATCGCGTTCGCCAATAAAGTGAGTGTGCCGAATGTGAAGATGCCCGTTATCGTTTTCCAAACCGCGAATACGTACGCCGTATAGTAGCCCGCAGTGCCGATTGCCGAAAGCACCGAGCCTGCAACCACCTTCCGTCGCGCCAGTGCCACGTCTTCTTCATAAACCTGGTGCGATAGCTTTTTAAATCGATTTGTCAGGAAATCTCTCAAACCGAAAAGCTTCAATTCCTTCGCGGCTTCCTTGCTGCCCCCTAAAATTCGGAGGTATTCAAGCTGCCGCCGCACCGGCGTTTGGCCGAAATTCTTGGCATAGCCCATGAATGCAAAATGTGTCTCCCCCACAAACGCTGGAATCACGCCGACAACCAGCAGCAGCAGCAGCCAGGGTGAGAAAACCATGATTGAAATCGACAGCGTGATGGTCGTTATTACCTGCTGGATCAGCCTTCCCATGGCCTGAATCATGAACAGACGGTCCGTTGCCTGGACTCGGGCCCGCTCCAGCCGGTCGTAGAAGACCGGGTCTTCATAAGCCAACAAATCCAGCCCCGCAGCCTGTTCCATCACCCGCACGCTGATGTGGTGTGTGTATTTGCCGGCCAGCACGGCATCGAGATAATCCATTATTCGGGCAAGAACGCCCATGCCCACGGCCAGCGCGAACTCCGCCGCCACCAGCCACCATAGCCTCGCGCCCGCGCGCTGATGGGTTGTGAGAATGCGGAAGATGGTATCAATGATAAGTTTCGACACCCAAAATAGCGCCGGCGGCAACAGAGAAGCCACCACCCGGCACACCAACCCGAGTACGACAACAGTTCGGCCGGACTCCCACACAAAACGTAGCACCGCCGGAACGTTGCGGAGGGCTGACATCCGCTCGCGCCATCCGCGCCAGAATTCCTGTTTTTGGGCCATGATTGGATCCACTCAGCCGCCCGCCAAACCAAGGTTGCCAAACTGTAAGCGGCGTTTAGATGAAGGAAGTGCTATCCCGGTTGGCGAGAGTCGGACCGAGTGGCAACACTCGATTCGCTGGACTTTCCGCGCCCAGGACGCTGCTTTTTCGATCACGAGTTTGTTTGTCAAATCTCGGATTGTAAGAAACTATACCGTTGTGACTAATTTGGCGATCAATATTTCTTCAGCCCCGCCCGCTGCATTCCGCGCTGCGCCTCCGGCGACTTCATGAACGTCTCCCACACAAAACCGGTCCGAAGGTTTTCGGCCATTAGCATGGTGATGCCAGTGTCAATTCCAATCACGTCGGAATCGTACCAATTCTTGAGAGGATTCAGCGCATTCACGAATCCATATTTTGTCCACGCCGGCGCGTAGCGGGATCGAATCGTCTTCAGCACGCGCATCGTGGCCCCGGGGAGGAACGGCAAAGAGCCGCCAGTCGCGCTCGGCACGACTGTTCCATCAATTGGCCCCATCGCGGGAGGTCCACCCCATACGATATATCCGCGTTCGGAATCCGACGCCGTAATCCCCCACAAATCGTCGCTGTAATCCGGGAATTGTTTTCCCAACTCAATGCAGAACAATCGATGGACCTCCGTCGCCGCTATCGAATTCTGAAAGTAATCCGCATACTTGTCCCGCCGCCCGCGAAAATCAAACCACGCCTGCGAGTATTGATGCACAAATAGCGGTGCAAATGATCCAATATAGCGAATGCCGTCATACTCAAATGTCAACCTCTTCCATGCATTCCATACCTCCTGCTTCAGCGGATAAGACGATGACCCCATCCCAAGCAAATACATCATCATTAATTCACTGTAGTAGTCCCATCGCGATGGCAAGAATCCAATCTCTGGCGTCCAGCCATGCGTGAGCAGGGAAGTGTCTTCGGAAAGCCAGGTCCAATCCACACGGTTGAATATAAAGTTGGCGAGTTCCGCAACCGCCGGATGCCGGAAATGCTCGCGGCAGGTGAGAATTCCGCATAACAAAATTGCCGTATCCACCGAGGACACTTCGGAATCGAACATTCGTTCGCCCGTCTCGGGATTCGCAAAGTGATAAAAGAATCCGCGATGGTTCGGCAGTTTCTTCCATAAGAAACGCAGCGCGGCGAATACGCGTTCGAGCGCATCTTCGGTCGAAATAAAACCGCGCTTGGCTCCAATACACAAGGCCGTCAAACCGAAGCCAGTCGCCGCGATGCTCGACGCCCCTCCCTGATCGGCGCCGCGGACGTTCGCCCTATCCTTAACCATCCCAGTCTTCGCGTTCCCTTGTTCCCAGAAAAAGAGAAAGCTCGCCTGCTCAATGTCATTCAAAAACTGGTCGTCCTCAGCCGATAAAACCGCACTACCCACACCGTTGACCTGAGTGCCCCCTCGCATCTCAAAGTCCAAACCGGAGAAGATTTCGGCAACTGGAACGCAAAGGCTTGTGCCCAGCATCTGCCGCAGCACATCTCTTCGTGTTAGAGAATTTTCTCGATCAGTCATGAGCAGGCGTTTTCCATAAATCATAAGAGATTGATCACGCAAATGAGTTATACAGAACTAGATCATCTAAAATTAGATCACGATAATTCGGATCGGGGGGTGCCTTCAAGTGAAGCGCTGCCCGGGAAAGCAAGAAATCCAATATTCTTGAATTTGAAGGTCTCTAAAGGATGCTCGGAAATCTCATCCCGTTGCGTCAATTCGCGAACCTTCGAGCCGTGCCGTTCATCTCATGAAACAGTCAAAGCTATTTAGAGGATGACCCGCTCCCATAAAATGGAAGCTTGGATTGCTTCGTTAGTGGCCCTTCTGCTGACCGGCAGCACAATCGCGCTAATTCAATGGCATCGGCAACAACCCATCTCGCTCCGCGGCGCGGTGCTCAGCGCGGATTCCGATCCGCGCAAGCAGTTGCCCATTCCCGGAGTCGAGGTTTCCGCCGGCGAATTCGGCATCTCCACTTCCACTTCCAATTCAGATGGCTTTTTCATTCTCAAGTTGCGTAAGCCCATTCGCCAGGGCCACGCCATAACCCTTCGATTCAGCAATTCACAATATCGCCCTCTCCAGCTGAACGACGTTGTCAGCAACAAGCTTTATGTCGTTCACCTCGTCCCGCTTTCCACTCATCCAGCAATCCAGAATCAGCCAAGGGTGAGGATCGCTAATGTGCGAGTGAGATACACGAGCCAGACCATGACAGAAGTCAATGTGGGCAGCTCTGTGAAAACTTTCGAAATTGTGAACAAAGGCAATGTTCCCTGCAATGGTCATCATCCTTGCTCGCCCGATGGAAAATGGAAAGCAGTCGCCGGGTCTTCCTCGCTTGATGCCGGTCCCGGCAATGAATTTCGCGATGGCCGGGCGTCCTGCATTGCCGGGCCCTGTCCCTTCACAAAGATTGACTCCGACCGTCTCTCGCAGGGTGGTCAGATATTGACTGTCTCCGCCCGCGACTGGTCTGATACCGCTACGTTCCTTTTAGAGGCAGAAGTGTTTCGTCCCATGGCTAGTCAGATTGAACACTGGTCCTATCCCGTCATTTTCGGGGAGGGGCTGTCTTTTACCCTGCCGTCCGACGCGGAGAGCGTCAGCATGGAAGCCGATCTCGACGGCCAGACCATTATCTTTCCTCTGGGCCCCGCGCTTTTTCTGAGCTGGGCCACCTGCGATGTCGAGGTCAATCCCGATCGCGGCCGCATCTACCGCTGCGCCCTTAAGTCCGGCTATCGCTTTCAATAGCCGCCCCCTCTGTTGACAGCTTAATCGCTTTGGGGCAGTATTGATTCGTTTTAATGAATGGATTCTTTTGGGCCGATTCCAATCTTGCGGAATTGCCCTGCTTCATAGTTGGCTTCGACAAATGCATTACGCTTGTCGTTGCTTCGAAACTGGCCCGCGATGCTTTTAAAGGGCCTAGGGAGTCGGGCATGAACATACGTCAGGTGCTGATCGTCGCGGTTCTTCTTGGACTTCTCTCCATCGGCGTTCTCGCGCAAGATACAGCCTCCTTAACGGGCACAATCACCGATCCAACTGGAGCTGCCGTTCCCAACGCCCAAGTGTCGATCGATAGCTCCGGGAAGGGTATTCACCGCAACCTTGTTTCAAATCAAGATGGCGAGTACAGCGCAACGGCGCTCCCCGCTCCGGCCGCCTACGATATTACAGTCGTTGCTCACGGTTTCAAGAAGTATGAAGCCCGCGGAATCGTTCTCCGTGTCGCCGAAAAGACGCGCGTGAATGTTGCCTTGCAGGTTGGAGGCGCTACCGCCGAAGTGACTGTCCTTGGCACCACGGCAGCCCAGGTCGAAACTCAATCTTCCGACTTGGGAGGAACCGTCACTGGCAAAGAAATCAGCCAACTCGAACTTAATGGCCGTAACTTCACCCAGTTAGTCACTCTCGTTCCTGGGGTCAGTAACCAGACGGGGCAGGACGAAGGCCAGGTCGGCATCATGGGAAGTGTGCAATACAGCATTAATGGTGGCCGTACCGAGTACAACAACTGGGAACTCGATGGCGGCGACAACATGGATAATGGCAGCAATGCCAGCTTGAACGTCTATCCCAGCATCGACGCAGTTGCCGAATTCAAGGTGCTGACCTCGAATTATGGCGCGCAATACGGCCGCAACGGTTCCGGTACCGTCGAAACCGAATTAAAATCCGGAACTAATTCCTTCCACGGCGATATCTATGAATTTGTCCGCAATGACGTATTTAATGCCAGAAATTACTTCGATGCTTCTGTGACCCCCTACAAAAAGAATGACTTTGGTGGCACTCTCGGCGGCCCGGTTTATATCCCCGGAATATACAACGAGGATAAGCAAAAAACATTTTTCTTCTTCTCGGAAGAGGCTCATCGGGAAGTCGAAGCCGGACAAAACTTCAATGTTGCCGTGCCAACCAATGCCGAACGCACTGGTGATTTTACGGCACTCTGTGGCGTGGACCCGGGGGATTGCCCGGACCTCTCTGGCGTCCCGGGTTACAATCCATCCAATCCATACAAGATACCGGCAGGTGATATGTCGGCTGTCGGCATTGCTCTGACGAATGCCCTAATCCCAACTGCGACTGTGGGGGCTAACATTCCGGCGGGAGCTTATTACGTCGCATCTCCCACGCAACCCACGACCTGGCGCGAAGAATTGCTGCGTCTTGATCACAATTTGAATAACCGAAACCGCCTTAGCTTTCATTACGTCCACGATTCATGGGATCAGATCCAGCCTACTGTGCTTTGGAGCGGCGACTCTTTTCCTACCGTGCAAACGGACTTTAAAGGTCCCGCAATTAGTATGGCCGCGCGGCTGACCACAACAATCTCGCCGACTCTTCTCAATGAGTTCATTGCCAGTTACACCACCGACCATTTATTCATGCACTCCACGGGCGAACCAAACCCTGACGCCTGGCAGCTTCCCGCTGGAGGTATCCCAGGCCTAGGCTACCTTTTCGACAATGGATTTGGCGGAAAGCTGCCCATGATCACAACTACCGGGAATTCCGTGTATGCGTTTACGCAGGATGCAGGTGGTATCTGGCCGGAGGGCTTGTATAACTCGAATCCGACCTATACGTATCGCGACAACATGACAAAAGTTGTTGGGAAGCACAACTTTCAGTTTGGCGCTTATTTCGTTGCGGCGCAAAAAAATGAGCTCAGTAGCTCACAGGTAAATGGATCGCTTACGTTTGACACAAGCTCTACCGTGACCACCGGCAACGCTTTTGCCGACTTGCTTCTTGGGGATATCGCGAGTTACACGCAGGGCAGCGCTCAGGTCAAGTTCTACAATCGTTACAAAATTCTCGAGCCTTATTTCCAGGATGACTGGCGTATTACTCCCCGCCTCACTCTGAATCTTGGCTTGCGTATTAGTCTGTTCGGAACTTATCGCGAAAAGTACGATCACGCGTATAACTGGGATCCGGCGGCCTATCGCGCCTCTGACGCAGCTCAGCTCGACCCTAGCGGCGATGGTTTCTTGGTTTCGAGCGCCGGCGAGTACGACGGGCTCGTCCAATGCGGCGTCACCCCTGGCGTTCCGGTTGGCTGCTCAAAAGGGCATTTGTTCAATCCCGCGCCCCGCATCGGTTTTGCCTTCGATCCTTGGGGAGACGGCAAAACAGCCATCCGCGGCGGCTACGGAATTTTCTTTGAACACACGAACGGTAACGAGGCCAATACTGAATCTTTGGAAACTCAATCCTCGCCGCTCATCCAAATAGGAAATCAGTACAACATATCGGGTTATGCCAACATTGGAGCATCGAGTGGGCCGGCTCCCCTCTCGCCGCTTTCTTTTGTTTCCATTCCCGATCAAGTGGTTTGGCCTTATGTACAACAGTGGCACCTCGATATCGAGCGCGACCTGTCGCACGAAACCGTTCTCACGATCTCCTATGTGGGCAGTAAAGGCACGCATCTTACACGCCAGAGCGATATTAATCAGTTATATCCAGTAGCGGCCGCAAATAACCCATACACCCCCGGTGAGCCGATCGGCCCGAACGATTGCGCAAACGGTACCACACAGAATGGTGTCGTTATCCCTGGTTACACTCCCTACAACAGCGGTAACCCGGTTGCTCAGGAATCGGGGGTTGGCATCAACATGTTCGTCGCTTGTGGCGGCGACGCGGATTATTTCCGGCCCTACTTGGGTGCAAGCACAATTACCCGCATCGAGTCCGCCGCATCGTCAAGTTATAACGGATTGGAAGTTTCGGCGCGCAGAACTTTCGGTGGTCTTATGCTTGACCTTGCCTACACATACGGCCATTCCATCGACAACTCATCGGATAGGGGTGATGCCGGCTTTGTGAATTCGTATGATTGGCCTGCCTACCGCGCCAGTTCGAGTTTCGACCAACGGCACATGCTGAATGTCAGCTATGTCTACGATCTTCCATTCTTCAAGCAACATGGTCCTCGCCATACTCTGCTGGGGAATTGGGAGTGGTCGGGAATCGCCAGCTTTTCGACTGGGGCTCCCTTCAGTGTTTTCAACGAGTCGACTTATGGCGACAACGCCGGCGTTGGCAATACGATCGGAGCCGGCTCATTCGCGGACATTATTGGCGACCCCAAAGCAAATATCCCGCCGTCGCCCGGTGGTCCGCAGGTCGCCGGCTTCCTCTACAACCCCAACGCCTACAATGCGCCTCAAGGGCTAACATTCGGAGACTCGGGGAGAAACTCCCTCCGCAATCCTAGCCGTACTAACTTCGATATGGCATTGTTCAAGAGTTTTGCCGTCACCGAAAGCAAACACTTTGAGTTTCGAGCTGAAGCGTTCAACGTGTTTAATCACACGGAATGGCTGGCTATTTACGGGGACGCGGGTGCGGCCGGGAACAATCTCAGCTCCAACACGAATGGATACGGCGCTCCCAACTTCTTCCAGTTTCTTGCGGCTCACAATCCGCGCATCCTGCAGCTGGGAGCGAAGTTCATCTTCTAGATTGATCTGATTACTGAGCCCGCGATAGAAACGAGCGATCGACCTTCGCGAATAAAAATTGACTCGGTTGATCCGGCCTGAACGGCCGGCTTTTCCGCATGGGGCGCGGGGAATCCTACCCCAACCGCCGTGTCGACTCGCGCACGGCCAACTCCGGCGCGACCTTGCGATGCACAGCGTGCATCTCGCGCTTATCTACCACGGCGTTGATCCCTTCCAGCACAATGCTTGTTGCCATTGCTCCCATAACCTCCATCGGCTGCCGAATAGTTGTGAGCGAAGGAGTACATAAGCTCGAGGCGGCCACATCGTCGAATCCAACTACCGAACATTGTTCCGGTACTCGAAATCCCGTTCTAATCAAGGCGCGAATCGCTCCGAACGCCGTCATGTCATCAAACGCCATGAGCGCGGTAAACGGTCGCTTTGTCTTCAGCATTTCCTCGGTAAGTTTGTAGCCCGTTTCGAAGCTGGAAATTGGATCGCGCGATTCCGGAAGATCGGCGATCAGCCGCTCCTCCAATTGTAGGCCGCGAGCTTTTGCAAACGCGCGAACGCCTCTCCAGCGGGGAGCGCTGTCGGTCAGTGTTTTCGGTCCCCGAATGAATGCAATCTTACGATGGCCAAGAGAGTACAAATGTTCCACCGCCATGTAGCCTCCCAGCTCATTATCGACAATCACCGAACTGATCGCTTCGTTCTTCAATTCCCGGCCGATCATCGCCGTCGGGATGTTGCTTTTCTCCAGATCGCCCAGAACTTCAATATTCACGAACAGCCAATTCGCGACCACAATCAGCGCTTCCACCCGCCGATCGAGCAGCATCTCCAGATATCGCTCAAATCGCGCATGCTCATTCTGCACGTCGGTCAAAATCGGCAAATAAGAAGCCTGATAAAGCGAGTTCTGAATGCCGCGCAACACCAGTGTGCAGAAGGGGTCAGTCGCGTCAAACACCATCACCCCGACTGTATGGCTGCGACGGCTGCGCAGCGACCGCGCAAAAACGTTGGGCCGATACCCCAGCCGCTTGGCCGCTGTTTCAATGCGCTTTTTGGTTGTGCCAGGAATGTAGCGGGCCAGTGGTGCGTCGTTCAGCACGATAGAGACAGTAGTGGCGGAGAAGCCGCTCTCCCTCGCCACATCGCGAATGGTCACCATAAGTAAATTTATAGTCTAAATATATCAGTCAAGTGTTCAATCTCAGGATAACTCGCTCCTGGAGCGGTATGCGAAACCGTTGTTAATGGATAGATTACCTTCGTAGACAACGGGATGAGATGACGCTCAGTGTGTGGATTCTCCTGTAAGCGAAGCTGTGGCTGCCACAATATTCCATCCATCGATCCCCAGGACTAAGTTGTTACTCTTATCGTCGTTGGATGCAAATTGCGCATTGAGTTCGCGGCGCTCTCCCGGCAAGAGCGAAACATAATTGTCATCCCAGAAAATTGGAACAATGTCCGTGCCGTCGCTTTCACGTGCCACTCGCAGATGTACCATGAATGCGAGGTTGGAACTGGAGTTCTCAATCACGGCATGAACATGATTTTCCTTGCCTTCGGTTACGATTGCTCCGCGAACATCGAGCTTTACCGGAGGCAGCGTGTTGAGCCCGCGTAAATCCGCATAAGAGCGCTGCGGAGTGTAAACGGTATCCAGTTTGTTCGCCGAATCAATCACGTCAGGCTTAGTCGAGAGCCAGTAAAAATTATCGCTTACTAACTTGTTCGAAGTTTCGCGCAATTGCAGTTTAAGGAAATAAGTCGGTGAAATATCTTTCACCGGCGGTAGCTTGAATGCGACGAGACTGCTGTCGGGAGGGATGTCCACCGTGGCATTCTGCGACGCCGCCAGTCGTCCGTCTAGTTCATAAACAGCCGCCTGAACATGCATTTTCGGGAATGCTTCTCCGTAACCATTCACTACGGCGACCGAGTTATCGTCGTAGGAGTACTGAACATGCAATTGTTCGCAAGCCTTCTTCGATCCAAAGTAAGCGCCAGATGGAACAAGGTAATAGTCATACAAATTCCAAATAAGTGATGGCCACGCGTTATTCAACATCCATTGAATTACCCCTGTTGCCTCATACTTATTCCGACCGTACGCCTCAAACATCGCGCGCTCGGCTTCATAGTTCATAGCTTGGGACTTGCGAAGAAAGTCCTCCAGATTGTCAGCTTTGCCATACCGCCCGTCCATTCCCTTCGTGAATTTGGCGATTGTCGTGAAGCGCTCAAGTCCCGCATGGTAGTTCCAATACTCGTCAACGGGCCACAGATGATCGGCGGGAATGAATCGCTTCAAACTCGGCAAAGTAGGTATCACTGGCCCGGGACTGGTCTCCGTGTTATACCCGAACGCTCCGCCTGCCTCTTTGTCCGTCAACCAATAATTCGGCGGCACATAGTCGTAAGGACCGGTCATCTTCACGCCCGAAGGCCCTGTTAGTTTGGTTGGATCTCCTGACGCGGACGAAATTGTAGGGTTCGGCCATTCCACATCTTTGAGCACTTTCAGATAAATAGCCTCGATATTCGGCGGTGGGGGATTATCGCTGCCATAAAGCCAAACGAAAACGCTGGGATGATTTCGCAGGCGGACGGTCTGATCGGAGAGTGACGCGGCTGCGATCCGCGCAGTCTCTGGAGTCCATTTACTCCACTTCTCCCAGAAATCGCAGCACGTCCACCCCGGCATGACCAGAACGCCGTCCCGGTCGGCCATATCGAAAAATTCATCGCGCTCCATCCGTCCTTCCATGCGGATAGCATTCAAGTTCATGCCCCGGACGTAAGCTATCGCAGTCTCCGCCCGCTCCGGCGACCACCGCAGTAACATGTCGGGCGCCCACGCCGCTCCTCGTATCAGTATCTTGCGCCCGTTAATCTTGAATAGCCGATGACCCGTCGTTAGCTGCGAAGTAACTTCGCGAATACCAAAAGTCACTTCCGCCGAATCCGATATCTTGCCGTCGGCCTCGACCGTAATTCGGGCGCTGTAAAGTTCCGGTTTCCCCATTTGATAGGGCCACCATAGACGCGGATGGCTGAAGCGAAGCGGCGGATAATGTTCGGGAGTAAATACTACCGTTTTTGACTGCGAGCTGGCCAGATGCACCGTCTGACTTACCGTGACGTCTTCAATTTCCGCTCGGATAGTGCACGTAATCGCATGCGCTTGGGCATTATGTAAGTCTGCCGCGACCGTGAGTGCGGCAGTCGTGTAAGTCGGGTCGAGTGTGGAACGCACAAAAGAATGACGCACACTCACATCGCCGCTAGACGTCAGATAAACGTCCTTCCACAAGCCCATGTCCTTATCCGGCGGTGTGGGATTCCAATCCACCCAAGTCATCGCCAAGGCGCGGGTATCCGGAGCAAATACTTCGATGGCCAGTGTATTGTGGGCTTCCTTAAGATCGGCAGTGACGTCGAGGTCGAAACGTCGCATCATTCCCACTATTGCGGTGGCGTCACCAATCTTGTGGCCGTTCAGCCAGATATTGGCGCGATAGTTTATGCCGTCGAAATGCAACCACTTGTGGTCGCCCTTTAATTCCCCCACGTCAAACTCGGTTCGAAACCACCACGAACAGCGGAATGGGCTGTCCGCGGGCATTGGTATATTGGCGAAGATGGTTGTGGACTGGGTTTTATAGTCCATCCCGGGCAGCGACTTCAGGTTCATGCCGAAATAAGGATCGGGATAGGTTCCATCCGCCACCAAGGCGGCGACCACAGTTGTCGGCACGTTCGTCTTGTGCCAGCCCTCTGTCGAGAAGCCATATGTCGATATTGCCGCTCCGGTCGCCCTAACCTGGCAGGAGGATTGAATCCGCCAGTTCTCTCCAAGCAGTATCTTTCCAGAAGAATTGTTACCCCCTGCATCGGAGGCGGAACATAAGCCGGCGAAAAATAGCGATGCCAGAAAAGCGACGCTGAAGCGGAGTGCAGTAGAGCGTAAGAAAAGTGAACGGAGAGAGTAGGTCACCGCGCGGCTGTAGTAGTTAGTAGGACAAGCAAGAGTTGGCAAGTAGCAATCCTCCCACACGCCTTCGAATTATTCTGTTGTAGTAACCTTCGGAATCCGCGCAAAACGGCCAGCCTCGATCCCGCGCTCCGCAGCCAGCGCCAGCGTCGTCATCTGCAACGGCAGAATTTCCAATATATGACTTACACTCGAGGGCGCTGCGGGTAGATTCCAGGCGGCTGGCCGCGCATCGTGGCTAATCCAAAAAGCCCGACCTCCAGCTTGGCGAATATCGTCGCGCAATCGGGCCTGTAAAGCACGAGTGGTATCCGCTCCTGCAAAAACGATTGCACACGTCTGGGCGTCAACCAGTTCGAGCGGACCATGGCGAAAAGCCGCCGCGCTCATGCCTTCTGCGTGTAGCCGCACAGACTCTTTAATGATAAGCGCGCCCGCGCCAGTGGCCGCTAAAGACGGCCCTCGCCCAAGCACGAAAAGATTGCGAATTGTCCCTAGTTTTCCCGCGATCTCATGAGCGTGGGCTCTCCACTCGCCAAGATACGAAGCAACCGCTGGGATAACCTGCGATAATTCCTCCCGCGCAAGAGTGATATCGCAGCCACATAAAATATGAGTTACTAAGTGCAGCGTCATTAAAGCCGTAACATAAGTCTTACATGAGACCGAAAACTCCGGCCCAGCCATCGTTACGAGCGAAACCGTCGAATGCAACCCCAAACTGCTATCCGCCGCATTGGTTACCGCCACAACCGCCGCCCGTCCACGATTGTCCTCGAGAAGCCGCACCACCTCTCCACTCTCTCCCGATTGCGAAACAGCGATGATCAACGTATCAGGTGTGAGCAAGCAATTCAGGGAGTGCACCAGCTCAGACGTCTCAACCGCGTATGCGGTATAGCCGAAAGCATTCAGCCGCAGAAAAGTCGGGTAAAGCGCGTGAAATGATGCGCCCATTCCGGTCAGGACGACCCGCTTGATCTCGCCTTGCTGCAACCGTCGCGCCAGTCCCGTCAATTCCTTCGGAATATCCAGCCCTTCGAGCGTCGCTGTCAGCGCGCGCGGCTGATCTAATATGTCACGAAGAAACTGTCCCTCTATGATCGCTTCTGTATGAGTCGCCAACCTACCCCCGATTCGCTTCGAACCGCTGCCGCCAGACTTCCGCGGCCCCGATCAGCCCGGCATCCGTTCCCAGCGACGCCAACCTGATATCGACTTTCTCGACCGGCACCAGCTTACAATTCTGCCGGATAACTTCATGAATTCGATCCAAGAAAAGATGGGCGCTCTTCATTACGCTGCCGCCAAGCACAATGGCTTCGGGGGCGAATAATGTAATGAGATTGGCCAGGCCAAGGCCAAGATAATAACCTTCCCGGTCAACTGCCTGCCGGGCTAAGCTGTCATCCTCCTGGGCACGCGCACAAATTTGCCTCGCAGTAAGATTGCCGTCGTAACTTGCGGCCGAATGTTCTTTCATCCATTCCGTCATCGCCGGTCCAGCGGCCAAACTCTCCCAGCAACCATGAACTCCGCACGAGCAAAGCGGTCCTGTGGGATCGAGGATATGGTGCCCTATCTCCGGATGAAATCCGTCAGAGCCGCGATAGATTTTCCCGTCAAGAATTACACTAACTCCAATACCTGTTCCCACAGTGACATAAAGAAAACGCGATTCTCGACTGCCCGCCCCCCAGCATAATTCGCCGAGGGCGGCGGCGTTCGCATCGTTTTCCAAAGCTACAGGCACGCCAAATTCCCGAGACAAGATTTCGACAGGATTGCCGCCTTCCCATCCCCGCAGATTGTTCGCATTACCCATCACGCCAGTCCGGCTGTTCAGCGGGCCGGCGCATCCAATTCCAATCCCGCGAAGCTTGCGGCCGGTCCGTTCCATTGACTCTCGAAGAAGCGCCGCAGTTCGTCGCATGCCGTCATCGAAGCCTCGGTCCACCTCCGTCGGGCATTCATTGCGTTCCGCAATGTGGCCCATTTTGTCGATAACTCCGGCCGCAATTTTCGTGCCCCCGATGTCAACCGCGCCTAGCATCTCTGCCTCTTCTCCAGGTGATCTAGTGCTGATTCTTGATCGTCAAGCTTTTTAGTAAATTGTTTATTAAAACGTATTAATAGTGACGTATTTTCAAAATCGTGTCAAGAAACTCGATTGTTGCTTTCCTCTTTTCATGTAAATCTCATGTTCATTCGTCTTGAAACGAGTCGGCCTAAGATCCATTCTCCCAACTTGCATACTTGCCCGATTCACGATGTAATAGCCGCAATTCAGAAAACCGGGAGCGACCTCGAATCGGAATGTCTGCGAATGCGCAACTACCGGCCCGAAACTGGGATGCGGTCGACAAGATAGCCCTCGCGCGCAATAACCCCCTCAGCGCCATTGGTATCCTACTGGTGACCGTGTTTGTCGTCAGCGCCATTTTCGCGCCCCAGATCGCTCCCTACGATCCCGCTCATATCGATCTTCCCCATCGGCTCGATCCCCCTTCTGCGCGGCATCTGTGCGGTACCGACGAACTCGGACGCGACATCCTTTCCCGCCTGATCTGGGGCGCGCGCATTTCAATGTTAGTCGGTTCCGGCGTCGTCGCCGGTTCCCTCGTCCTCGGCCTTATCATCGGCGCGCTCGCTGGCTATTACGGGGGCGCAATCGACCGCTTCGTCAACATCGTTCTTATGAATGCGTTTCTTTCTTTCCCTGGCATATTGATCGCGATCGCATTCGTCGCTTTCCGCGGTCCCGGAGTTTTCAACCTTATTCTCGCTCTGTCCTTGGGAGGTTGGGTCGGCTATGCTCGCCTCGTTCGCGCTCAAGTGCTCGCCGTTCGCGAGAGGGAATTCGTCGAAGCTGCGCGCGCTCTTGGATCTGGTAATCTGCGCATCATCGTCACGCACATTCTCCCAAATATGATTCAGCCCGTCATTGTGCAGGCAGCCATCGGTATGGCAGGCGCGGTCCTCGCGGAAGCAACCATGAGCTTTCTGGGACTCGGAGTTCCTCCCCCAACCGCCAGCTGGGGCTCTATGTTGAATGACGGCCGCTCGCATTTGTTTGACGCTCCCCATGTCGTTATCTTTCCTGCCGTGACAGTCATGCTCGCCGTCCTCGCGTTCAATTTTATCGGTGATGCGCTGCGTGATTTTCTTGATCCTCGGTCACGAATTGAAGTCGGCCTGTAAATGCCAAATGAATGCAAATACAAATGGTTGTGGCGCTCTGCGTTTTGGAAAATATCTTTGATGGCTCGCCGAGTTCATTCCTAACTGAACCCCAAAATTTACAAGGATTGGTGACCTTTGAAGCCCTCCCGCGTCTATTAAAGAAGCTGAAATCACCGGAACTTTTCCCAAGGCGGGGGCGTATGAACAGATATATGGAACTTCAATACCAGGTCGAACGCATTGAAGATGTGGCCGTGGTCCGATGCTCGGGGCGTATGGTGCGCGGGGCTGAGCTCGATCAATTCCGGCGTCGAATCGAACAGTTGGATCGCCTTCGTGTGCTGGTGCTTGATCTTTCCGAAGTCCAGTTGATCGACGCCGGAGGACTGGGAACATTGTTGCTCGTGCGCCGCGCTGCGGCGCAAAATTCGGCGCGGCTCAAGCTCGTCGATCCGCCAGTCTTTTTCCGCCGCCTTCTCGAGGCGACCCACCTATCCTCGGTCTTTGAAATTTCGTCGCTGAAGGATGCGCTGAGCATCCTTCAGCCCGCTGCCTGCTCCCGGCGCTTTGCCATCGCCTGAGGATAAACTAGCGGCCCGGCGCCGCGCGCGTGCGATGTTCTATAATTCGCGCGCATGAAAGTGCCAACCCGTTGGCCAGCTCGAATCGGATTTTTTGCTTCTTCCATTCCTTGGTTCGCTGTACACCGCGCATGTCTCCCAAAAACCTTCTGCTTTTGTTTGCAGCCCACTCACTCGTTCCGCCATAGCTCGTGTCGCCCCCTCGGAGACCTTCCCAATGCCTGAACTAGCCCGCAAGCTCCGCCTCCCCGATTACTTTTCCCTGGGCTGGGGCACCATGGTTGGAGTCGGTTGGCTCGTCGTCATGGATGACTGGCTCACCCGCGGCGGTCCGCTCGGAGGAATCCTTGGCTTCGCGATCGGCGGGGTTCTTCTGCTTCCCATTGGCTATGTTTATTCAAAGTTGGTCGCAGCTATGCCCGATGCCGCGGGTGAAGTCGCTTATACCGCCGCTGTTTTTTCTCGCCCAATCAGCTTTTTCACCGGCTGGATCATGATGCTCGCCTACTTCATCGTTTGCCCCTGGGAAGCCGTCGCTGTCGGACGTCTGGCCGGTTTCATTTTTCCCTCGCTCAATCGCGTCGAGTTGTATAACGTCGGCGGCAATCCCGTTTACTTGCCGCATCTGTTCATCGGACTGGCCCTGACCGCGCTCGTCACAATTGTCAACTATCGCGGTGTGCGTCTCAGCGCCACATTCCAGAACTGGACCACCTTCGGCACACTCGCGCTCTTCATCGTTTTCGTCTCGCTCGGTGTGGCGCGCGGATCGCCGGCCAACTTTCCCCCTTTGTTTACCCACACACCGTTCGTTTCCATTCTGCTCGTGCTCCAGATAGTCCCGTATTTCATGACGGGTTTCGAATCCGTAACCAAGGCGGCGGAAGAGTCGAATCCCGGCTTTCGCGCGCGGGGATTTGCCGGCGTCATCTTCGCCGCCATTGTTGTCGGTTTTGTGTTCTACGTCGTCGTCATCGCGGCCGTTGGTTACGTCGCACCTTGGCGTCAATTAACCGGTGAACCGTTCATGACTGCCGTTGCCTTCGAACATGCCATCGGCGCGCGCTGGATCGTTAGTATCATCCTGAGCGCCGCTCTGCTCTCGCTATTCAAAGTCTTCAACGGAAATTTCGTCGCCGCAAGCCGCCTGCTTTTTGCCATGGCCCGGCGCGGTTTGCTCAATGATCGCCTGGCCGCCATTCATCCGCGAAACCAGACGCCGTCAAGCGCCGTGATTGCAGTTGGAACTGCCACGGGACTCTGCATGTTTCTCGGTAGCGCGATTTTGGTGCCAATTAGCGAGGTCGGCTCAGTAGCGTCCGCCATTGGATGGTTCGCCGTCTGCGCCGCCCTCTTGCGCATGAAACCCGCTTCCCTCGCGCGTTTCAGTGCACTGGCCGGCGTTCTCGTCAGTCTCGCCATGATGCTGATGAAATTCCTCCCGGTTGTGCCCGGCCATTTTTCAGGATGGGAGTGGCTCGCTCTCGGAGTCTGGATTCTCTTGGGACTTCTGACCGGCCGTCTGCGTCCCTGCATGAGGAATGTCGCGGAAAAAGCTCTCGATTCGACGCGCTTCTAACTGTCTCAAAACAACTACGGTTTCACCACGCTTTTTGTCTCCGGTTCCGTCCGGCTGATCTCCTGATTGGCGGGCGCCACCCGAGGTTTCGCAATTGTCCCCGTCAGGTTCCAGGAATGTTCATCGCCGCGCGTGAAGTTGAAATTCATCCCGCTCGCTGGTAGGTAGGCTCCGCTCACTTGATAAATTCCGTCCCGCGATTCAAGCCTTCCCGCCGAGAGTTGCCATTTGCCGCTTTTTACCTGTAGATTTCCCGTGAAGCGATACACTGGCAGTGCAGAAGCCATCCCCGGCAGTTCAACGTGTGCGAATGTGCCATTCTGCATCGCAAACTGAAGCGTGCCATCCGAGTTCGCCACCATATCCTGAAAACTCGCCCCCGCCGTATTTACATCGAACGTAGCATCGCCAATCCCCGTAATCCAGTTATCGTTCATCAGCCCGCTCAACCGCTCCAGTGAGACGTTTTGCAATACGCCAATCCCGTGGTACTTGACCGGCAACGACCCAGCGTCGATCGTCCAAGTGCCTTGATAAGTGCCCTGCAGCACCTGTCCTCGAAGGTGGTCAAGTTTGATCCTTCCATGATCGGCCGTCAGTCCGGTTGTAACCTGCGTCGCCACGGCTTTCTTCATCGTGAACTGCGCAACTCGCAAATTTCCGCGAGCCTGCAGCGCCAGCAGAGGGAATCTTCCCGCGAGTTCAGCCCAATGCATGTTCACATCCCTGTCGCCTGCGCCCTCCGATCCCCAAAATTGGCCCCCACCGCCAAGAATGCGATACCACGGGCGCTGCGCAAGATGCGGCGCAAGCCACTCCGCAAGATCTCCCGTCGAAAGCTTATCCGCCGCCAGATCAAACTCGTACAGGCATCCCGGAGCACAATGCCGCGCCGCTCGCACCGATCCTGTCCAGTGAGTTCCGCCTGTTCTCGCCGAGATCTGCTGCACGAATGTCCTGTTAGCGGCAAGTGTCACCGTTGCCGCCGCAATTTCAATCGGCGTATTCAGGCCTCGTGCCTCCGCCCGAACGTTCCTGAGTTGTGCCGTTCCCAGTGCGTTCGGCGGGGCGAGCCCTTGCCATCCACCCGAAAGGCTCATATCGAGCCTGACGGAACCGTCCGCCAAGGGTTGCAGCGCGGGCACGCCCAGCGTGTTCTCGATGCGAAACAGATTCTTGAAATCGAGATCGCCGCGCACAAAGAACCGGTAGCCGTTTATCGAAGCCCATCCTCCAGCGCTGATCGGAGCGGAGGCATTCACGCTCACCGGCGCCGGCCCAATTCGCAGATGCGCTTCCGCTGGCTCTGGGTCGCCTTGCCGCGCCTTCGCACCCGCCCCGCGCCTCGTACTCGCCCCGCCACAGCAACTTTCGTCTGCCACAAGACTCAGCGGCACACTCCGCAGAACTATCGAGTCCTTTCCTCCATTCGATCGCAGGTGCACTTCGCGTGCTTCGCCGCTGCCGCTCAACCGCGCCGCCTTTGCCCCGCTGCCAACCGCATGAAACTCGCCATTCAATACCCCGTCCGCGCTAAGATCGTCAGCCAGCTTTTGTTTTGCCTCATGCGCCAATGCCACCACCGCTGCGACCGGAACATCCCTCGCTGCGACCGTCACGTCATAACTTCGCGGCGTCATAATTGCCCCGGCATTTCCGCTGATCCGAAGCCTTCCGTTGCCCACCGGCGACTCGCAAAGCAGGTCGCCAATCGACACCGTGAGCGCGTTATATCGGCCGCTGCAGCGCGTGGCCAGCCGGATGCTTCGATTGTCCAGAATGTCGTAGCGCCGGAATCCCTGAATCGCTCCCTGACTCTCGATCCCTAGCGATTCCGGCGTTCCCTGCATGTTGGCCGTTAAGTCCACACCGCCGCGCCAGCCCCGATCTTTGCCCGTCAGCAGCTTTGTGATCTGTCCTAATTGTCCGTTCTCCCAGCTGACGATTAAGCGTAACGGAGTCGTCCGCAGGCTCACGGCGCGCTGCCACGTTGCATCCAGCCGCACCTGTCCCGTATCCGTGAGGTTGAAGTCGGTCCGAATCGGTTGCGCCTTCATCCGCGCCCCCCAGGAATTTTCGGAATCCTGCCACAGCGCCACGTCCGCTTCCACCAGCGCATAGGATTTCTTTTCCGGCCCAATTTTGAAATTGATTCGCGCGTTGCTCGCTTCCAGATAAGGAAAGCCCGGCCTGCGTTCCGATCCCGCTTTGTCCGTGGGAGCTGCCGGAATTTGTGAGTTGCGCTCCAGCAGGCTGGCCAGATTCCATCGCCCGTCGCTGCTGCGCACAATATTGATGCTGGGCTCGGTCGCGCTCAGCGTCGCAATCTCCAGCCGCCCCCGTAACAGCGAACGGAAACGAATCGCGGCAAAAACCTCCTGCGCGCGAATCATCGGCTCGGCGCTGAAGGCTGGATCGTCATAAATTACGAGTCCCTCCAGATCGAATCCGGGCCTGGGCAGCGCGTGCAAACGCACATTGTCGATGGTCACCCGCCTCCCCAGCGCGTTTCCAATCGAGCGGCCGATGCGATTGTGCAGTTGAAAAGCTCCCGGTCGGAAGAGAAGCAGAACGATCAGAAGCAATATCCCTGTCGTCCATCCCAGCCTGGAGCGCCCGTTCTTCACTTTACGATCCGAAATGTTCGCGACCAGCGCGTCTCATCGAAAAAGTGAATGATGATATGAGCCATAAATCCGAAGCGGTCGCTCCACCCCGTCATCTGATACTGATTTTCTGGAGTAACAAACGACCAATAAATAAACATGGGACGCCCAATGACGTTCGGACGCGGAATGAATCCCCAATACCGGCTGTCGTAACTCACATCGCGATTGTCGCCCATCGCGAAATAACTGTTTGCCGGAACCACCAGGTCCTCGCCTTCAATGTGAGAATTAAGATCCTCTTGCCAGTCCGGCGCGAGGCCGTCAATGCTCGATGGAGCGACTGCCGGAAAATTTGCCCGGTAGGAACGCCGCGGATCGTTGGGATCGCTTTCCTTATGCCGGACGTAGGGTTCTTCAAGCTTCTCTCCATTGCGGTAGACCACGTCATCCCGCAGGTGAATCCGGTCGCCGGGGATGCCGATGATTCGTTTGACCACGAACAGCCCATGTTCCGCTGGCGACAGAAACACCACAATATCGCCATGATGTATGTCGTGATAGGGAATTAGAGGCCCGGTCCAGCGTGTGGGCGGCGCGAATACCTCCCGGTTCACGAATACGTGGTCGCCGATCAGGAGCGTGTCCTCCATCGAACTCGATGGAATCTCAAAGGCCTGCAGCACAAACGTAATAATGAACAGGCCGGTGACCAGCACTCCCCCCAGTGAAGCCAGAAACTCGGCCATCGTTTCCTTCGGCTTCTCTTGCGGCGGGATGTCTTCTTTTTCTTTCTTGGCCACTTTGGTTGTCCGTATGGAAGATCTCCGCGCTAGCGGATCAAATGCAATGTACGCGACCAGCGCGTCTTATCGAAAAAGTGAAAAATTGTCCCTGCGGCCTGTTGCAGCCGCTCCGAGGCGGTCATGTCTGGCTGGTATTCCGCTGACTCATATGACCAATAAACCACCAGTGGATGCCCGATCAGGTTTGCTTTCGGAACGAAGCCGAAATAGCGGCTGTCATAGCTGTTGTCGCGGTTGTCTCCCATCGCGAAATAGCTGTCCGCCGGCACCACTATGTCATCTCCCTGCACATGCTGCGGCATGCTCTTCCGCCAGCCCTGGTTTCTCACATTCGTCATCGTCGACGGCGGTACCGCTGGAAAGTTATCCCGGTACATGTCGGGATACGAGCCGTCATTGCCCAGCGTGTGCTGCGCATACGGCTCTTTCAATTTTTCTCCATTGCGGTAAACCTCGCCATAGCGCAAATGAATGCGGTCCCCCGGAATTCCAATGACCCGCTTTACCAATATCAGCCCCGGCTGCTCCGGAGACATAAATACCACCGTGTCCCCATGCCGCGGTGTGCGGTAGGGAAGCAGCGGTCCTATCCATTTGGTCGCCGGCGCGAACTGCTCTTTGCTCACCAGCAAGTGGTCGCCAATCAGCAGCGTGTCTTCCATGGAGCCCGATGGAATCGCGAACGTTTGCGCGATAAATGTAATCACGAAAAACACTACTACCAACCCCTCGGCCAACGACCTCAGGAACTCTACCGGCGTTTCTTTTTGTGTCTCTTGCTCCGCGAGTTCTTCTTTTTGAAGCACTTTGAATTATCCGTTTTCCTTGTCGCGATTCTCTTTCGCCTACCGGTCTAACGCACTATCCGGAACGTCCGTCCCCAGCGCGTAATCTGAAGCACATGCGTTACCGCATAGGCAAGGTGATAAAGTCTATCACCCGCCGTTGGCGATCCGGGCAGATCGTTGCTCAACCCATTCGACGACCAATAGATCACCATCGGCCGCCCAATAATATTTTCCCGCGGCACAAATCCCCAATAGCGGCTGTCCTGGCTGTCGTCGCGATTGTCTCCGAGCACAAAATAATGCCCGCTCGGCACAATCAGCTGATGATCCTCCACCAGCCGCGGCATCTCCTTCCACCATCTGGCATCCACGCCATAATCCGGAACCTCGATGCGAGGGAAATCGTCGCGGTACGGGTCCCGCAAATTGCTGATGTACTGCACATACGGTTCATTCAACGCCGTGCCGTTCACATAAACGCGCTTGTTGATTAGCCGGAGCCGGTCTCCCGGGACCGCCACGACTCGTTTTACAAACGCTTGCTCCGGATGTACGGGATAATGAAAAACCACAATATCGCCGCGCTTTACTTTGCGGTAGGGCAACAATCGGTCCCAGATCCCGCCAATCCCATAGCACAGCTTATCCACCAGCAGATAATCCCCGTTCAGCAGCGTCTGCTCCATAGATTCGGATGGGATCGTGAACGCTTGCGCCAAAAACGTTACCGCAAAAACCGCGATGACCACTGTCCCCGCAACCGATTGAATGGTCGCCGGCCAGTCGCCGCCCAGAAGGTGTTCACTCCACGACATAACTACAATGCGTCTTTCTCGCCGCGGGGGCGCGGTTCCTGCGCATGCTTGGATAAATGCTCCAGCACCTGCCGCGCCGCCTCTTGTTCTGCCCTTTTTTTGGTGGCGCCCTGTGCTCGTCCCACAAATTGCGCGATCCCCGGCTCCGGTAGCCTCGCTTCCACTGTAAAAAGCTTCTTATGCTCCGGACCTTCTTCTTTTATTAGGACGTAAATCGGCTGCGTCTTGCCGCTCGCCTGCAGCGCCTCCTGCAAAGCCGACTTGAAATCCATCACCGGGAGGCTGCTGGCTTCCAGATTCATCTGCGCCAGCTCCGGCTCGACAATGGAACGGAGAATAAAATCGCGCGCCACCGTCCAGCCCCCATCCAGATAGAGCGCCGCCAGAATCGCCTCCAGCGCGTCCACCAGCAGACTGGCCTTGGCGCGCCCTCCGCTTCTTTCCTCGCCGCGCCCCAGCCGCATGTACTCGCCGATGTGGAGCTGTTCCGCTACTCCAAGTAGATGCCGTTGTCCAACGAGGTGGGCGCGAAGCTTGGAAAGCTGCCCTTCGCCAAATTCCGGGAAACGGTGGAAGAGGGTCTCGCTCGTCACCAGCCCCAGTATGGCGTCGCCCAGGAACTCGAGCAATTCATTGTCGCCGTTGCCGGTTAAGCCATGGGCCGCGCCCGCCGCCTGTAATTCGCGCGCCTGCGAGCTATGGGTGAGGGCCTGCTCAATAAGTTCCCGGCGCCGGAAGCTGTATCCCAGGCTCTCTTCCAGCGCCATAATTTCACGTGACGTCATCACTAGTCGAGCCGCAAGCCGCCCGCTGTCAGTCGTTATTCCATCAGTTTTTCGGAGGCTGGCTTGGGTTCGGCGCTGGCGCCGTCCCCCCCGTGAGTTGCACCAAACGGTCGCGCTCATGCCGCGCCGGCGTTCCAATGGGGGTGTTGTCTTGCGTCATGTCCACGGCCCGGTTCGCAACCTTGAGAGCCTCGGCATACTTGCCCTGCTTGTCCATTGACAACGCCAGCCGCAGCACGTCCAGCGCATAGGGTTCGCTCGGATACGCATCAATCGCTTTCTGAAAGTTAGTCTCAGCAGCGGCAAAGTGGTCCCGGTTGTACTCGATCGCGCCCATCGTCGAATATGCCTGCGAACGCAGGCCCGATTTATATGCGTCCAATTTGTCCTGGGGCGTTCCCGGCGGCACGCTCACGTCGGTATCGATGGTCTGCAACGCCTTCTGCGCCATCTTTACCCCTTCGTCAAAACGCTGGTCTTTGTCGATATCCGAGTCGCGTGTCCGTTCCGCAATCACCTCGGCAACCGTCGTCAATGCCTCCGGATCGTCTCCGTCAATACTAAGAACTTTGCGGCCCATGGCTTCGGTCTTCTCCGCGTTGTTCGCCTTCTGATACATGCGCATCGCATTCTTATAGAGCAATATGCGCAATTCGCTGTCCGGGAACTTCGTCGCGAAATCATCCGCGGCTTTTTCCAGACTGGCCGGGTCCGTGTTGGCCTGCGCCGCTTTCCACGCGTCAAATTCCGGTTGCGTCTTCGCCTGCGGCGGCCGCTTCACCGCGGGCTGTGCTGCGCCTGCCGCCGGCGTCGTCGTTTGCCCTGCCGCGGGTGCCTGTCCCGCTTGTCCGAAGGTCAGGGCTGCAGCCCAAACCACAAAACTCAATATTCCTGAAATGACTGCTGCTCGTTTCATGCTCCCCCCATAATTGAAGGTTCAGAGTTTCAAGATCGCTCCATTAATCCTGCCGCTGGTAATGAACTTCTTACTTTATCACCCACGGCGCGGAAACCCTGAAACTTTGACGCCTTAACCCTCGAACCATTGATGCCCCGAACCATTTCTACTTTCATCCTCTATTCCGGTTGCCGCGCCCCGCGTGGCTCATAGGCCTTTTCAATGCCATTCTGCGCCGCCAGTTTCGCCTCCGGCAGCGCCGTTCCCGCCGCATTCAATGCCAGGCGATACTCCTCGATCGCCGCCGGCCGATCCTCTTTTAAATCGAAGATACGTCCCAGATAGATATGCGACCAGGCAATCACCCTGGGCTCATTCGCCGCCTCAATCGCTCTTTGAAAATATGCGCGTGCGCCTTCCATGTCGCGGTTGGCTGTCGCCACCTGCGCCAGAATGAACAATGCCATCCCAGCGTCTTCTTGCTTCTCATCGAGCGCCTGCTGCGCCAGTTTCTGCGCTGCTTCCGCGTCTCCCGCTGAAAGTTTTTGCGCCGCGTTCAATAAAAGATGCTCCGCCTTCGGACGCGCCAGATGAAGCAGTTCCGGCGAAGCTTCGTCAGCAAACTGAATCTGCGATGCCCGCTTCATTTCCTTGTTCACATCGATCGAATCGAGCATGGCGCCATACGCGTTTCGAAATCCCGAAGAACCTTGTTCGAACTTTGCCAGCGCATTGTAGAAATCGCGCGTCAAAATGAATCCTTCACGGTCGTCCTCGTTGAGCGCCTGCGCTCTGTCCGCCTCCGTCACCTTCCCGCCGCTGGTTCGCAGTTCGATAGCCCGTATCAGGCACTCCGTTACCAGCAGGGAAATATTCGCCCGGAACGCTTCGTCCATCGGCGAGGATTTTACTCGCTCCAGCAACGGATGAAGTCGCGCGAATTCGACATCGTGCTTCATCGCCAGCGGGTCCAGCAGGTAATGCAGATAAGTGTGGCGAATCTGCTGCATCTTGATATTCATGCTGCTTGCCGGTGAGAGCACCACATAATAATCCGGCCCGTAGTTGCGCGCATTCGTCTGTCCCGGCGCGCCCATGGCGTCCAGATAAATGGTGAATTGACGTCCCAAATATCCCGCCGACGGCAGTTTAAGATAAATCTCCGTATCGAAGATCATTTTCGACAGCGGATCGTGATAGATCTCAGTCAGTTCCGTATATCGAGTTTTATGCCGCTCCCAGATCGCGTGCAATCCAGCCGCCTTGTAAAACTCCTGCACAAACGATGCGAATTCGATCAGGCTGGCTGCATCCGGCGGCATCTCGCTTACCTTTTGCCTGGGAGCAAAATCCGGCGGATCGTCCAGACAGAGCGCCAGTGAAACATACTGCGAAAGATCGTGGGCCGCGTCGATCGTCAGATGTTTGCGATAAAAAACGCACATCGGTGTGACGATCTCTTTCGCGCCCGGTGTACTCTCAATCGACTTCGTCACCTCGGCGCGGATTGTGGATCGCAGCGGATCGGAGGAGTCCAGATCCTGGTCGTAGCCGCAAGTATTGATGGCTGCCAGAACGGAGAACAGCGTTTCCCGTGTCTCGAGCGACACTTGCGGATGATTTTGCGCCAGACTCAATGGCGCGATGAGCAAGACCCCAAGGCCTAAAGCAAACGTGAGTCGAAAACACTGTCGCAGGAAATCCCTCCGGATTTTACGGGCGATTGGCTTATGTGTAGTTTACGAATCGCAATCCGGCAGGTCAATCAAAGCAATCGCCATTGCCAGTAACCAATTGCCAGTCAAACGACAATCTTACTTTGTAATGCAATCGAACGGGATCCTCGATACTGGCAACTAGCTACTGGCAACTAGCTACTGGATACTGCTCAACCCTTCACGTTTATCTTCGAGAACGAGATCACCGCGCGTCCCGCCGTCGGCCGCCCCATTGAGAGCGCCGGGCGAAAGGTGGTGAAAATCAGAAGATTCTTCACCTGTGACATTACCGCCTTCGCATTGTCGGGATGCGACAGAATCCGATAATCTTCCACCCGCCCATTCGCGCCCACGAGCGCCTCAATCACAACCGACTCGTCGCCCATACTGCCCATGTTCCCAAGCGATGTGCCAAAAGCCGATTGCTCCAGTTCTGGCCCCGTATAGAACATCAGTGGAACATCCGAACTGCTCGCCTGCAACTGCTGCGGCAGTGCAAAGAACCCAAGCAGCAGGCCAAATGTGAGCACTGCGCTCAGCACGCCTGCCGTTGCCGGAACCATGAACGCGTTCAACAAATCGTGCAGCCGCCCCATTGCGCCGTCAAACCGAGCCCGGCGCGCCTGTTTCGATTCACGCGAGATCGCCAGACGCAACCGCAACGCCATGTCGCCCGGCGCTTTCACCTTCGCTTTGCGCAATTCTGCCAGCAACCGCTGTGTGCGCAGCAGTTCCTTGTATTCCCGCGTGCAATCAGGACACGCTTCCATGTGCCGCGTCAGCGCGAACATTTCCGCACCGCTCACCTGTCCATCTATATAGAGAGAAAAAAGCTTTTTATAGCCGGCGCACTTCATGGTGTCACCTTGACCTCTCCGCCGCCATTCGACACTTGCTCCCGATGGTTGTGCTCCTCTTTTTGATTTGCTGGGACAGCCAGCCCCAGCTCCGAGCCCGCTTCCCGCACATATCCCGCCAGCTTCTTGCGGAGTGCATCCCGCCCGCGCGTGATCCGCGACTTCACTGTGCCCAGCGAAATCTGGAGAATCTCCGCAATCTCGTCATATGACATGTCTTCCAGGTCGCGCAAGATGACGGCCGTGCGGAATGGTTCAGGCACGCGCGTAAGCGCCTCCTCCACTACGCCGCGCACCTCCGTGTGCGCAAACAGCTCGAACGGCGATTCTCCCGGATCGATCAGCCGCTCGTCCCGAGCGTATTCGGTCTCCCGGCATTCCACGGGGTCAATCGGCGTTTCCTGCGCTTTGTGGCGAAACCACCAGCGCCGCCGGTTCGACGCCTCATGCAGCGCGATCCGGTAGATCCACGTCTTCAGGCTTGACTCCCCGTGGAAGTGCTTCATCCCCCGGAAGACCTTCAGAAATACTTCCTGTGTTGTGTCGGCGGCGTCCGACGGATCGTTCACGATCCGGTAAATCAGGCCATAAATAGGTTGGTGAAATTCGCCGATCAGCCACGCGTAGGCGTCTTCGGAGCCTGCCTTCAGTTCCGCGATGACGGTCGATTCCGCCGTCCGAGCCCCAATCGCGCTAGCCAGATTGCCCAATGCAGTCACTCCCGCCGCTACGACGGCGTTGCCCTGATTATAGAATTAGTGCGGCCCATTTCGACGGGAATCTTCTCGCACCTTCGCCCGTATTCCCGCTTACAGAGTTAGACCCCGCCAGACCTAAGGGAGTTCCCACCGTAAGTCATTGCTGTGTATGGAGTGACACATCAGCATGTCGCACCGCCACCGTCCCGGCGCTCTGGGCACCATCGCCCATGGCTTAGAGAGCAGAGCGGTCATCGAACGGGCCCGGTCTTTATTGGTTCTGTGTCCCGCTCGGCGAAGCCGGAGGAGGTTGCGGTTTGGTCGTCGAAGGCTTGCTCGTCGTGCTCGGCTTTGTACTCTTCTTCTTTGCCGGACCTTTCTTTGGATCTGGCTCCGTGTCATCCACAATAATTTTCTTCGGCGGCGGAGGCGGCGCAGCCGTCAGATTCTTCACCTGCGTCCGCAACTGTGCCAGCTCTTCTTCCTTAGCGCCCGCCAGCTTCTGCATGCGCTCGCCCATCGCCCGCCGCGCGCTCTCCAGCCCACCCATGTCATTGCTCAGGCTTTGGAACTCGTCTTTCGATCCAAACGCGCCTGCCGATTCCACCACCGAACCAAACACGTCATAGAGCGCATCCAGGTTGCGATAAAGCTTGAAACTCGCAGCCAGATCCTCCGGCGAATTGCCGACCTGCGTGATAATCTCCGGCAGCGCCGACTGAAGATTGCGCTGGATCGAATCCACATTTCCCTGTGTCTGCCGCTTCGTCGATCCGTCCGTTTTCCAGTGTTCGACCCGTGTTTTCGCCAAATCGGCCTGCATTGCCGTGGACGTCTCTTTAAGTTGCGACAAAATCCCGTTCAGCTCGCTCACCGACGCGTATGCAACCGGAGCCGTTGAAGCCTGCGCGAGTCCAAATTGCGCCAAGGCAATCCCGGCGGCCGCGATGCCCACGACTGCGCGGCCCGATATCGGGCGTATCCACGTCTGCCTCGGCCATCCTAACCTCAAACTCGATCTCGACCGCCTCGAAGAGTGCAGCTCCAAGTTATCAATGATCCGCGTTCTTACCCAAGCAAAATTGTTCATCAAGTCCGACATGGGGCTCCTGGTTAACTCCAAAAGTTCTGCCCCATATCCTAGTAGAGTTTGACGTAGCAGGGAAGCTGCGCGAGAATCATAAAGCGGCACCCTTCGTAGAAGGCAATCGTAAGTTTCACAAGTGGGCCTGTGGCGCAGCTGGGAGCGCGCTTCCATGGCATGGAAGAGGTCGTCGGTTCGATCCCGACCAGGTCCACCAAATCTCTCAATGGTTTAGCTCCCATCGCCATTTTGATCCCGAAATTCTTACCTGTGATTTCTTACCTGTGTTGCCTGTTTTTACCTGTGTTCTACTGCACCAAACGCGATTCGAACCGTTCCAGCGCCGCCCGCTTGGCCGGGTCCTGCGCGTGGGTGTAGATGTTCATGGTCAATGCGGAGTCGGTGTGGCGCAGGATGCCCTGAGCCCGTTTGACATTTCACGCTCGCCACAGCATACTCCTTGCTGCTTTTCTCGCCTCCCTGGGATTTCTTCTGAAAAGCGCGCCAGGAAGCCCATCTGAACCATCGACCGGGGAGGCACCAGAAGTGAGGTCTGTTACGCGCAATGCCGTTCAGTCAGGAGGAACACCGTTGGCCACCTCGTCTTCGTCTACCTATTTGGTTAGCCACACATCCACCAACACCTGCCAGAGTTTCCACGAACTGTTCTCTCATTTTTCGGGCGTGAGAGCGCAGCGTGCTGCGGGCATGAGAGCGCGGCCAGCCGTAGCGCTAGGAGTATTTGTGGTGCTCGTCGGTGCGGTTTGTGTGCCGGCGCGCGCGCAGCTGAATTGGTATGAGCAGTTTCCTGCTGCTCATCCGACTGAACCTTACCTTGGGAGCATCTCTGAGGGGCCAGGTGGACACCCGGTTTTCATGGATTTTGAGTCCAACACCTGGGTCTGGGACGGCACAACCTGGACTAAGCAACATCCTGTGACCAGCCCGCCCTCACGGATCGACGTACTGACGGCATACGATGCAGGACATCAACAGGTGATTATGTTCGGAGGGTTCTATCCAGCGTACGACGACACCTGGCTATGGGACGGGAACAATTGGACCCTGCAAAATCCTGCGAACAGCCCACCCGCGCGTTGCTGCGGCGGCATGGCGTACGATGCCGCGCGAAAGCAAGTAGTCTTGTTTGGAGGATACGATTCCAATTTCAATGTTTTCGACGACACCTGGGTCTGGGACGGCACGAACTGGACCGAGCAGTTTCCTGCGGTCAGCCCGCCCGCAAATTTCTCGTTCGCGATGGCCTACGATGCGGCCCACAAGCAGGTGGTCCTATTCGGAGGATGCACCGCCGCAGCATGTGAAACTAACGCTACGTGGCTTTGGGACGGAACGAACTGGAGCCAGGAAAACCCTGCCAACAGCCCAGGCATCCGTGCCTTCGCCGGGATGGCTTACGATGCGGCGCAAAATCAGACCGTCCTGTTCGGAGGATTGAGCTTTTATTTCGAGGAGGTTTATGACGACACGTGGACTTGGGATGGCACGAACTGGACCCAGCAAAATCCTGCGGTCCACCCGGGTTATCAGTACGACTCGCACATGGCCTACGATGTGGCGAACAAAGACATGGTCTTCCTCGAAAGCTGTTGTAATGCAACTGGAGGAAATCTCGACAGCACCTGGTTGTGGGAAGAGACTCTGCCGGCAAAGAACGAGATTCCGAATCAGGCAACGACTACTTCGGGGCACGCTACTACAGCAGTGCGATGGGCCGCTTTATGTCGCCCGACTGGAGCGCGAAAGAAGACCCCGTACCGTATGCTGACCT
>JBAWBR010000071.1:0-1975 GCA_049589875.1 Terriglobales bacterium
GCCTTCGCATCGACGGCACCTTCGCCGATGCGGTGAACGGAACGCCGGGGTCGCTGGCTGTGATCGGCGGCAATACGCTGGAGCTTAACAACGGCGGCAATACCTACAGCGGCGGCACAACGGTCAGCGGTAACAGCACCTTGGCCGTCACCACCGGAATGTCCGTTGGGACCGGCGCTGTCACGTTAAACAACGGCACCTTTCAGAACCTCTCCCCCAACCTTCTCACTTTCAATAACGCCTTTAACCTTGGCCAGACCAATGGAGGCATCGCCGGCGGCACGTTCTACACCAACGGCGGCAGCATCACCATCACGGGCCAGGTCACCGATCTGAGCACGCTTGGGTCGCTAGCCGTGATCGGCGGCAATACGCTGACGCTGGCGGGGACAAACAACACCTACTCGGGCGCGACGACAATCAGCGGCGGCGCCACGCTGGCCGCTGGCGCCACCAACGCGTTCAGCCAGAACAGCGCAGTGACCAATAACGGCAAGCTCGATCTTGGCGGCAATAATCAGGCAATCGCCGCACTCAGCGGATCGAACACAGGCGTTATTGGCAATTTCGGCGGCAGCACCAGCGGTACTTCGGTCCTGAAGATCGGAAGCGGCGGCTCGTTCGCCGGAACAATCGAGAATGGCACTTCAGGCGCGACGACCGCGCTAACCCTCACCGGGGGAATGCTCACGCTGTCGGGGACCAACACCTACACCGGCGCGACGGCGATCAATGGCGGGATGCTCAATGTCACGGGCTCACTCGCCAACACAGCGGTCGCTGTCGCCTCCGGCGGAACGCTGGAAGGCACTGGCACGATCACCGGCGCTGTCACGGTTAACGGCGGCAATTTGAATCCGGGTTCAGCGACCGCCGTGGGAACGCTTACCGTAGGGTCACTAACACTGAACAATAACTCTACTCTCGTGTTTCAGTTGGGCACGCCAGGCGTTCTCGGCGGGTCCACCAATGATCTCATCGAGGTCAATGGAACGCTAACGCTAAATGGCCCCAGCACGGTCAATGTGACCAACTCTGCTGGCGGCTCATTCGGCGTCGGCGTCTATGAACTCATAAGCTACGCCAGTGGCAGCGCGCCAGCTGGTGCGGGGACAATCAATATCGGAACGCTGCAGGGCGGCTATACCGGGAGCATCCAGACGGCGATTGCGGGGCAGGTCGATCTTGTTGTAAACGCGCCGGGTAATTTGGTGCAATATTGGAATGGCAACCAGACAACCGGCACCGGAGCCGTTGTCGGCGGCAACGGAACCTGGAATACCGCTGCCACCAACCCAAGCAACACCAATTGGACAACCCCGACTGCTTATACGCTCAACGCGTCCTGGCAGGGCGGTACGGCGGTGTTTGCCGGCACTGCCGATGCGGTGACGATCAGCACCAGCGGCAACGGGCCAATTGCTTTCCAGGGTCTCCAATTTACGACAAGCGGCTACACAATCGCCTCAGCGGGAGGGTCCACCGACACGTTGGCTCCGAGCGCTAGCGCCTCAATCAATGTCGGCAGCAATTTGACCGCAACCATCTCGGCCCCGATCACGGGATCGGGTGGATTACAGATTATTGGTGGCGGCACGCTCACGCTGTCGGGTGCCAACACCTACAGCGGCGCGACCGCGATCAACGGCGGCGTGTTGCAAATCAGTGCCGATAATAATCTCGGCGCCGCGCCGGCATCGGCGACGGCTAGCCAACTGACGTTCAGCGGCGGCACGCTGGCCACCACGGCAAGCTTCACGCTCAGCGCCAATCGCGGCATCACCTTCAATGCCGGCGGCGGTACAATCGATACCGCTTCGGCAACCACGCTGACCTATAACGGCATCGCAGCCGGAGCGGGAGGACTGACCAAGACTGACACCGGCACGCTGGTGCTCGGCGGCGCCAACACCTACGGCGGTGCTACCGCGATCAACGGCGGCCTGTTGCAAATCAGTGCCGACAACAACCTCGG
>JBAWBR010000072.1:0-51673 GCA_049589875.1 Terriglobales bacterium
TCAATCGTGTTACGAAATCCGGACAAGACAGTTGAAAAGACCCCGGTATCCTTGATATAAGCATGCACACAGGCGTTTTGGCCTCTCATCCGTGTTCAAGTTTGCTAAGAAAGAAATCGATGCTGGCGATGCGGCTGCAATCGGAATAACGTTGTCACTAGACTCAAACCGGGCCTCTGTCCAGGAGCGCACTTATGTTGTCGGCAGGGATTGATTTACGTAAGATCCGCGAGCGACTCGGCCTCACCATGCGGGATGTTGAGAACGCGAGCACGGGGATCGCGAATCGGCGCGGCAGCGATGAATACCTCGTTCCACCCAGCCGGCTTTCCGATATAGAAACCAAGGGAGTGATCCCCAGTGTCTTCCGGTTTTACTCGCTGGGGGCGATTTACCGGAAACCTGTTCGTTATCTTCTGCAGTTTTATGGCATTGACCTGGATGGAATCAACGGGGAATGGACGGCAGCGCAACCGGCCCGCACGCACATAGTAAGCGCGGAGAATGACCGGTCAGCCATCAATGTACCCATCAAACTCGACCCAGGATTCGATGTGAAGGAGACCTCCGATCTGGGAAGGATGGTGCAGCAATGGGGCATTGTGCCATTCACGCTGTTACACGGGTTGGTTGAGCAAGATTACACCTATGCGTATATAGGAGCCCAAGATTTCACAATGTATCCCATTCTGCCGCCGGGATCGTTTGTCCAGGTGGATGAGTCGAAGCGGCGGATCGTGGACCGGCAGTGGAAGTCGGAATATGAACGGCCGATTTATTTTGTGGAGATGCGCGATGGCTTCACATGCTGCTGGTGCTCGCTGCGGCCCACTGGGCTGGTGCTGCAGTCGCATCCGTTATCGCCGGTGCCGGTGCGGATTCTCAAGCATCCGCAGGAGGCGGAAGTAATCGGCCAGGTGATTGGGGTTGCGATGAGGGTCGGGAGCCAGACTGGGAGCGAGCCTCCAGCATTGAAAGAGTCCGCAGGATCGAAATCAAATGCAATTCTGACACCTTCGGGCACCCCGAGGGTAACAAGCGGGACAGGCCTGACATCATTGTTGACACGTAAGAGGCTGGGCTAGTACCGCTCGCGCCGCTGGTTTGAGCCAAATCTTCCCTTAACAACTGCAAACGAGTTCGCAGGATCGTTTCGATCAGCGAGTGATGAACTTGCATGAAGGCATCCTGCGCGATCGCCGCTCCATGCGCGCGTTCAAAGCCCCAGTGCTGGTAACTGCCATCGGGGGAACGCCGCTCGGCAAGATACGTCAACTTACCCCAAATTCCTTCAATCTTACTTAAGGTCCGATCGCGCAAATCTTCGTAAGCCGATTTCACTGTTAATTACTCACCTTTTTGTAATTCGCTACGTTTTTCAGAAACCTGCGGGCCATAACTCTGTTGGCCAGCGGTCCTGCCTTCGGCCAGAAACTGCGTTCACCGAGTCTCACTTTGACGTTGAAAGGATACCCTGTGAACACACTCAAAGCCAAGATAATGCTGCTGTTGCTGGTCCTTGGAACCTTAACCGCTATGCCACTTTCCCTACGCGCGGATGGAAATCCGGGCCCGGTCTGCGGAAACCAATACTGCCTCCCCGATAACTAGACGCGTTTTTGACGCTTGAGAGCTGCCGCACCCTAATGTTACAGTTTGCTGGGGCGGCAGCACACAAGCTAATGAGTTCCCAGCATTTCATTTTGATGTACCTATGGGTCGCGCCGCATGTGCTGTTATTAGCGGTTGCACTACTAATGTGGCGTAAGAAGCTCCACCGGGAGTTTCCTATCTTTTTCTCCTATCTCGTATTTGAAATCCTCCAGTTCAGTGTTCTTTTTGTAATGCGTCTGCTGGGGACGCCGTCTGACGTCTACGTCAACGCCGACATAGCGGGCCGAATCGGAAGCATCGCTTTTCGTTTTGCCATTCTTCAGGAATTGTTTGAAGCGCCGCTGGCGAATAATATGCCGCTGCGGCAACCAGTGGCGCGGGCGTTGAACGGGATCGCGATTTTGCTGATGGCGCTCTCCGCGGCATTCGTTGGACCTCTGTACTACAGCATTTTGCACCAGCGGGTTTTCTGGGCCTATGTAACTATCGCGGCATTGAATACCGCGCAATGCGGGCTGCTGGTTCTGGTGTTCTTCTGGCAGGGGTTTCTGGGCCTCAGAATGTCGCCCTTCGCATTCGGGATCGCTCTTGGATTGGGGGCGGTAGCGGGTTTCGAACCCGTGCGGCAGGCCTTGAATGACACCCTGGGTAAGGAATATGCCGTTGCGATCAATATCGTGCAAGGAGCGGTTTATCACGTTGCTGTCGTCCTTTGGCTTTACTATGCCCAGGTCCGGGAGAAAATTGCCTTCGACCCTAACATCGGGGCCCCGCAATTGCTGGAGGAGACAGCTGCACTTAGGAGGATAACTTCGCAATGATCCCTCTGATAATCCTGGTTGTCGCTGCCTGTTTGTTTCTGCTGTTCCTGTTACTTCAAGTGCGGGCGCGGTATTCCCATGCCGGCAAATGGACACACGCGCCACAACTTGCTCCCGTCGACTTGGATGCCTTCGAAAACCTGACTGATCCGGAAGAAGAAAATTACCTGCGGTTACAGTTGCCGCCCGCGGAATTCCGGAAGGCACAGCGGCTGCGGATCCGCGCGGCAAGATTGTATGTGGCGGCACTATCGAAGAACGCCGGCACAATGGTGACGGTGGGTCAGGCGGTGCGCCGCCATCCCGAAGCAAAAATTGCGGCGTCTGGGCAGCAACTGGTGCAGCGGGCGATTCAGTTGAAGATCTGGTGCATGATGTCCTCGGTTCGATTAAGTGCCGCATACTTGTTCCCGGGACGTCTGTCTCCTTCGAATGCCATCGCCAGCCGGTATCTGACCGTCAAGTACATGGCGGTTAGCCTGGCTGAAAACCTTGCTGCATAGGAGCGGATCGTCGGCAGTGCCAGCGACCAGATCGTGCCGGCCGCGATTTGCGGGAGGGCGCAAGAATAGAGGGCGAGGCGGAGCCAGCGAGGGGGTATCTCAAATCCAGCTCCGCCCAACCTCGTCCTACGCGAATCATTTTAAGCAGAGTCCGCTGCTTCCATTCTAAAAAAACATTACTGATTACGAAATCCGAACAAAGGGGTTTGACGCCGGTCCTTGGCAATAGCCGGTGCGGCGGCCCGGTAGATACGCGACCCGGTAGATACCCCGGTAGATACAAAGATGCGGGCGTTTTAGCATGTTCCTTGTGCCGTCGCGGCTTTGTTTTGGTCTGTCTTGCTCTTTAAGCTTTAGCCTTAGCCTTGGGTAATCGTTACGGAATACTCATAGTCTGGTTACCAGAAGGCTACACCTTCCTCAGTTTGGGCCATGTACCCGGATAGATTTCAGCACTACGCTGTTTTCATGGGGACCATGTACCGGGGCGGGGTGAAATGTGTCTTATCTGCTCTTTTGCTATGCGCGCTGTGCGCAGCGGCCCAAGCCGAAGCTCTCGCCGCAGCCACAGGACCGTTGCCGGATGCGCCGATAGAGCGTCCGTTCTGGACCCTCGAAAATAAAGTGGGATTCAGCATGCTCGGAAGCCTGATCGCGGCGGATGCGATTACAACCCAGCGAGGGCTAAGCGAGGGTCTGCGCGAGGCTAACCCGCTTATGCGTCCTTTTGTAACGCGGGGAGCTGCCGGCGAGGCCGCCGGGTCGATGCTCGGATTTGGCGCGGGGATGGGAGCCGTCTATCTGCTCCATCAATCGCACCATTACAAGGCGGAACGAATCACGATGCGATTGATGGTGACCGGCGAAGCAGCCGTGGTCGGAAACAATATCGCCGTCCTCCGCTAGCCGCGCTCGAAAAAAGCGCTTGGAGAAAGCCTATCCCGCCAGGGCTTCGCCGAATCGACAAAGCTACATTCTCTAGTGGTTATCCCAGTTGTGCTCGGTCTCCCAGCGATGTTCCTTACCGTTCCACCACTGATGATTTTCATTCCAGCAGCGTTCGCGCTCCGCGTTCAAGTCGCGGCGGCGGTCGTCGGCTTCGTGGCTGCGTTCGCCATGGTCATGAATTGCCTTATCGAGCCTTGCTTCAGCCTTTTCGATTGCGTGCTGGCATCGCGCCCGGTCATCGGCATGCGCGTGAAGGGCGGGCAGAAATAGGAAGAGAGCTGCGGCAGTCGCGGTCACCAGAGCTTTTCTGAATCGTCGTGTCAAAGAAGTTCTCCTCGCAGGAAGTGAATTCCGGAATTGTCAGGATTCGACTAACGTAATTCTCGGCAACTCCGTTAAGAGCTTCCATAGGGTCGGTACGGTATTTACTATGGGATAACGGCGCGCGCGAAACAGCAGCCGCCGACGCTACAGTCATCGTCGACGACTCGAACGAACTGCCGCCGCGAGGTGCAAAGCCGCGTTAAGTGTCTAAAACACCTTGCGGAAAGTCCAGAAGAGGAAGCCCGATAGCATCATGGATATTGGCAGTGTCAATACCCACGCCATCGCCAGGTTCCGCATGGTGCTCCATTGCAAACCAGAATGATTCGCGGCCATCGTCCCCGCAACCCCCGACGACAGAACGTGTGTAGTGCTGACCGGCAGGCCAAACCAATCGGCCGCGCCGATCGTGCACATGGCAACGATTTCAGCGGCCGCTCCCT
The DNA here is from genome assembly GCA_049589875.1 of Terriglobales bacterium. Classification (GTDB taxonomy): domain Bacteria; phylum Acidobacteriota; class Terriglobia; order Terriglobales; family Acidobacteriaceae; genus Acidiflorens. The sequence continues at coordinate 4,654 of JBAWBR010000072.1, forward strand.
GGCCGTAAGTAAGATGATCTTTGCCGATTTTTTCTCCGACCGTGACCACAATCCGCTTCCAGCCCACCATGGTTCCCAGGCCCAGCGCCATCGCAACCGCAACTTTCACCCAACTGGGAATGAAGCGCGTGGAGGCATCGACGTGCTGCTTATAGTTGTCGAGCGCCTGCCAATCGGCGGCATTGATTACGGCAGGCTGATTCTTTTTGATCAATCGCAGCGCCTCGCTGACCACATACATATCATTGCGGAAGTTGCGGACGCGATCGTTGGGAACCCTTGACAGCTCTCCGAAGAGCGCCGTTTCATTTCCGATATCGCTGACCAGTTGGCGAAGAGCCAGCATGGTGTTTGGCGTGAACTCCTTGGTACGAATGTACGTGGTCAGTTCTTCGCGATCGTCGCCGACCACCGCGTCGGGACTAACGTAGCGGGAAAGAATGTTAGCAGCCTGCTGAGAAATGGCGATGAAATCGTCGGACTGCTGGCGGGTAACGGCGTGATTCAGCGCGTAGGCGGTGGGCACGGCGCCGACCAGAATAAGCATGATCAGTCCCATGCCTTTTTGCCCGTCATTGGAGCCGTGCGCAAAGCTGACGCCGGTGCAGGTGAGGACAAGGAGGGATCGGATCCAGAATGGCGGCGGCTCGTTGCCTTCCGGCGCCTCGTAGAGTTTCCGATTCTTGATCACAGCTTTCATCAGCCACAGAAGCAGGGCGGCGCCGACAAATCCGACGACGGGCGAAATCAGAAGCGATTTGCCAATATTGGCGGCTTGCGCCCAATCGACGCCGCTGGTGCCTGTGCGCGCCGACATGAGCTGATTGGCAACGCCGACACCGATGATCGATCCAATTAAGGTGTGCGAGCTTGATGCCGGCAGGCCGAAGTACCAGGTCCCAAGATTCCAGATAATGGCGGCCGCGAGCAGCGCGAAGACCATGGCGAATCCCGCCTTGCTGCCGACTTGCAGAATCAATTCGACCGGCAGCAGAGACACGATGCCGAAGGCGACCAGTCCGCTCGATGTGAGTACGCCGAGAAAATTCCAAAAGCCCGACCACACCACCGCAACGTGAGGTTCGAGCGAATGCGTGTAGATGACGGTGGCGACAGCGTTGGCGGTGTCGTGAAAGCCATTGACGAATTCAAAGCCCAGCGCCACCATCAGCGCGATACCCAGTAACAGGTACGGCAGCCACGACCCCTCATGCATGGCGGCGAGATCTGATAGGAGATGAGAGCCGGCGTAGATCACGCCGACCAGCAACACAATGCCGAAGCCGATCATCCCCAGTTTTCCCGGAGTCCGGGTAATTTTCGCGTCAAGAGCTGTGCTAGCTGTGGCCATTGGAATTCTCCCCAACAGGGTACAAATTTTGGATCGTTTGGGAAACCGAACCCCGATACCGAGTGGGAAAACTATACGGCTGGATTGTTACGACAGTGTGAAAGTAAGTGGGCTACGAGGAAGGCAAGCGAGTCCAGATTAAGAACAGAGCAGCCAAAGTTGAAATCCATTTATGGTTGCAATTACCAAGGCTTCGGCGCCGAGAAACGTATGGATGACAAAAGCCATTGGCGTGAATTAACCTACAAATCTGAGATGCCTTTCCCACGCCGGGATGGCGGAACTGGCAGACGCAGCGGACTCAAAATCCGCCGACCTTCGGGTCTTGGGGGTTCGACTCCCCCTCCCGGCACCAAATCGTCCAACTTGCGATTGATACTATTGTTAGACCATGGCGGGTCTCCTCGTCTGCTTCGGTGGTCTTCTATCCCTGAGATTATGGCGGGGCGAAGCAGCCACAACGAGCTTGAGGAGATTCCGGAATTGTGCAACCTCCACCTTGCCGTTGCCACTGGAGGGTGAAATTTGCGCTCGCGCTTCCGGTATGACTGCGGTCGAGGCTGGCTGTGCCGGGGAAAACCGGCATCTCAGCTTGGGCGCTTTTGGTAGCGAATCGAACCCGGTCTACAGCGGAGGTCTAATGATTGAAAGTCGGCGAAAGAATTCTTGCAGCTTTCGATGTGAGGCATGCTGACTTGACTCCCATGCGGAAATCACGCTGGTGGTGGATTGGCTTGGGAGTGCTGGCATTCGGCGTCGTCGCCGGAAGCAGCGCCATCTATGCGATTTACCATGCCGAGCCGCGGGTGCGCGCGAAGATTATTGAAACCCTGTCGGCGCGATTCCATGCCCGCGTGGAGTTGGCTGGACTGAGCGCCTCCGTTTCCCACGGGCTACAGGTTTCGGGCACGGGTTTAAAGATCTTTGGCGCGGACGATCCCAACCCCTATGAACCGGGCGTGCAACCGCTGCTCGCAATTGGCGAATTCCAGTTTAGCGCCGGCGTACTCGGTTTGATGCACTCCCCGATGCGCGTGCATCGCGTCTATCTGCGCGGACTGGAAATCAACATTCCGCCAAAGGAACAGCGCGCACAGAACGACACCAGCTGGAAGAAAGAGAAGATCAAAATATTAGTGGATGAGTTCGTCTGCGATCAGGCGCGGCTCATCATCAATACGCTGAAGCCAGGCAAGCCGCCGCTCGAGTTCGCGATCAGCGATCTCTACATGAAAGATATTGGCCCGGGGCAGCCGCTTCATTTCGATGCCATCCTGATCAATCCCAAGCCGGTGGGAAAAATTCAGTCGAGCGGTTATTTCGGACCATGGCAGCCCGATAACCTGCGGAGCACGCCGGTTCGCGGGCAATATTCGTTCAGCAATGCGGACTTGAGCACGATTAAAGGTATCGGCGGAATTCTGTCTTCGACCGGAAGCTATCATGGGAACATGGGCGGCATTGTGGTCGATGGGAAAACGGAGACCCCCGATTTTCGGCTGGCGATCAGCGATCATCCGGTGCCGCTCAGCACCGAGTTCCATGCCATTGTCGATGGGACGTCGGGAGATACGTATTTGCAGCCGGTGAATGCGCGCCTGCAAAATTCAGATCTGATTGCGAAGGGATCCGTAGTTCGCATGAAGAACCAGAGCGGCCACAAGATTGTGCTCGATGTGGTTACGAAGGGAGCGCGAATTGAGGACTTGCTGCGAGTCGCGCTCAAGCCGGAACCGCCGGCAATGATCGGAAAGGCGGATTTCAACGCGAAGTTCGAGCTGCATCCGGGATCGGAGAGCGTGGCCGATCGCCTGGATCTTGCCGGGAAGTTCGAGATTAGCGGCGCGAAATTCACCAACGCCACAATCCAAGCGCGCGTGGATGAATTGAGCGAGCGAAGCCTGGGGAAACCTGCGCTGGCAAACAGCGAACAGGCGGAAGTAATTCAATCGGAAGTGGAAGGCGCATTCAGCATGCGCAATGGCCTGCTTTCTTTTTCCGACCTTCGTTTTCACGCGCCGGGCGCGAGTGTGCATATGGTCGGCTCTTATCAGCTGGATGGAAGTATGTTCGACTTTCATGGAAAAACGGACTTAAACGCAAAGGTATCTCAGCTGGTAACCGGGTGGAAGTCAAAGCTGCTGAAACCGGTTGATCCCTTTTTCAGCAAGAACGGCGCGGGAACTGAAGTGCCCATCAAGGTGACGGGGACTAAGTCCCAATTGCACTTCGGGCTTGATTGGGGGCATCGGAAGCAGGAAGCGAAAGACAAAGCACCCACGGCGAATGCGGAAAGCGCGAAGAAAGATGCACAGCGCTGAACCCTGCGCGCAAGGGAATATTCTATCCCCACGCAATTCCCGCAACTCCTGGGGGGGGCAACCCAACCAACATAACCCATCAGCGGGCCGAGGGACTTTCCCCCGGGCCGGGCTGCGGGCATTTACTGCACAGTCGTTATTGCACAGTTGTTGAATGCTGAGTGGGCGGCGGTGAACTCGAATTGGGCGTAGTCGAATTGGGATTCGTCGAATTCGGGTTGGTGCCATTCGGGTTGGTATTGTTGGGGTTGCTGCCGTTCGGCGACGAACTGTTCGGATTCGTGCTGTTTGGCATGGTCTCGTCATTCGGGTTTGTGCCGTTGGGCGAGGTCGAGTTCGGACTGGTGCTGTTCGGCGACGTGCTGTTCGGAGTCCCGTTTGGACTGGTGCTATTTGGGTTGGTCGTGTTTGGATTCATCCCCGTAGGATTCGTTGTGCTTGGATTATTTCCGGGAGTTGTCGACCCCGGCGGGGTAGCCCCCGATTGTCCCGGAGTTGCGGATCCCGCGCCAGGCGCCGCGCCTCCGGATTGTGCGAACAGCATGCCGGCTCCTAACAGAAGCATCGGTAGTAATCCCAATTTTGCCTTCATCTCAACCTCCGATTCGTATTGTGGTGCATGGTGTTGCCATCCTAGACGCAGCGGCGCATTGGTGCTTAGTATGCCCCCGCGGCGATCCTGTTGAAATCGGGTTCACGCTCTATCTGAAAGGTTGCCGCAACGTAGAGCGCCGATCCGGTGTGCAGGGATTAGGAAGGCAAAACTACATAACAGACAGGATTGTGCAGACTGACCTTCAGTCCTACGATGGATACATCTTTTCTGAGATCCTCCAATCGGCAAGTGCCTGGGTTTCGGCACTTGCCCCTACCTATCTTTGATCTTTTGTTTTGGGATTTGCCATAAGTCTGGAGATCGCGGTTTGGCTATGTCTTCCGGAAGACCAGAGCAGCGCCTCGGCGAGTGGCCTCCCCGGCCACTCGCTTGGCTGCCATCGGTTTTAAAAGAATGTTGACGGAGGGATTACAGGCCGGCGACGGCGCAGTTTGAGGCCTCTGGAGTTCTCATAATCTGCACCGGCGCGGTTTCAGCCGCTCTCGAGCGGAGACAGCTCTTCAAAATCTGAAGCATGCGTAACGCATTGTCTAACGCCCGGATTTCCGGTCCATTGTCGGTCGGCGACTCGAATAAAGTGCGCGCGCGGGCAACGATCTCAGACTCTGCCCGCGCAATCAGTGTGGGAACCTTGGCCGCGTCGTCCTGAAAGAGAGCTGCCGTATAACTGCCTTTCCAGTCGTTTGAGGTACAAGGGGAAATCATGGCTTTCTCCAGAGCATGAAATTCAGCTGAGCAACCCAACTGTCCAGCACGGAAAGAAGTTCGGGCCCAAGCATCATGATCATGCACTGACAGTTCTCGCTTTGAAATACGGTGGGTGCTGGATTACTCCTTAGTAAATTTTGTATCGGTAGGGATTCCAACGAAAATAACCAGAAGTTGAAGAAAGAAAAAATGGAAATGTCGCACTCTGGAAGGAACGGACGCCAAAAAACCTCAAATCACAGTAAGTCACACTACATTGCAAGCTAGTCAGCATTGCAAGACGGAAAGCTACTCAGCGCTGCGAGAAGTTCTCTCTTTCCCTACAAAAATAAGCCCTACAAAAATAAGCTCTACTACAAAAATAAGCGGCGCCGCGGCCGAAAATTCCAGCGCGCGGCGCCGGCGAGTGATTTACTTGCTTGCGGCAGCGATTGCGTCGATGAACGTAAGGCCGTAGGGCGTGCCATAGCCCGTGGCATTATCCCATCCAATCCTCACCGTTAACGAGCTGTCGATCCCAAATCCGAAATCCAGATAGTCTTCCGAATCGAGTGGCCACATTGCGCTGGTGAAGTTCCGGTTACCATACAGCACGCCGCTGAAAATATCGGTAGCCGAATAAGCGGTGGTGCCATTCGAATCCGTAATCGATCCCGCCACGTTGTCGCGCGAGCTGTCGGATTTCGGTGTCACGTCCTGGATGGCGCCATACGGAAGAGCCGCAATCGCGGGGCCAGCCTGGCCCAACGGACTGCCGGCCTTCTCGTTAGCAAGCGCCCAGAATCCGGTAAAGATGGGACTGGCCAGACTGGTGCCGCCCCAACCGAACTCAAGGTATTGCTGCCCTTCACTCGTGACCACGATCGGGAAGCCGGTGTAAGGATCGGCCAGCGCCGAGACATCGGGCGTTTGCCGGCCCTTGCCGGGCAGCGATGCCTGCCACGCGGGCTTGAGCCAATAGACGCTCTCACCACCGCCGCCGCCGCCAATCAAGCCAATTGGAAATGGCGGATCGTACACGGAGCCTCCGCTTTCGAGGTAGGACAGAGTGTCTCCCCAAGAGGTTGTAATCGTGGAGCCGGGTTTGTTCGGGTCGTTGAGAATGGATGTGCCGCCGACGGCTGTAGCATGCGGAGCTACGGCTGGCACGCCAGGCGCGCCCAGCGGAGTTCCCAGTCCGTTGTCGCCACTATCGCCTGTAGAGAAGTTAACGGAGAGGCCTTTGGCGCTGGCTACTTCAAGTGTGTCGTCCCATGAAGTCTGTTCCAGAGGGCCGGCAGTCAAATCGAGATCTTCTTCATAGCTATTCGAAAGCGAGTAGCCGAGGCCGTTTTGAGTTACATACGAAATCGCATCCTGGAAATCTTCGCTGTCTTGACCATTCGTAGCTACGACGACGATGTTCGCTCCAGGCGCGGTCGAGTGAGAGGAATCGAGATCCAAAGCCATCTCAATATCCCAGCCGGTCAGGATACCCAGATTCTGGTTCGCTTTGCCTTCGGGATAAACAATCTGGAAGTTAGATTTATTTAGAAGCGGCAGCCCCGCTAGCTTGTAGAAAGTATTCGCATCCTTTTCAAGCGTGGGATAGCCGTATCCTTCAACGAGAACAATGGTCTGCCCTTTGCCCGTATATCCCGCGGCATAGACGTCGTTGAGGCCGAGCGCGGCCTCCAGCTGGCTGGGGATGTAATCGCAAATGACGCTGCTGTCGAGGGAGTAGCCCGTTCCCGTGTACGTAGCGGTTGGCAAACTGCTGCCAAAATTGTAAGTGGCTGACGGAGCGAGGCAATCCGTGGTGCTGCCAGAGGGGAAGCCCGTTTGCTTGCTGACATTCTTGAGCAGCACAGGAGCGATGGGCTTCTTGGTAACAGGATTGATCGCCTGCTTATAAAGCGGTTGCACCTGGTGGCTCTCAATGCCGGCAACCGTGTAAACATAATTTCCGGCTTCGCCGTTCAAGCGGGCATTGCGAACATTGGCGCGGAAGACCTTCCCGTTGCGCTCGAACTGATGAATCTCGGTATTGAAGGCCTTTTCCACGCTGGCAATGGTGCCATGTGCGCGAATGGTAAAGCCGTAACGATCGGTGGAAAGAATCGTCATGCCGTTCTTCTGCAACTCCCGGCTAACCATCTGACGCTGGCTGGCCGAAGGCGCATATTTCCTGAGTTCGGCATCGCTCATCCATTTGTGATAGGTCGGAGAGGTGCGGTCGTAGAGTGCATCGACCGCCTTATCGAATGCAGCCTTGTCATTGCGCGTGAGGTGAACGGTTATGTTGATTTCGGCCGCTGCATCGGCAAGACCGAGGTCTCTCGAAACTTGAATGCTGGCGGGAACGTTATTCTCCACCCGCTGGGCATAGGCTGAAAAACCTCCCACAGCCAACAACACGGTCATCACCACGGCCGCGCATCGAAAGGAATTTGGAAGTGTCATAATCTTCTCCTTATACAGTCTGACTGACGTGCAAGTGAATGAACCTGGAGCATTGGAAAGGAAGACCACAGAACTCGACGAAGCGGGTACTTGCCACAGCAGACAAAAATCGTGTGCCAGTGCGAGCCCTGCCTTAGTCCGTTAGCCACAACGTTATATACGAAGTATCACGAACTTGTACAGCGGAAAGCGGCGCTGCGAGCGGATTTTGGGGCGGAGCCGACAATGGCAACGCGGGAGTTGCCGGTCCCGTGAAATTGTGCGCTGAGATGTTTTGTTAGGAGCCGCGAGCGGGAGCGCGCAACCCAGGTTGCCCGCAGAAAAAAATGGTGGAGCGCGAACTTTTGCGCCCCACGTGGGAAGAGAGACTCCGTTTTGAACGTCGCACCGCCATCGCGGATTGGCGCTCAGAATGTCATTCGTGTTTCAGACGGTTTCATGCCATCGGCGAGTTACCGGCGACCGCCGTGTCCGCCTCCGTGCGATCCGCCGCCACCGTGACTGCTAGGCGCTGAGTAGTGGCCTCCGCCGCCGTAGCTGGGAGCGCGGCCGCCTCCATAACTCGGGGTGCGTCCCCCGCCATAGTTTCCGGAAGAACGAGGCGTAACAATCGGCTGTCGCATGTTCAGTGGCGGGCGATAACTTCCGCCGCCATAAGCGCGACCCTCAGATCCCGGATAGCGCGAAGAGCCATAAGCTCCGCGTTCCTGGCCATACGATCCGCCACGCTCCTGTCCGGCGCTGCCGTATCGGCTCCCCGATTCTTGCGCTGACCGGCCTGCGCTTGATTCGGAAGATGACCGCGGAGCCATTGGCGTGAACTTCTGCCACCCGCCATTGCTCGCGCCGCTTCGACCGGACTCCGCGCTTGCCGACGTGCCCGCGCGAGATGCGGAGCCGTAAGGCGAGTTACCGCGCGTTTCCCCAGCCGGGCGTCCCGCGTTCTGATTCGCGCCGGTTTCGCGATTGCTCTCGCTCGAGCCGCCGCGGTTTGTGCTTTCGCCGCGAGAGCCGGACTCGGCCGTGCGAGAGTTCGCCGTGCTCTGCATGCTCCGATTTCCGTTTACCGGCGAGACTCCGCTCTGCCGCATAGCATTTGAAACCTGCGCCTGCTCGCGCTCAAACGAACGTCCGCTGGCAGCTGCACCCGTGCCATGAGGAGAGAAGAAATGGCTTCCGCCACGATTCGTCAAAGTGCTGGCCGCCGCCGGGCGTCCGCTTGCGCTCAAACTTGCGCGCGTCGGAGTAACCGGCAGATTGCCAGTCGCGAAGCGCGCGTTCTGCAACGACGCATGATTGACCGGCGAAAACGCCGTGCGTCCTTGTCCGAATCGGTTGGCTGCCACGCCCGTGGCTCCGCGGAAATGCGGATCGTTCATAGCCAGCCGCACATTCGAGAAGCGGTCGCCGCCATGCAACGGACCCCATCCGCCGCGATTCCATCCACCCCAGCCTGTATATCCAAAGCGACCACCCCATCCGCCCCACCACGGATGAAAGAAATCACAGGGCCCGATCGGGAACCAGCCAATCGACCCCCAGCCAAAGCCGACGCCAAAACCAAATCCGCCGCCGAAGCCGAAGAAAGATACATACGCCGGCGCCCAGATGGGACGATAAAATGGCGCACCATAAACCGGTCCCGGCCACCATCCCCACGCGCCGTTATATTGGAACCAGCGTCCGTAGTGATACGGAGCCCAGCCCCACGGCTCATTTGAAACCCAGGTCCATCCCCAATACGGCTCCCACACCCAGTTACCCGCGCTGTAAGGAACCCATCCTGGCGCTTCGTTCGGGAACCATGCCGGACCGTAGTCGGGCACATTCTGCCAGTTGCCGTTCGCGTCAAGATCCTGCGATCCCGTGTAATAACCATTCGTGCGGCTGCGCGAAACCGAGTTATTGATCATGCGGTCGCGATCGGTATTCCACTGATCCCAGTCATCCCGCGGCGGCGCATCGCCGATTCGATACTGCGTCTGGTCCCCATTGCCCTTGATCGTGATGAACTGGTTCTCGCCAACGCGCGTTCCACCCTGCGGAGTGGTGATTTCAACTTCGCCGCGGCGCACCAGAACCTCTGTGTGATCGTCGGCGGTAACAAGAATGCGGAAGCTCGCTTCGCGCCGCTCGGTGCGGATCGAAACATTCGGCGTATCGATTTCAGCGTCCGCGTCGCTGTTTTTCAGGACGGTGTAGTTCGCCATCCCGTGGCCCATCTGAATCTGGATCTTCGACTGCGACAGGCTGGTGACATTGGCCTGCGTGTGTTCAGCGAGGCGGAAAATATTGGCGTAATCGAGTTGTAGTTCGACCCGCGATTTGTCCCCGGTTGAAACGCTGTCACCCGCCATCAGCGGAGCATTGAGCTGCGCCGCCGACCACTCGCCTGAATCGCCGCGCCGCGTCGAAACGTCGCCATGAATCATGCTGACGCGCGCCACGCCATTGGCGGAAGAAGCCTGATTAAGATTGCCTTGACTCTCCGGATAACGGCCCTGAGGATAATTCCCCTGCGGCCCCGGCGGCGGACCCTGCATATTTGGACCCTGCATGCTCGGCCCGTTCGGACTCGGCTTCAGCGGCGGTGGCAGTTCGCTCATCGGCGGCCGGTCGCTCTGGCCATTGCCTTGACCAGTGCTTTGGTCGTTGTTGTTCTGATTGTCTGAAGGAGACATGGAATCGGAGCCGCTCGGCGCGTTCATGTCTTGATCTTGTGCCGGCGATTGACTCTGATCTTGTCCCTGATACTGACCCTGCGCTGGTCCTTGATCCTGCGACGGGGCCGTCATCTGGTCGGGCGCGGGATTCTGCGACACGTCGGGGTTCTGAGCAAAGACCATCCCCGGCGCGGCAAAAAGTAATCCGGCAATGATTGCTGCGATGAATTTGATTCTGGTTTGCATAACCGTCTCCACTTCCTCTGGTACGCCCCGGCAGATACCAAGCAGGTGACATGCCAATGTCAGCCAGTCACGCAGCTGACGCGCTAACCGGCTGTCCTGTATTGATTTACGGGATGGAGAGGCACACCAATAAGGCCCGGGCGACGTGCTCCCAGTGGCCCATGTCAGCCAACATGGTGGTTTTCAGCCAGGGATTTGAAAAAGACTTCCGGGAGAGTCGGTCACGCGATTGCCATACTATTCCGTCCCGTTCTCGTCCTCAATCCCAATCTTCGACAGCCGGTAGCGCAGCGCATTGCGCGATAGGCCCAGGAGTCGCGCCGCCTGCGACTTGTTGCCGCTGGCGCGCTTGAGCGCCTCGCGAATCATTTCATCCTCCCACTGATCGAGCGTCATGCCCTCCGGCAGAAAGCGGTCGCCGCTAGCCGCCGCGCGATTACGTGGCAAGTCGAGCTGTATGTCTCCGGCCTCAAGTTCCGGCCCGGCCGCAAGCGCGCATGCGCGTTCGATCACATTCTGCAATTCCCGCACGTTGCCCGGCCAATAGTGAGCGAGCAGCATCTGCATGGCGGCGGGCTTGATGCCACGAATCTCCCGGCCCGAGTCTTTTGTAAAGCGCGCGAGAAATAGATTGGCCAGGTCTGGAACATCTTCCTTGCGCTCGCGCAGCGGGGCAATATCAATGGGGACAACGTTGAGCCGGTAATAAAGGTCCTCGCGGAATGTTCCCTGCTCGAGCGCGGCGCGCAGATCGCGATTGGTGGCGGCGAGCAGGCGCACATCGACCTTTACCGTGCGCGTGCCGCCGAGCCGCTCGAATTCGCGCTCTTGTAGTACGCGCAGAAGTTTCACCTGCGTAGTTGCGGGCACATCGCCGATTTCGTCGAGGAAAAGTGTTCCCTTGTCGGCCAGCTCGAATTTGCCGGGCTTGCTGGTGGTCGCGCCGGTGAACGCGCCTCGTTCATAGCCGAACAGCTCGCTCTCCAGAAGACTCTCTGGAATGGCCGTACTGTTGATTTTCACGAACGGCCCCGCAGCGCGGCGCGATTTCTCGTGAATGGCGCGCGCGATCAAATCCTTGCCCACTCCGCTCTCGCCGCCCAGCAGCACCGTGGAGTTGGTCGGCGCAACCCGCTCGACCGTCGCGAGCACTTCCTGCATTTTCGGACTGCGCGCAACAATATTAGGATGGCTGTACTTCTGCCCGAGCGCTTCGCGCAGCGACCGATTTTCCTCCTGCAATCGCGAATGGTCGAGTTCCTTGCGCACGACCATACGAATTTCGGCAAGCGAAAATGGCTTGAGCACATAATCGCTGGCGCCGGCCTTCATGGCTTCCACTGCGGTTTCCACCGATCCAAAGGCCGTCATCACCACGATGGGCAGCGCGGCATTTTCCCGCTTCGCCGTATGCAAAAAGTCGAGTCCGCTCATGCCGGGCAACTTCAAGTCGGTGAGAACCAGATGCACCGGCTCGGACGCGAGCAGCTTTAGCCCTGTCTCCGCGTCGCCGGCGGAAAGAGTCTTGAAGCCCTCTTCTCCCAGGTTCAGCTCAAGCAAGCGCCGGAGCTTGGCTTCGTCCTCGATAATAAGAATGGTTGACATTGGGTCGTTGAACGTTTGTGTTCGGTCCTCGGTCGCCGTCACTCGCTGTTTGCTGCAAGCTCCCGGCTTTCCTCTTCTCGCGGGAAAAACAATGTAAATACCGCGCCGCCATGCTGACCATTTTCCACGCGAATGAATCCGTGATGCCCATCGATGATTTTCGAAACGATCGAAAGCCCCAGTCCCACGCCGGTTTTCTTGGTGGTCACGAACGGATTAAAAATCTCCTCCTGAATTTTCGCCGGCACGCCGGGCCCGGTATCGCTCAACAGTATTTCGATGCCTTCTGCTCCATCGCGGCTTCCCGTATGCGCGTCGACATGCAGTGTGCCGCCATTGTCTTCCATGGCTTCGTAGGCATTCTGCACCAGATTGAGGAAGGCCTGCTCGCACAAGCTCTCATCCAGTGGAACCAGCGGCAGCGAATCCGCATATTCGCGTTCCACGCGCACTGGCTTTCCCTTCCAGCGAGTGGCAACAATATCAAGCGCCCGATCGAGAACATCCGTGACTCGACCGGGTTCCCGATGCGCGTGCAGCGGACGCGCGAAATCGAGAAACTCCGTCACCAGCGCGCTCAGCCGGTTCACTTCGGTTGAAATATATCCGGCCAGCTCGCGTGAAAGTTCATCGGACGCGGCGAGCTTCTGGCTCAGCATTTCGGCGGAACCTTTAATCACTCCCAGAGGGTTGCGGATCTCATGCGCCAGTCCAGCGGAAAGTTGACCGAGCGCGGCCAGCCGCTCTGAGCGCCGCGCTTCGGCTTGCGCCTGCTCCAGCCGTCGATTTGTCTCCGCCAGCCGTTCGGCAAGCTCGCGGTAAAGCTCGGTCTGATGCCGGCTCTGCTGCGAGAAGCGATTCACGATCATGGCCGCGAGAAAGAAAAACATGATGCGCAGCCCGAGATATTCGAATGCCTCCGGCGTCAGCTCATACTCCTGCATCGCCGGATAGAGATAGGAACAGTAAGCAGCCGAGCTCAACAGAGTCCACAGCAAAGTCGCGAGCGGACCGCAATAAAGCGCAGCCGTGACGATCGGAACAAAATAGATAGGCCAGTAACTGCTGTTGATGCCAATCTCAGCCGTGTGGTCGAGGAGCAACGTGGCCAGCGAAATCTTCAGCAGAATGATGTACAACACGCCGCGGCGGGGAAACAGCGCGATGATCCGCGCCTCCAGCACCTGCACAACCCCAATGGCGAGAAGAATTACTTGCTTGTGCCACTCCAGCCGTGGCGGCAGCACGGCCAGCCCGCCAAGAAATACCAGCCAGATGGTGAGCCAGATCGCATCCAGGCGGCTATAGCGACGTGACTCGGGATCGAAGATAGGGGGCGCGGCATCCACGCTGCATCCATCCAACCGCAGAACTGCCGTCGGCGTCAATCGGCTGTTCCGGACTCGACATAAGATTTTCCAATCCCGCAGATAAATAGTTTCAATTTCCGTAGTTATGCGCTAGGAGGTACTGTTGATGTGCCCTTGCTGGATATTACATAAAAGCGAAGAGACAATAGGACTCGATGAAGAACCTGGCAACTGTTTATCTGATTTTGGCGGTGTGCCTGCTCTCCTTGTCGTTACTAGCGCAAACGCCGGCTGCAAGCGCGCCCGCTGCAGCTAATGCATCGGCCACGATCGCCACCGATGCGCAGGCCGCGCGCATCGCGAAGCTGGAGCAGGCAGTCGCCAGCGCGCAGTCATCGGGCGACAACGCGTGGATGCTGGTGAGCGCCGCGCTCGTTCTGATGATGACTGGCCCCGGCCTAGCCTTGTTCTACGGCGGGCTCGTGCGCAAGAAGAATGTCCTCGCGACCATGATGCAAAGTTTCGCGCTCATGGCAATCGTAACTTTGCTTTGGGGATTCGTCTCCTACAGTCTCGCTTTCGGCTCGGGCAACAGCTTTATTGGCGGACTGCATAATATTTTCCTTCGCGGCGTGGGCGCGGCTCCCGATCCCGATTATGCGGCCACCATCCCTCTGCAAACCTTCATGGTGTATCAGTTGATGTTTGCCATTATTACTCCGGCTCTAATTACCGGCGCTTTCGCCGAAAGAATGAAATTCAGCGCCATGGCGGCCTTTATGATCCTGTGGTCGCTGATCGTGTACTCGCCGATGGCGCACATGGTGTGGGGCAAGGGGGGCATGCTGAATGCCTCGCTGGGCGGGCGGTTCCCGTGTCTGGACTTCGCCGGCGGAACGGTAGTCCACGTAACTTCAGGTGTTTCGGCTTTGGTTTGCGCGCTATATCTGGGCAAGCGGGTTGGATATCCCAAACAGCCGATGCCCCCGCATAGTGTGGTGCTGAGTTTTATCGGCGCGTGCCTGCTGTGGGTGGGATGGTTCGGATTCAACGCCGGCAGCGCGCTCTCCGCAGGTAGCCTGGCGACCAGCGCATTTGTCGCAACCCACTTCGGCGCAGCCGCAGCGACGCTCGGCTGGAGCGCAGCCGAGTGGTTCAGGAACGGCAAGGCCAGCGTGCTCGGGGCGATCTCCGGCGCGGTCGCGGGCTTGGTCGCGATCACTCCCGCAGCCGGTTTCGTTTCGCCCATGTCGGCCATCGCAATCGGATTGATCGCCGGCGTCGTCTGCTATCTGATGGTCGCAAAAGTGAAGGCGGTGTTTGGATATGACGATTCGCTGGACGCTTTCGGCGTTCACGGCGCCGGCGGAACGTTGGGCGCGCTTCTGACCGGAATCTTCGCCGCCAGCGCCGTGAATCCGATATTCAAAGACGCGCAGGGCAACATTCTTCCCTCGGGATGGATAGACGGCAACGCCCACCAACTCCTGAACCAGTGCGTTGGAATCGCAATCGCATGGGCACTGGCTATCGTGGGCACGCTTGTTATATTGAAGATCGTGGATGTGACAATCGGCCTGCGCGTCAGCGAAGAACAGGAAGTTCAGGGGCTCGATCTCTCGCAGCACGGCGAAGAAGGTTACTCCTGGGAAACGCCCGCGTAGCGGGGCATACGAACATAACGGAATCCAAATGACGAAACTCGAAGCGATTATTCAGGTCTCAAAGCTGGAGACGGTCAAGGAGGCCCTGCACGAAGCGGGCATCGAAGGCATGACCGTTTTTGAAGCCCGCGGTCACGGCCGTCAAAAGGGCCACACAGAGTTTTACCGCGGCCGCGAATACACGGTGGATCTCATCCCCAAGGTGAAGCTTGAAATCGTGCTCGCCGACGATATGGTGGAGAAAGCCGTGCACGCCATCACCTCGTCCGCGCGTACCGGAAAAATCGGCGACGGCAAAATATTTCTTTCGCGCATCGATGAAGCCATCCGCATTCGCAACGATGAACGCGGCGAGAGCGTGCTGTAAGGCCGCGTGGGCGCAATAAATTGAACTGGCAGAAAAGTACAGTCCTCCCCCGTTCGCAGGACCGCAATGCGCAACTCCGGGGAGGTAGGGATGACCGCCGTGGCCACCGTCAGCAGTGATTTGCGGGACCTCTACGCGAAGGAATCCGCTGCCATCCAGCAGGAATTTTCTTTGACTGGCGATGGCCGCGCCGCCCTGCTACGGCGCACCGAACTGGTCGATTCCATTCTTCTTCGGCTGTGGGGCGACATCTTTTCCATCGATCCAGCCGCGCCGAAAAACTTCGCCCTCGTCGCGACTGGCGGTTATGGCCGCGGCTGGCTTTTTCCGCACTCCGATATCGACATTCTTTTTCTGCACGCCGATAGCAGCGGCGAAACCGATCTTAAAGATTCGATCCGCTCCTACTCGCAGGAGCTGTGGGATCTACGCCTGAAGCTGAGTCCGGTAACGCGAACCGTGACCGAGTGCGATCGCCTCGATCCGAACAATCTCGAGTTCGCCATCTCTCTGCTCGATTGCCGCTATCTCGCAGGCGATCGCGATCTCTACGACCGGCTTCATGAAAAAGTCATTCCGCGCCTGGTGGCGCGCGAGTCCCACAGCCTTATCCAGAATCTGGCTGAACTCACGCGCGAGCGTCATCACAAATTCGGCAATACCGTTTTTCATCTTGAGCCGAACGTGAAAGACGGCCCGGGCGGACTGCGCGACTACAACGTTGCATGCTGGCTCGCGCTGATTTCTGCAATGGAGAAGCTGAAGATGTGGCCCAACGCAAAGACGCTTTTGCCAGTCTCCTCGCGTCAGGCTTTCGATCGCGCTCTTGATTTTCAGATGTCAGTGCGCTGCTTTCTGCATTACCGCCACGGGCGCCATGACGACACGCTGACATGGGAAGCGCAGGACGAAGCTGCAGCGCGCAAAATCGGCGCGGCCGATGCCGAAGTTTCACACTCCGCCGCGTGGATGCGTATTTACTTCGGCCATGTAAGAGATGTTCATCGCGTTTGCACGCAACTGCTCGAGGAGATTCCAGCGGCCTGGTCTTCTATTTATCGCCAATTTCAAGGCTGGCGGACGAAGATCGCGAACGCCGATTTCTCCGTCGTCGACGGCCTCGTGTTTTTGCAGCAAACGGGACCGCTCGAAGATCCCGACAAGCTGCTTAGTCTTTTCCATTTTGTCGCGCAGCATGGAGTCAAACTGAGTACCACTACCGAATATAAAGTCACGCAGTCGCTTCCAGCGCTCGCCGCCACGCCTCCGCGCGGTGGCGAGTTGTGGCTCTATTTGCAGGAAACGCTTCTCCAGCCGCACGCCGCCGACGCCTTGCGCGCCATGAATGCTCTTCATCTGCTCACTCTTTTGCTTCCCGAGTTGAAGGACATGGAAGCGCTCGTAGTCCGCGATTTCTATCACCGCTACACGGTCGATGAGCATTCGTTTCTGGCCATTGAACATCTTCATCGCCTGAAAGAATCGAAATCGGAGTGGGATCAGCGGTTCGGCGATCTCTTAATTGAACTCGATCAACCGGAGTTGCTCTACCTTGCATTGCTGCTGCACGATTCCGGCAAAGGCGCGCTGCAGGAGAATCACATTGAAGCCAGCGTGCGGTTCACTGAAACCTGCGCGGCGCGTCTCGACCTCGACGCCGCCGATGCCGGCCTGGTGCGTTTTCTGGTCGCCAGTCATCTTGAAATGTCGGCGGCAATGCGACGCGATGTGTTCGATCCCGCGAACGTAAAAACCTTTGCTGAAAAGATAGGCGAACCCGAGCGCCTGAAAATGCTGTGCCTGATGACTTATGCCGATATCAAGGCCGTAAATCCTGAGGCCATGACTCCGTGGAAGGCGGAGAACCTCTGGCAGCTTTATATTGCCAGCGCGAATTACCTGAGCCGTAGCGCCGATGAACGCGTGCATACCGGAGATGACATTGGCAGCGTCGGCATGGCCAATCTCGCCCATCTGCGCTCGCTCGCCCCGGTCGCGGGAAAGAAGATCAATCATTTTCTCGAAGGACTGCCGCAGCGTTATCTGCGCATTCATGGCGCAACCGATGTGCTCGCCCACACCGAAATGGCGTCGCAGTTGGGCGATAACGGCGTGCAGTGCAACCTGAAGCAGGCCCGCCACTGGTATGAACTGACGATGATCACTACCGACCGGCCGTCGCTGTTCGCCTCGGTTTCCGGCGCGCTCGCCGCGTGGGGCATGAATATTGTGAAGGCAAATGCGTTTTCAAACGCCGCCGGCATTGTTGTGGATACCTTCTACTTCACCGACCGCTTTCGCACGCTCGAGATGAACATTCAGGAGTGGGATCGCCTGAAGAAAAGCATTGCCGCGGCCGTCAAAGGCGAGGCCGACGTTGCCCGCATGTTGCGTGATCGCCTGAAATCAGAAACAAGTAAAGGCACAAAAGTAAAGGTTTCCACGCAAATCGAATTCGACGATCGCTCTTCGGCCCATAGTACGCTGCTGCAAGTGCTCACGCAGGATCGTCCGGGATTGCTCTACGCAATGTGCTCGCTGATTTCAAAACACAATTGCAATATCGACATTGCGCTGATCGAAACCGAAGGGCAGATGGCCATCGACGTCTTCTATCTCACCGTCAAGGGCGCGAAGCTACCACCCGATCGGCAAGCCGCACTTAGTAAGTCGCTGAGCGAAGAACTTGATACGGCCGCGAGCAAGACTTAAGACAGTCGGCTAATTCTCGGTGTCGTCGTAATACCCGTCGCGCGTCTGAACCGTCATATCCTTTTTCTTCACGTCCAACTGCACGTGATGATATCCGGTTGACGGCCTGTCTCTCACCGGCGTGTAGCCGAGGCTGTACTGAGTTCGCAACTCTTCGGCAATGCTTGTATAGATGTCGCCAACCGCCTCCTTCTTTGTCGCTTCAAAAAAGCGCCCACCGGTCTCCTTCGAAATCCGCGTCAAAATTTTCTTCCCGTCTGCACGCGGCTCCTCGGGATGCTGCCCTCCGCCGCGGCTCCCGCCACCGCCGCCCGGATTACCTCCGCCTCCTCCGGGCCAACCACCGCCTCCGCCTGGCCATCCGCCGCCACCACCGCCGCCTGGCCAACCACCTCCGCCGTGCCCGTTTCCGCCACCGCGCTCAGCGCGTTCTTCTTCGCCCTTGAAATAAATCGAATAAACAACCGTATCGGATCGTTGCGCCGCCGAGATCGCGCTCTCAAGCGACGTTTTGCTTCCACGGTCCACGCCGTCGGAAAGAATAATCACCGCCTTGCGCCCCGTTTGCTTCTTCATTAACTCATTCGAGGCGAGATACACAGCATCGTAAAGCTGAGTGCCCGCGTGATGTTGATGTCCGGAATCGGAGCCAGAGCCTGAATTGGGGTCGTTGGATGTTGAATTGGAATCGTTCGACCGCTCACGATCCGCGGTCTTCAACAAATCGAGCGCCGACTCGAGCTTCTCGCGATGCGCTGTCAGGTCCTGCAAGAGTTCGACTTCGCGATCAAAGTGAATCAGAAACGCCTTGTCCTTCTCCTGCACAAGCATTTGATCAATAAATGTGTGGCTCGCGTTGCGCTCCTGGTCCAGCACCTCGCGCTGGCTCCAACTGGTATCGACAAGCAAGCCGAGCGTTAGCGGAAGGTTGGTGTCCTGCGAAAAATACTTGATGGTCTGAGGCTTGCCATCGTCCTGCAAAGTGAAATCGTCCTTTGTCAGGTCACGCACGATCTTCCCATGCTTATCGCGCACCGTAACAGGCAGAGTCACAACCTTCACGTCCACCGCGATGGTCGCCGCGGAGTCTGACGATTGCGGTGTATCGGCCGGGCCAGAGGCGTAAACGAGACTGAAGACATCGGCGAATCCAGGCGCGCTGGCCAAACCGGGAGCCCCAATGAAACCGATGACGACGGCAAACAGGATCATCGGAACATGAGGAGAGATGAACTTCGAGAACATTCGAGTTTCCTTTTCGCGTGTAGGCCAGGATCAAAGCAGACTTCTAGCGTCCAGACGGGCCAATCCCTTACTGGATGCAAAGCCCCAGCTTCTACGTTGCCACATTCCTTGTAAAAGCGCCGTCAAGAGGCGGTAAAACTTCGTAAAGCCCGGAGTTGCATCTCCTGCGTGATGCTAAATTATTAAAAGTGGAGCTAATGGCTAAAAGAACCTGGCGCGCGCTCGCAACGTGCCTACTCGCGGCGTTGGCGCTGATTGTCGCATTCTCGCAGAGCGCAATCTCTCAGACGAAGCAGCCCGGCGATACGTCCATCGTTAAAGCCGTCGGCGTTATCAAAAGCGTTCAGGCAGATTCGATCATCGTGGCGGCGGAATCGGGCGGCGACGTGACTGCAAAGCTAGCCGCTTCCACGAAAATTCTCCGCGTCCCTCCGGGAGAAAAAGACCTGAAAAACGCAACTCCGCTCCAGGCGCAGGATTTGCAGCCAGGGGACCGCGTCCTCGTCCGTGGCCAGGCCGCGCCTGACACCCATACGCTCGCGGCTCTGGCGGTCATCGTGATGAAGCAATCTGATGTCAGCGCCCAACAACAGCGCGAGCGCGATGACTGGCAAAAGCGAGGCATTGGCGGTCTTGTCACCAAAGTGGATGACGCGTCTGGCACAGTAACAATTTCAACCGGTGGATTCGGAGCGGCGAAAAGCGTCGCAGTCCATATTGGCGCCAACACCATTCTGCGGCGCTATGCTCCCGACTCGGTAAAGTTCGACGACGCAAAACCGGCTCCCCTCGATCAGATCAAGGCTGGCGATCAGTTGCGCGCCCGCGGGACGCGCAGCGCGGATGGCGCCGAACTGACCGCCGAAGAAGTTGTTTCAGGATCATTCCGAAATGTTGCCGGCACCATCACGGCGGTTGACCCCGGCGCGAATTCGATCACGGTAAAAGACCTGATTGCCAAGACCACAGTTGTCGTCAAGCTTTCCTCCGATGCGCAGATGAAGAAGCTGCCCCCGGAAATGGCGCAACGCATCGCGGCGCGCCTCAAGGGTGGAGTTTCAGGCACGGGCGATCATGCCGGCACGCAAAATGCGAGCGCGCAAAACACGGCGTCTGGGGAAGGCAATCATCGTGCCGAATCGACTGGAGGCCGCGGCCAGGGAAATGGCGCGAGCGGCCCTCCCGACATTCAACGCCTGATAAGTCGATTGCCGAATACCACATTGGCCGATCTTCAAAAAGGTGACGCGGTGATGATTGTCTCGACGACTGGCGATGCCAGTGGCGCTTCCGGCGCGGTCACGGCCATCACGTTGCTTGCGGGAGTCGATCCCATACTCACGGCGGCTCCAAGTCGCTCCACATATTCGTTGCTTTCACCTTGGTCGCTGAATTCATCGGGCGGCGAAGGGGAATCGGCCCCTTAGCTCATCAGCGAACCAGTTGATTTTTTGGCGCGCGCACTTGGGTGCAAACGTCTACGCGCCGGCGATTCAAGGCGCGCATGTTTGTATAGATAGATTTCCAATTTTCGTGCGCATGCATTGCAGAGCGCACCATTCTCAGATTATGACTTTAATGGGTTCATTCCAGCGAAGAAACAAACCGCAGATGTCGAAATTATCTCTTGTGCGAAACGGCCTCGTGGTTGCTTTCGTCGTAGTGTCGATGTTTGGCGCAGTCCCGCGCGTAAGCGCACAGTCATCAGCATCTGGGACTTTGCGCGGCACGGTCGTCGATCCCTCGGGAGCAGTTGTGCCCAATGCGGCGGTTTCAGCGGCGCAAGCTGGCAGCGTCGCCCGCACAGCCAGCAGCAATAGCAATGGCGCTTTTGAAATCGGCAATCTTGCCGCCGGCAAATATACGGTGACTGCCAATGCGAAAGGCTTCTCTCCTTATTCAAAGAGCGATGTTGCCATCGCGGCCGGCCAAGTCTCTCTCTTCACCATTTCGCTCGACATTCAGGTTGAGCAGCAGAAGCTGAATGTGCAGGAACAAGGGCCGCAAGTCGATGTCAATCCGGCCAATAATGCCAGCGCGATTGTGCTTACCGGCAAGGATCTTGACGCCCTGCCCGACGATCCCGATGAATTATTGTCCGATCTACAAGCACTGGCGGGGCCTTCCGCCGGCCCGGACGGCGGACAGCTCTATATCGATGGCTTTACCGCGGGACAGCTTCCGCCGAAGTCTTCGATTCGCGAGATTCGCATCAACCAGAATCCATTTTCCGCCGAGTATGACAAGCTTGGTTACGGCCGCATCGAAGTTTTCACGAAACCAGGAACCGATAAGTACCACGGCCAGTTGAATGTTGTCGGCAACGACTCCGCTTTTAACTCCCGAAATCCGTTCCTCGGAGACGCCCAGCAAACTCCCTACGACTCGGTCATTTATCAGGGCAACATCGGTGGACCCATTACCAGGAAATCTTCCTTCTTTTTCGATTTCCAGAGGCGCAACATCGACGAGGTTGCCATCGTCGACGCAGATGGCACGCCTGAAAATCCGACCACTCCGTTCAACGCCAGCATTCCCAACCCCCGCACCCGCACCAACCTGAGCCCTCGCGCCGACTTTCAGCTCACTCCCGGCAACACGCTCAGCGCGCGCTACCAGTATTACCGTGACACCTGGCAAAACGATGGTGTGGGAGGCCAGACGCTGCCCGAAGCCGGCTACGACACACTTTCCACCGAACACACCGTGCAGATCATCGATACGCAAACGCTGGGCGCCAAGGGGGTCAATGAAACTCGTTTTCAATACCTCCGCGATAACAGTACTCAGAATCCGCTGAGCACCGCGGTTGGCATCAACGTGCTCGGCGTCTTCACCGCTGGCGGCTCCGGTGAGGGCACTCAAGCCGACCATGAGGATCATTATGAATTGCAGAATTACACCTCATTGTCTGAGGGTAAGCATTTCGTGAAGTTCGGCATCCGCCTGCGTGACGTCCAGGAAGCCAGCACCTCCAGCGCGGGGTTCAACGGCACTTATTCCTTCTCATCGGTTGCGAATTATCTGAACAGCGTTCCTTCTCAGCTCACGTTGGATACAAGTCCAACCGGCTTCGCGCCTACCGTCTCCGTCAACCTCATCGATGTGGGTTTGTACGTACAGGACGACTGGAAGGTTCGTCCCACCCTGACGCTGAGCGGTGGTTTGCGCTTCGAAACCCAGAATCACATTTCCGATCACGCCGATTTCGGCCCCCGGCTTGGCTTTTCCTGGGGTATTGGCGGTGGCGGCAAGAGCGCCCCTAAAACCGTGGTTCGCGGCGGATTTGGCATTTTCTACAATCGCTTCACCCAAGGTTCCATTTTGAACACCGAGCGCTTCAATAACGAGACACAACATCAATACGTGAACGACAATCCTACGTACTCAATCCCTCCCGCTCCCGGCGGGATTCAAACCATCTATCAAATCAACCCCAATCTCCACGCGCCCTACATCATGCAGACCGCCTTCAGTGTGGAACGGCAGGTCACGAAGTTCGCCAATGCCACGCTCACTTACCTGAATTCCCGGGGTGTCGATCAGCTCATGTCGCTGGTCCCTGATGCGCCGCTCGTCACAACCTTCCCCACACCGCCGCTATCGACTCCTGCGACCTATCAATATCAATACGCTTCCGCGGGTTTCTTCCGGCAAAACCAGCTCATCGCCAATTTCAACGTTCAGGCCGGATCGAAAGTGACCCTCCACGGCTTTTACTCCTTGAACTACGCCAATAGCGATCCCATTGGATCCACCAGCGGCGGAACATTCACTACGAATTTCCCCACCGACCAGCAAAACATTCATCTCGATTACGGCCGTGCTTCGTTTGCAATTCGCGACCGCATTTTCTTCGGCGGATCGGTTGCATTGCCGCGCGGTTTTCGCCTCAGTCCATTCCTGGTTTTCAACTCGGGCATGCCCTACAACGTCACCATCCCGCAGGACTTGGCCGGCACTTTGCAGTTCAATGTGCGCCCTGCTTTCGCGCCCAACCCTACCGGCGCTTGCGTCTCTGTCCTGGCTACTTGCCACTACATCATGCCCACTTCGCCTTACGATCAGATTCCCATCAACTATCTCACCGGGCCGGATAATTTCACTCTCAACCTGCGTCTTGCGAAAACCATCGGTTTCGGACCAGAAACAAAAGGCGGTGGGCAGCAATCGGGGGGCCCGCCGGGAGGTGGCCCTGGAGGCGGCGGCCACGGTGGTGGCGGCGGAGGGGGTGGTGGTGGAATGGTCGGCTTCGGGCGAGGTCCCGGTGGATTCGGTGCGCCCTCCACCTCGCACCGCTACAACTTAACTTTCAGCGTTAATGCTCGCAACGTTTTTAATCGCGTAAACGCAGGCCCCCCGATCGGCGTTTGGGCGCCGGATTCGCCCACGTTTGGTAAATCCATTTCGCTCGCCGGCGGCCCATTCTCGACGGGCCCAGCCAATCGCAAAATCGAATTGCAGGCCATGTTCAGTTTCTAAGATTTCAGCTTCTAGGGCTCAGCTTCGGGTGGGCCTCGTGCCGCAAAAAGCGCGGCGGCATCGGCCAGGGCCGAGTGCCGCCGTCAAGCCTCAGGATGCCTCCAGGTTAGTAGTGCTCGCGCAGATCGCTCGACGTTCCACCCGCCGCCGGCACATAGCACTGCAGCGTGTAATCCATCACCATGCGGTCGGCGTTGAATCTCCAGCCTAGCGTGCGGATCGTCCGCTTCATGCGTTTGATCCAGCCTCGCGGCAGCCCGTCGCGGTCGCGCTGATAGTAAAGCGGGACCACTTCATCCCGCAGCACGTGGAACAAACTTTCGGCATCGCGCGCGTCGTGAATGTTCACATCCGAGTGCGTCCGCCCGTCGCCAATGGCGAATCCATTTAAACCGTCATAGGCCTCGGCCCACCAGCCATCGAGCACGGAAAGATTCAGTCCGCCATTTAGCACCACTTTCTGTCCGCTCGTGCCTGACGCCTCCTGCGGGCGCCGCGGATTATTCAGCCACACATCCACGCCCTGCACAAAATGGCGTCCCACGTTGATGTCGTAATCCTCGACGAATACCAGCTTGTCGGCAAACTGCCGGTCGCGCATCAGCCTCGCCACCTGCTGCAGCACACGCTTGCCCGGCTCGTCCATGGGATGCGCCTTGCCCGCAAACACAAACTGCACCGGCCGGTTCGGGTCGTTCACCAGCGAAACCAGCCGCTCGATATCCGTAAGAATAAGGTTAGCCCGCTTGTAGGTGGCGAAGCGCCGCGCGAATCCGATGGTTAGCGCATCCGGGCTGAGCACCTGTTTTAGCCGCTGCAACTCTTCGCGAGGCTCGCCTCTGCGTTCGGCTTGCACTGCCGCGCGGCGGCGCACGAATTCAATCATGCGCGATTTCAGGTTCAGGTGCGTCTCCCACAGCTCGCCGTCGTCCACGTTGTCGATTCCGTCCCAGATCTTCGACTCGCTGCTCTTCAGGTGCCATCCCGTCCCCAGATGCCGGTCATACAACCGGAACATCTGTGGCGCAAGCCATGTCGGAACATGCACGCCGTTTGTGATATGTCCGATGGGCACTGAGTCTTCCGATTTCCCGGGAGTCAGTCCCGTCCACATGGCGCGCGATACTTCGCCATGCAGCGACGAAACCGCATTCGCCCGCCGCGAGAGGCGCAGACCCAGCACCGTCATGCAAAACGATTCGTTGCTCTGCGGATTTTCTCTCCCCAACCCCATGAACTGCTCTTTAGAAAGCCCCATCGCCTCGCGCAGGGGACCCAGATGGTCTTCAATTAAGTCGGCATCGAAACGATCATGCCCGGCTGGAACCGGTGTATGCGTCGTGAACACTACCTGCCGCGACACCAGCGGCACCGCCTTTTCAAAACTGATGCCTTCTTCTTCCATGCGCATCCGGATCGCTTCCAGCACCGCGAATCCGCTGTGGCCTTCATTCAAATGCAACACGCCGGGCATGATCCCCAGCGCTTTCAGCGCACGCAATCCACCCACGCCCAGCAGCAGTTCCTGGTGCACGCGCACTCGTCCATCGCCGCCGTACAGGCGTGATGTCAGTTCGCGATCCTCCGGCGCGTTCCCTTCCACGTCGGAATCCAGCAGATACAGATCGACGCGTCCCACGCGCGCGCGCCGCACCTTCGCGCGAATCGAGCCATGCCGCGTGTCCACCTGTACCACCACTGGCCTGCCATCTTTCCCGATCGCCGGCTCCATCGCCAACTGGCTCACATCCGTATCGAAGTACTCTTCGCGCTGCCATCCATCGATATCAAGCCGCTGCCGGAAATATCCCTGCGGGTAAAACAATCCCACGGCGACAAGCGGTATTCCCAGGTCCGACGCGCTCTTGATGTGATCGCCCGCCAGCACTCCCAGGCCCCCTGAATACACCGGCAGCGATTCATGAACGCCAAACTCGGCCGAAAAATACGCCACTGGCCGCGGTTGCAATACACCCGCCCGGCGCGCGGCCCAGGTGTGCTCGCCATCCATGTATTCGCGCAGCCGCCGGTAGGCATAATTCACGCGGCTATGCAATCCCAGTTCGGTCGCCCGCGCTTCCAGCTTGGCCAGCGGATACTCTTTCAACATCGCCACCGGACTATGATTCAGCTGGCTCCAGCGGCGCGGATCGAGATCGCGAAACAGATCGGCCGCATCGTGATCCCAGCTCCACCAGAAATTCCGCGCCAGCGCCCACATTCGTTCCTGAATCGGCGCAATAAAACGGTCCAGCGTGCGCGCCTCGCTCACCACCGGAGCTACGCGCGCCGCCGCCTCCTGCAGCATCTTGATTTCGCTCTCCGGAAACGTCCGCGCTTCCACCGTCTGCACAACCAGCACGCCTTGCAGCACGCCGCGATCAATCAGCGGCACGCCCAAAAACGACTTGTACGCGTCTTCGCCCAGCTCTTTGAAATACTTGAATCGTGGATGGCTCGCCACCTGCTCTACCGCGACCGGGCGCACTTGCTCCGCGACCAGGCCAGTCAGTCCCTCCTGCACCGACATGCGCAGCTGACCAATGCAGGCTTGTTTCAAGCCTACGGTCGCCGCCAGTACAAGGTTGGCGCGGTCCGGTTCAAGCAGGTACGCCGAACACACGTCCGTCCCGAAGCGTCGCGCGATTAGTGCAACCACGTTCATCAGCGTATCCGCTGGACTGCCTGTCTCGGCTGTCAAATTTGCAATTTCGTCCCAGGCAATAACGTGGTTCGCCTCAAGCGAACACACCGATTGTTCCAGAGCCGGAGCGGCTCCATGGCCTTGATTGGTTGCGGTCACATCAGTTCGATCCACTTGGTCCCTCGCTGGCGTTCAGAATGCCGGGTGCTCGTGAACCGCCGCTCTTCACCGCGAACGGTCGGTTGGAAATACAAACGGCTGGAAACAGCCACTCGGTCACTTCCATTTTATCGGGAGAAGCAGGCCTAGCCGTCTCCCAAGTTGGAATTCGGGGATTACCAGAGTGTGCCTAAAGGCTGTTAAACAAAAAACGCCCAGACAGGCCAATCGTCGACCGCGAACCAGGAAAAGGACGAAGATGGATTACGCGCGCTCCAAGTCGGAGGACGCATCGTTGCGAACCTCCGCTTGAAACGTGCGTGCGGAAACATCAAGATTTGCTATTGCCATCGCTTTCCGCACCTCCACTGCTCTTTAACGAGACCGTATCTTGCGGAAGCGGCGTTTGCGGCTGTGGCTTCGCCAGTTGTGGAGAAGCCTGCGGAGCCTGACTTTCTTGGCTGGATTGGGGCTTACTAATGGGATTGATCATATTTAGTCCACATCGGTCGCGCGCCGCTGGACTTTAACCGAGACTCTTTCCGCCGATTGAATCAACCTTTAGTAATCGCTCAAGGCCGTCGCGTCTGCATCATTCCAAAATCAGCCCTTTCGCTTGAAAATCCCCACGATATTCTGCGAGCGCGGCCGATATGTCCTGGCGTCGTCGTCCCAGTGATAGTCGGTGTGATCGCCCATACGTTCGGCAATTCCAACAAGTTCGTATCGGCTGCCAATATAGTTGTTTGCCCAAGAGGAAAAGGACTGCAATTCCGGTGAACCGGGCCGTGGCAGCCACGATAGCTTGTCTTTCACAATCACCATATACAACGGCCGGGCGGACTCGATCTCCTCGAACATCTGTTTCTGCATTTCCAGAGCGTACTTCTGTGGCTCCAGCAGTCCGTAGATGTAAATAAACCCCGTTGCCGAGTGCCTCCTGGAATAAAAATAGATTTCAGGCTCCGAACCGAGCACGGCAACCTGATCGCTCGTGGACGTGTGCGCATCCAGATAGTGAGCGACTTCGACCGCTTCCAGAAACGGATTCTCGCCATAGAGTTTCCGGAAGACCTGCTGGGGATCCAATTCAAACAGAAATTTACTTTTTTGCGTCACCGCATAGCCAAAAACGGCGAGAAACGCGAGCGCCGGAATTGCCGATAAAAGACGGCTTCCACCCCTGCGGGCCAGCCACTGCGTTGTGGAATGAACCGCCACTCCCGCTAGCACTGCCACCGCTGGCAGCATCATGATGAAGTAATGTTCACGGAAGTAAAATCCAGGGCACACGGCCAGGAATGAAAAAAGGAATAGGCCGCCGAGGAAACTGGCATGACGCCGGCTCTCCGCGTCCCACCACAACGCGCTCAGCCCCGCAATGCCCAGCACCCATATACCTATGCACGGACCCATGACCGCCGGGAAAGTCTGCATGAAGAGCTGCACGCCCAGCGAAAAACCATGCTCGGATCCGTATTGCCCCGCATAGGTGAACACCCAGAACCAGAAATTCTTGAAGACTCCGGCGGCAAAAAGAATCGCGCAAGTGACTGCGAACGGCAACGCCACTCCCGCGGCATAGCAGCCAGCCTTCGACAGTAAATGTTTCCATTCAATGGGCCGTTTCCACTCGCGGAAAACCAGATACAGTCCTCCAAAAGCGGCAAACGCCAGTCCGGGCTGCTTCATGACAAACGCCATCCCCAGCAAAACGCCACTGGCGAAAAACTGCCATAGCCTCCCGGTATCGAGCGCCTTCAATAGCAGCAACAATCCAGCCACTGCAAACAGCACAACAAAGTGGGTCGCGTGCGCCGCCAATCCAAGTACGGAAAAACTCGTGGAAAGTGCCGCGTAGCTGGCCCCCGCCACCACGCCTGCCAAACGCCCGGTGAATCGCCTCGCCAGAAAATAAACCAGCAATGTCGTCGCGGCATTTACCAGCAGCAGGCCAAGATGAATGCCGGCCGGAGTCTGTCCAAACACTGCCATGATTGCCGCATAGGCAGCCTCTGTCCCGGGCAGTTTCATCGTGTACGCCAGCTTATAAGGAGGTATGCCTTGCAGCATAAGCTGCCCTGCGTATGCGTATTCTCCCTCATCGCGTTCCAATGGCATGGTGCGCAGCCGAAAGCGTATCGCCGCGAAGAAAACAATTACCAGCACCAGTAGCGCGTAGGCGAAATACTTGCCCGCAGCCGGCTCTTTTTCGCGGGCGGAACGCGTAAGTGCGTTCTTCTGCGCGACCGATGTTTTCTTTGCGATACCCGTTTTTCGCGCGTGAATTGGCTTTTCGGAGGGCCGCGCCGGTGTCTTGGATTCCTCGTGTCCCATGGTCGAAGCTTCGTTCGTCCGTGCTCGTTCGCTTCCTAAACTAACACGAACTTCTTTATCCCAATCCGCCGCTGCAACTCGAAAAATAATGTTCCCGTAGTTCGATTCGTTCGCCGAGAAAGTTGACGTGGACTCCGAAATGACGAAACAGGTTGCGCTTCAACCGACGGAATTGCAGAATGCGGCTACGCGGCTCCAGCCGGCCATCGATTTCCCCCAGTAAACGATCGGGCATTTCGTTGGAGTGTAGCACCCTGACCTGACCACCATGGATTGCCTGGGTGAGACTTTTTCGCCTCTCGCGCGTCTTATACTTTAGTGAGAGCACATCCGCATGTGCCCGCTGCTCGTACTGAATAGGGGTGACTGTTCGTGTTGTTCAAAAAACCAGCCGATATTCCATCTTCTGAAATCACTCCGCGGCAGACCTACATTGACCGCCGCAAATTCCTCGCCGGAGCCGCGCTGGCCGGAGCCGCGGCAATGACCGGCGTCGCTTTCCGCGATCTGGCCGAGCCTGAACTCACGGCTCAAGCCAATGACAAAATCAACGGCCTGCAAAAGAGTCCATTCAGCACCACGGAAAAAGAAACGCCCTACAAGGACGTCACCAACTACAACAATTTTTACGAGTTCTCAACCGATAAGTACGAGCCTGCTTCGCTGGCGAAGAATTTCAAGACCCGGCCCTGGACCGTTACCATCGATGGCCTGGTCAAGAAGAAGCAGACGCTCGACGTCGACACCATCATCAAAATGGCTGCGCCCGAAGAACGAATCTACCGTCATCGCTGCGTCGAAGGATGGTCGATCGTTGTGCCCTGGACAGGATTTTCGCTGAGCGAACTGATCAAGCGCGCCGACCCGCTCCCCAAGGCCAAATTCGTCGAATTCACCACCCTCTACGATCCCAGACAAATGCCCGGCCAGCGCGTCGACGTGCTCAAGTGGCCTTATGTCGAAGGTCTGCGCATGGATGAAGCCATGCATCCGTTGACGCTTCTATGCTTCGGCCTGTACGGCGAGACTTTGCCCAATCAGGATGGCGCGCCGCTGCGCATCGTCGTTCCATGGAAATATGGCTTTAAGAGCGCGAAATCCATCGTGAAAATCAGCTTTACCGACAAGCAGCCCTTAAATAGCTGGCAGATCGCCGCGCCGAATGAGTACGGCTTTTATTCCAACGTCAATCCCAACGTAGATCATCCCCGCTGGAGCCAGGCCAAGGAGCGCCGTCTCGGAGAATTCCTGAAGCGTCCCACGCTCTTGTTCAACGGATACGATCAGGTTGCCAGTTTGTATGCGGGGATGGACCTTAAGAAAAACTTCTAGGAATTTCGTAATTCGTAATCGGGTAATTTTGCAGACTTCGGACCTGAGATTTTTGTTCGAAACCGGTGCCGACTCCAATAGGTTTTAAGATTACAAAATTACCCGGTTACCAAATTACAAAATCCAGACAGATGAAGCTTCGCCTTACCAAACTCGTCATCTTTCTCGCAGCTCTTATCCCGCTTGCGCGGCTCGGGTGGAAGGCCTTGCATGACGGTCTGGGCGCGAACCCGATCGAGGTCATCACTCACTCCACCGGCGATTGGACGCTGCTCCTCATCCTCGCCACGCTCTCCATAACGCCGTTGCGCCGCCTTACCCGCCAATACTGGCTGATCGGCTTGCGCCGCATGATCGGGCTCTTCGCTTTCTTTTACGGCACGCTCCATTTCCTCACCTATATCTGGCTCGATAAGTTTTTCGATTTCCACGAAATGCTCAAAGACATCGCGAAGCGCCCATTCATCACCGTAGGTTTCAGCGCCTTTGTGCTGATGATCCCGCTGGCGCTGACTTCAACCACCGGCTGGATTCGCCGCCTGGGCGGAAAGAATTGGCAGCGCCTGCACCGGCTCATCTACCTGACCGGAATTCTCGGGGTGGTGCATTACTGGTGGCTGGTGAAGGCCGATCATCGCAAGCCCGCCGAGTACGCCATCGCGCTCGCGATCCTGCTGTTTTATCGCCTTGTTTTATCCATTGCGGAGGGACGAAAGACTCAGCCCAGTTCCACGCCCGCCATTTCCCCATCTCCCGCGGAAGCATCCAAGATATAGCACTGACATACCCGCAGAATTTCGCCGATTAGTCGGGGTATTTAGGGTTCCAGGGGGTGCCTCTCGGGAGTTAACTCTCATTACTTTTCTTTACAGAAACTTTCCCCCGCAGTTGGGGTTTTGTAGCATCCTAGAAGACGTCACCACAGGAGAGTGTGTCTTATGAATCCCCTCGCTTCCACGAAGTGTGCCGTTCGCCTGCTCATGGCTATGGCGGCAATCGCAAGCGCCCTTTTCATCTCTAGCTGCGGATCCAGCAGTTCTTTGGCTAAGCCCAACAATCAAGGCTATAGCAACAGCAACTTGAGCGGTACCTACGTATTTTCCTCTACCGGCATCGATTCCACGAACGGCCTTTTTCTGGCAATCGCGGGCACGTTTACCACCGGCAATGGAGGCAACGGCCAAATAACCGGCGGCATGATCGATATCAACGGATTTAGCCTGACATCGGCAATCTCTACCTCAATTACCTCCGGAACCTATACCGTCAATCCCGACGGCCGCGGTACAGCGACCCTTCAATTTAGCGGTGGCAGCACCACGCTGGACTTTGTGCTGGCCGGTGGCCCCACGAGTGGTGCAAGCACCCACGGGCTGGTGACCGAATTCGATGGCAATGGCACCGGCAGCGGCACACTTGACTTGCAAAACGCGGGCGCCCTTCAAGGCTCCTATGCATTCGGTCTGGTCGGCGCCTCCGATACAAATGACACTCCGCTGGCCATGGCGGGAGAGTTCGCCAGTGGTGGCAGCATAAGCGGGCTGGCGGATATTAACAGCGATGGCGGCCTGCTGGGCAGCCCGGCTCTTACTCTTTCCGGCAGCGTCACCGCCGGCTCCCCGGGCACAGCCAGTCTTACGACTTCGGTTGGAACCTACCACTTCGATGTTTACATGATTGACGACACCCACCTCAAGTTTATTGAAACCGATAGCGCGCCAATCATGGCGGGGGACGCCTTCAGCCAGCAGACCTCGATCTCGAACGGCATTTATGCCTACGCCATGGATGGCCTGGATAACAACGGATATCCGCTGGCGCTGGCTGGGTTCTTCACCGCGGGCAGCGGCAGCTCCATTAGCGCAGGGTTGGAGGATTATAACGACTCGGGAACGGGGACGGTCAATCAGGTTGGTTTTGGCGGTTCCTACACAGGGTTCTCTGGTGGACGAACTCAAATAACTCTGACCGGCGGGTTCTTTAACGGCAATTCCGCGGTTCAAACCGCTACGTTCGCGGCCTATCCCTCCACCGGCGGCATTGAGCTCCTCGAGATCGACGGTGCCGGAATCACCACTGGCTTTGCGCTTCCGCAGGGATCCACAACCACGTTAGCTACCTCCCAAGGTTATGGACTGAATATCTCCGCCTTCAATTCCGGCAGTGGCGGCGGAGCATACGAGGAAGATGACATCGCCCAATTCGACGTGAACTCCACCGGCTCGAACTACAACGGCGTGGAAGATATCAACGATGAAGGGTCCACAACATCCAGCACCTTCAATGGAACCCTTACTACGAGTTCGGAAGTTCCGGGTTACGGAGCAGCGGGTTCAACCTCAGGTGAGATTAACTTCAACTACTATCTCGCCAATAACGGAGCGACTGCGCTGATTCTCGAAACCGACCAGATCCAGTCGGGCACTGGCGTTTTCGAGCTGCAAAATTCAACCCAGAATTCAATTCTGAGTTCAACCCAAAACGCAGGGCAAAGCCGGGCCGCGGGGGCGCATTTCTCCATCGCGCCGTTGCGACACGGCAAGCACTCCGCCGGAAAGAAGACCAGCAGGTAGGATATCCGCGAATCGGCAAGAATCGACTAGCCGGTCGGCGGATTACAACTCAAAAACTCGGGCGTGGCTCTTAGAGCCACGCCCTTTTTATTTCTGTTTTTTTGTGAATTGAAAGTGCGGGAGTGAAGATCTACGCGATGCTCTCCGCTGCGACCTTCTCTGTCAGGAAGGCTTCGATCACGTCCCCCGTCTTAATGTCGCCATAATTGGCGATGGAGATACCGCACTCCATGCCGCTTGTCACCTGTGAAGCGTCGTCTTTGAAGCGGCGCAGCGATCCGACTTTGCCTTTGAACACGACCACATTGTCGCGCAGCAGCCGCACTTCCGAGTCGCGCTTGATAAGCCCGTCAATGACGCGGCAACCCGCAATCGTGCCGACTTTCGGAATGCGGAAGGTTTCGAGCACCTGTGCGCGTCCCTGATAAGTTTCCTTGATGGTCGGTTCAAGCAGGCCGGTCATAGCGCGCTTGATCTCATCCTGCAATTCGTAAATGATCGAATGCAGACGGATATCGACCTTCTCCTGGTCGGCCAACTCCTGCGCCTTGCGCTCCGGTCGCACGTTGAAGCCAATGATAATGGCGTTCGACGCCGAGGCGAGCAGCACGTCGGTTTCCGTGATGGCGCCAATGCCCGACCGCAGCAACTTCAGCCGCACCTTGTCGTTCGAGAGCCGTCCTAATAGATCGCCCAGCACTTCGACAGAGCCCTGCACGTCGGCTTTCAGAATGACGTTCAGCTCCTTCATGCCGGCCGTCTTCAACTGCTCGGCCAGGCCTTCGAGCGAGACGCGCGAACTCTTGGCCAGCGCGGCTTCGCGGGCTTTCTGCTCGCGATAGTCGGAAATGTCGCGAGCCTTCTCGCGGTCGGCCACCACCACGAACTGGTCGCCTGCCTGCGGCAGGCTTTCCAGGCCCAGGATTTCGGCTGGCGTTGAAGGCGGCGCTTCCTGCATTGTTGCTCCGCGATCGTCGAACATGGCGCGCACTTTGCCGTAGGCGTTGCCAACCACAAAGTTGTCGCCGGCGCGAAGCGTGCCGTTCTGCACAAGAATGGTCGCAACCGGACCGCGTCCTCGGTCAAGCTTAGCTTCGAGCACCACGCCGCTCGCGGCGCGCCCCGGAGTCGCTTTCAGCTCCTGCAAGTCCGCCGTCAGGCAGATCATTTCCATCAACAGGTTGAGATTCGTTTTCTTCTTGGCCGAAACATCGACAAATACCGTCTTGCCGCCCCAGTCTTCCGGCAGCAGCCCGCGATCGGCGAGTTGTTTCTTCACGCGCTCCGGCATCGCATCCGGCTTGTCGATCTTGTTTACCGCAACAATGATCGGAACCTCGGCGGCATGCGCATGGTCGATGGCTTCAATAGTCTGCGGCATCACACCGTCATCCGCCGCCGTAACCAGCACAACAATGTCGGTCGCCTTCGCGCCGCGAGCGCGCATGCGCGTGAATGCTTCGTGGCCGGGAGTATCCAGGAACACAATCTCCCGCCCGAATGCGGGAGACGAATTATCCGTGATGCGAACTTTGTATGCGCCAATATGTTGCGTGATGCCGCCGGCCTCGCCTTCGGCAACATTGGTCGAGCGGATCGCGTCGAGCAGCGTGGTTTTGCCGTGATCGACGTGGCCCATGATCGTAACCACCGGCGGCCGTGAAACCGTCTCCGTTCCCTCTTCGCTGGCCTCGGTCGCTTCCGCCGTATCCTTGGCGGCCTGCTCTTCAAAGGTGATGACTTCGGTTTCGGCTCCAAAAAAGCGCGCCATCTCAATGGCGAGTTCCGCATCGAGCGTTTGATTGATGGTCGCAAACACTCCCCGCACCACCAGCCGTGCGATCAAGTCCTTGGCGCGGATGCCGAGCTTCTCCGCGAGATCCTTCACCGAAACGCCTTCGGTGATGGTGATACTCCGCGTGATCGGCGCCGGCTCGTTGCTGACAATCATGCGCGGCGGCGGAGTGTAGCCCTTCATTGGGCCTTCTTTTATTCCGCGCGGAACATATCTTTGGCCGGGACGCCGCGAGGGCGCGCCGGGACGGCTTCCGGGACGGCTCGGCCCCGGAGGTGCCATGGATGCACCCGGACCTACCCCGAGCGGACGCGATCCTGTAGGTGCTACGCGCGTCGGATGCATGGGACGGCGTTCACCGGGACGCAGCGGCGGGCGCGCGCCGGGAGCGGCCGGACGCGCAGTGCGCTGAAAAATCGGCTGGCCGGGAACTGGACGGCCGGGCGCGGGACGCGGCGGCGCTCCAGCCGGTGGAATTGGCGCTTTATAAACTGGACGCGGCCCGGTCTGCGGCATGATCATGCGCGGCGGCGGCGGCCCTTGAACAATAGGCTTTTCCGGCGCGGCGGGCGGAGCCGATGCGCTTTGAACCGGCGCTGGCGGCGATGCTGCAGTGCCAGTGGATGTGGCCGATGCCGGCGGAATTCGCGGCGGAACGGCAATCGCAGGCGGCGCGCTCACGGCAGCTGTTGCCGACGATGTGGCCGATGCCGGCGGCTGCGCGCTCACCGGCGGCGTCACCGGAGCTTTCGGTGGAATCACAACCACCGAGGGAGGCCGTAGCGCGGCGACGGAAGCGGGCGTAACAAATTTGGGCGCAGGCGGCTCCGGTGGGGCTGGCTTGGCGGGCGCAGCCGATACAGGCGCCTCGGCTTTTGCTTCGATCGACGGCGCGGCAACAGGAGGCTTCGCCACCGGCGCAGCCGGAGGCCTGCTTACAGGACGAGCCACGGGATGCTCGGTGGCTTCTTTTTGCTGCGTAATCGCGCGTAGTACGTCGCCGGGCCGCGAGATATGGGAGAGGTCTATCTTCGTTTTTATCTCGTCTTCGGTGTGGGCGGCGGGGCGGGTTGCTCTGGCGGAAGCCGAACCTGCTTCGGCGTGGGAACGAAGACGCTTGCGCACCAGCTCCGCTTCGTGGTCTTCCAGCGAACTGGAATGCGTCTTCTTCTCGGTAACGCCGACCTCGGTAAGGACGTCAAGAATGGCTTTGCTCTTGACCTCCAGCTCACGGGCCAGATCATTGATTCGAATCTTCAAGTTTCCGTTCCTCTTCTGTCCCGCCCGGTTCGAGTGTCGACTTTACGCTCGCATATCTAGCCTCGCGGAATCCTTATCCCTGTCTTCCCCACTACCGGCGGCGGCCCTTTGCAGCCACCTGTGTACTGCGTTTATCCTCGTGCTGGCGAAGCCCGCGCTCGCGATCCGGAAGCGCCTCCGGACTCGCCACGTTCCCCGAAACTTAGCTGTTTTTGTCTTCGGCTTCCGGATCTTCCGGGGTTTCGGTAGCCGGTGGTTCGTCTTCTGAACCTTCGTGTTCGGTTACTGCAGCTTCAGTCGCAGTCAACTCTGCCTCAGCAGGCACCACAACAACATCGTGCGATTGACCGGCTTTGACGTCCGCCTCGGGAGCCTCGGCCTCGCTGGTCAATGCTTCCATGGCTTCCGTGTTGGCGCCTGCTTCTGCCGCTTCCTCGCCCGCAGCCGCTTCTTCTGTGCTGCTTTCTCCGGCGGCCTGCTCGGCAGTCTCAGCCACAGTATCGGATTCGGCGGCCACAGCTTCGCCGCCATCCAGACTGGCAAAATAATTATTGACTGCAATACTGATTTTTTCCACCGTTTTCGGGCCGATGCCTTCGATGGCCTCGAGTTGCTCCGGCGTCATATCGGCCAGCGATTCCACCGTGTTCACGCCCGCAGCCTTCAGCTTTTCAACCAACCCATCGCCCAGGCCAGTTACATTCTCCAGCGGAGTAACGGTCTGCGTGACCAGAGCCGACATCTGTTGCTCCACTTCCTGCCGCTTCTCTTCTTCGCTCTTGATGTCGATCTTCCAGCCCAGCAGCTTCGCCGCCAGCCGGACGTTCTGCCCCTTTTTACCGATGGCCAGCGAAAGCTGCGTGTCGTCCACTACCACTTCCAGATGCTTTTCGCCTGCATCGACAACCGTGACGCGGCTGACTTTGGCCGGCTGCAGCGCCTTCTCGGCGAACGTCACCGGATCCTCGTGATATTCGATGATGTCGATCTTCTCACCGCGCAGTTCGCGGATGATCGACTGCACGCGCATGCCCTTCATGCCCACGCAAGCGCCCACCGCATCCACATCCTTATCCTTGGACATGACGGCAATCTTCGTGCGCTCGCCAGCCTCGCGCGCAGTCGCGCGAATAACAACCGTGCCATCGTAGATTTCCGGAACCTCGGTCTGAAACAGATGCTGCACCAGCTCCGGCGCGGCTCGGGACACAATCACTCCCGGCCCCTTCGTCGCTTTTTCCACGCGCACAATCACCACGCGAATACGCTCGCCGATGGCAAACGATTCCAGCCGCGACTGCTCCTTGCGCCCCATCTTCGCTTCGGCCTTGCCGATATCGACAATTACATCCGGCCCTTCTATGCGCTTGACGGTGGCGTTCACAATCTCGCCGACATGGCCGACATACTCGTTGTAAACCGTGTCGCGCTCCGCTTCGCGCACCTTCTGGAAGATGACCTGCTTCGCCAGCTGCGCGGCAATGCGTCCTAGAATGCCTTCGGTCACCTTCGGGATGAGCAGCTCTCCACCCGCTTCGGCGCTGGGATCCAGCTTGCGCGCCTGCTCCACGGTGACCTGAAGATTCGGGTCTTCGACCTGCTCGGGCATCTCCACAATCGCCTTCACCGCATAGGCGTTGATCTTGCCGGAATCCTTGTCGAGCACGGCGCGCAGATTTTCCTGCGTCTTGTAATACTTGCGCGTTGCCACGACGATCGCGTCCTCGACCGCGCTGACCACAATCTGCGGGTCGATTCCCTTTTCGCGGCTCACCGCGTCGATGATGTTATAAAGCTCGCTAGCCATAAGAATTACGGGTGATGCAAAATTTTCTACGACTCAACTCTGGTCGTTCAGCCCCAGGCTCTCAGCCTGTAATGCAAGCTGTTCGAATGCTCCCAAAGCCTAAAGCCCAGCGCGCAGAGCCTATATTTCCGGCACCAGATTCGCTTTTTCCACGTTCGCCAGCTCGATCTCGACCGATGGCGAACCATCCTTCGGCCGCATCTTCCGGCGCGCCGCGCTCAAATCGAGCAACAGCTTCCCACTCTCAAAGCTTTCCAGCTTTCCCTCAAAATGCCGGTTGTTGTTCACCGGCTCGCGTGTCGTCAGCTTCATGCGATGTCCGCGGAAGCGTTCAAAATCCGCCGCCGTTTTCAGCTTGCGATCGAGTCCCGGAGAAGAAACCTCCAGCACATACGATCCGCCGGGCACCGCATCTTCTACGTCGACGATCGTTCCAAATTCGCGGCTGAACGCCGAGCAATCCTCATGCGTGACCCCGTCAGGATGATCCGCCGACGGCACCGCCCCAGGCCGGTCGATATACACTCGCAACATTCGATGCTTGCCCGAGCCCAGAAATTCTATGTCGGCGATCTCGAGCCCGCTTGACGCGGCCACCCGATCCGCAATCTCCCGGATCTTGCCCTGATCAAAAGCCATCGCTTCAATAACTTACGCGATACTAACCCTGACAAACTTACACCAACTAAAAAGTGGGCTTTCGCCCACTGGTGTGCTTCGACAATCAGACACTACGACACAACAGTTTTCATTGCTAACTATACGCCGCCATAATCAAAAATACAAACCGGGCAGGGTGTGCGTCGCGGCTTAGTTTGAGCTCCTATTGGATAGACTGCGGCCCTTCAGTGTTTCAAAAAATGTCGGCGCGGAATTGAATTTGCGCGGAGAGGAGGTTCCCTCCATCCAACTCACGTCCCGGATTCCTAAGTTCGCAGCCATCTCCCACCGGGCAATTCATAAAGGATTTCCCCCGCTCTTGAATTCTCTTCGTCGCCTTTCCCGTTATTGACAAATAAACCACCGGCTCAAGCCATCCCTCGATCGCTGTCGTTGCCTTGACTCCGGTTGTGGAGGATAATCAAGTTGCCGCTTCCAAGGCTCTGTCGCTCGTGTGAATCTTCCCAACTCCATAACGCTCACTCGCATCGCTGCCATTCCGCTGCTGATCTGGATTCTCTGCACCCCGCGCCTCGCGGATGGCAACGGTGAACGCGAGATCCTCGCCTCCACTGTGTTTATCCTGGCTTCGATCACCGACGGCATCGACGGTTACCTGGCGCGCAAACGCGGCCAGATCACGACCATGGGAATGCTGCTCGATCCTCTCGCCGATAAACTGCTGATCGCCGCGGCCTTCATCACACTGGTGCAATTCAATCCGGCGCTTGTGCCCGCATGGATGGCAGTGGTGATCATCGGGCGCGAATTTCTGGTCAGCGGTCTGCGCTCGATTGCCGCGTCCGAAGGCTTCACCATTCAGGCCAGCGAATTAGGAAAATTCAAAATGCTGGTGCAGATCATCTCGGTGGTCGCCGTGATTCTGGCCCGGCGCTGGCATGAATGGCCGCTGGGAAGCGTTTATATTTTCCCCGTCTACTGGATTGCCTGGCTGGCCATCTGGTTCATGGTGCTGCTCTCGCTCGTCTCCGCCGGGGATTACTTCGTGGCCTTCTGGTCGCGCATCGATCGCCGCTCCGAGAAGCGGCGCAAGCGGCGGGCCTTCGTCCTGACACGGCGGAGGAAAAGCGATGTCCAACCCGTCTGAAGATTTCGTCGCAACCCCGCACGCTAGTGTTTCCAGCGCCACGCCCGAGTTCTCTCCCGAACAGCGCAAAATTCTGCTGACCGTGGCGCATAATGCGATCGCTGCAAAAATAGGTGAGAAGACCGCCACGAAGATCGCAGCCAAGCCGCTGGTTAAACCACCGTCTGGTACGGCTGCGGAAGTCTGGACGCCGCTTGAGGAACCCCGAGGCGTGTTCACCACTCTTTACTTGCACGGCCAGCTGCGCGGATGCGTGGGGTATGCCGCTCCGATCCGTCCCCTGCTCCAGGCCGTCGCAGAAACGGCCTCCGCGGCCGCCTTCGGCGATTCACGATTTTCGCCGGTCACGGCCCAGGAAGCCCCACACCTGAAAATCTCCTTGAGCGTGCTTTCGCAACTTTTTGCCATCGATGCGGCGCGCGTGGAAGTCGGCCGTCACGGCCTGGTTATCTCCCACGGACAGCGTCGTGGCCTGCTCTTGCCTCAAGTGCCGGTAGAACACGGGTGGGACCGCGAAACTTTTCTCCAGCAAACCTGCCGCAAAGCCGGTCTGCCCATGGATGCGTGGCGGTATTCGGCGACAATCGAGGCCTTTACCGCGGAAGTCTTCGGAGAGGCGGAAGTCTTCGGAGAAAAAGACACGGCGCATGACTCAGGGGAAAGATGACAGGTTCAAACGCGGTAACAGCCCGCAATCACGCACTTCGATTTCTAGGCTAAGCTAACTCCCGCTCCCGCTGCTGCCGGTATTGCCGATCCAACTCGAAACACGGGCAGCCGGATCTCAAATGTAGCGCCGCCTTCCGGCCGGTTATAACAAGTGATCTGCCCTCTGTGATCCTGAATCACTCCGTAGGTGGCGCTTAACCCCAGACCCGTGCCCTTGCCCACCGGCTTGGTCGTATAGAAAGGATCGAACACGCGCTCGGGATGCTCCAGTCCCGGCCCGCTGTCATCGAAACGAATCACCACCTCGTCTGAATCCCGCAAGGCCGAAACCGTGAGTCGCCCGCCTTCCACGCCCTGCAATGCATCCACCGCGTTTTCCACGATTTGAACGAAGGCCTGCAGAAGCTGCTGGGGATTGCCAAAGACGCGCGGCACCGCATCCATCTTCTCAATCGAAAGAGTAATGTTGCGGTTCTCCAGTTTGAATCCCTCCATCTGCAGCGCCCGCTGCAGCAGCGGTTTCAATTCGAGCGGAATTTTCTCCCCCGGAGTCTGCTGCGCGAAGCTGAGCAGATCCGTCACCAGTGCATGGGTGCGGCGTGCCTGCTGGCCGATTTTCTGCGCGTTGGCCAGTTGCTCGCGAGTGAGATTCGAGCTTCCCGACATGAGCTCGGAATTTACCAGAATGGTGGAGAGCGGTTCTTCCAGTTCGCTGGCCGCGAGCGCAATCAGTTCACCGAGGGAAGCGAGCTTCGCCTGTTGAACGGCGCGCCCCTGCAGGCGCTGCAGGCTGTCGAAGCTCGCGCGTGAACCATCCAGCAGCCGCATCAGCCGCCGATCCAGCAGGAATTGTTTAAGGAAAACGAAAAAAGCAAGAATGGCCACCCCGCCCATGGAAACGCCAAAGCGCACGCTGCGCAGAGCCGGTACATCGTGGCTGGCAAAGAGCGCAATATAGCCCATCACCGGCAATGAGATCAGCGCTATCTGCGCAAATAGCGAAGCGAATGAGCGCTGGCTCTTGGGAATTGGCGGCATGTCCATAGTTTCGCCCAGCGACAATCTGCCGCTCCATGCAACCCAGAGAAATGCCAGCACCGCGGTCAAAAACGGAAGATCATAAAGGCCGCCGGTGCGGTAAACCCCGCGTGCGATAGCCGCATTGATCTCTTCCGAGGCAATTGCATAAATAAGGCTGGCGGCGACGATTCTTCCATAAAGTTTGCGCCACGAACCCCAACTGGAAAAGTATGAGAACGACGAAACCCCGATCAGCGCCAGGCCTTCGACGACATATAAAAGATCCCAACGCAGCGTGTACACCGGAACGTTCGTCGCAATGTACTCCTCGGGAAACACGAAAAAGGCGTAAACAACCACCCACCAGACCAGCAGGATAAAAACATTCAGCGCGCTGATCAGAACGCTGTCTTTTTCGTCCGCCTCATGCGGCCGTATCGCCACCGCGCCCATGAACGGAACAATGTGCAGGAACAGGACGATGTCTGCCGGGAACGGATCGGGAAGCGGTTTGCGCAGCACAACCTCGTAGCACATCCAGCCCGCTTGGTTAAACCACCACATCGCAACGCCCGCAGCCATCAGGTTCCAAAAAAGCCGCGTGTGCCCATGACTATCGAATGCGTTGCGGCAGCAAAGCACTCCCGCCACGCTCAGCAGAGCTAGCGGCACCACATCGCCCATCGCAATCCGGAACATGGCCCCCGTAAAAACCAGCGGAGCCAGTCCGTAAGCGGCGACCAGGGATACGGCGCACCACAGCAATGGAATGGGACGCGAGAACACTCCTTGCATGATAGGTCGGGGAAGGCCTTTGTTGAGATCACCTTCCCGCGATGGCCAATTACCGGAGTAACTTCCTCGCCCCGTACCCGGCAGCGCACCGCTAGTGACGGAGATCACAACGCCATGTGACCGCGCCGCCGGTTGGCAGCCGCCTTCCGGCTGCTAAAATTCTTCCCATGGCATTCCCAGTCAACCGCTTGCGCCGCCTCCGCCGCACCGAAACTCTTCGCTCCATGGTCCGCGAGACTCGTCTCACCCCCGAAGCCTTCGTCTATCCTTTATTTGTTTGCCCCGGCACCGGCATTCGCAAGGAAGTCCGCTCCATGCCCGGAGTTTTCAATCTCTCCGTCGACGAAGCCGTCAAGGAAGTTCGCGCCGTCCGCTCGCTTGGAGTCCTCTCCGTCATCCTCTTCGGCCTGCCCGAAACAAAAGATGAAGCCGCCACCGGGGCATGGGACGACGATGGCATCGTGCAGCGCGCCGCCCGCGCCATCAAAAGTGAAACGCCCGACGTCGTCATCATGGGCGATGTCTGCCTCTGCGAATACATGTCGCATGGCCACTGCGGCATCGTCAAAGCCCGCCCGCAATCGCTGGGTGCGGGCGCCAGAAATGCGAAGACCACCGCCGTTGTCGCCGGCCGCAAGGATCTAAACAACGTGATGGACAAAATTGTCCATGCAGCGCAGTCCGAGTTCGACATCGCCAACGATGAAAGCCTCGAGCTCCTCGCTCGCACTTCGGTCTCGCTCGCCCGCGCCGGCGTCGACATTATCGCGCCCTCCGACATGATGGATGGCCGCGTTGCCGCCATCCGCGCCGCGCTCGACAAGGACGGCCTTGAAAATACGCCCATCCTTTCTTATGCCGCCAAGTTTGCCTCCGGATTCTACGGCCCCTTCCGCGAGGCGGCCGACTCCACGCCCCAGTTCGGCGACCGCCGCTCCTACCAGATGGATCCGGCCAACTTCCGCGAAGCCATGCGCGAAATTGCGCTCGACATCGAAGAAGGCGCGGACATGATCATGGTCAAGCCGGCCATGCCCTACCTCGACGTAATCGCCGCCGCCCGCGATCGTTTCGACCTGCCGCTCGCCGCCTATCAAGTCTCCGGAGAGTACGCCATGATCGAAGCCGCCGCCCGCAATAACTGGATCGACCGCGACCGCGTCATGATGGAGTCCTTACTAAGCATCCGCCGCGCCGG
Organism: Terriglobales bacterium; assembly: GCA_049589875.1. Classification (GTDB taxonomy): domain Bacteria; phylum Acidobacteriota; class Terriglobia; order Terriglobales; family Acidobacteriaceae; genus Acidiflorens. The sequence continues at coordinate 47,743 of JBAWBR010000072.1, forward strand.
CGCCAGCATAATCCTGACCTACTTCGCCAAAGACGCCGCCAAACTACTGGTGTAACCGCGCCGCTAAATCTCCAATTTTTGTCATTCCGAGCTATCCATAGCCGCGCTTGCGCGGCGAGGACAGCGAGGAATCTGCATTTTTCCGTAGTCTGTTCAGCCCCGCCGCGATAGCTCGCGCGCGTTCTCAACCAATGTCATCCTGAGCGCAGCGGAGTAAGCGAACCGCAGCCCCACGCAGTCGAGCTGAGGCGATTGCGCGGCATCCGAGCCGCGCGCCGAAATCCCGAGCGAAGCCGAGGGAGCTTGGCCCCCTGCTCCTCAAACAATTACCGGGATACCGCAAGGCGTTCTCAATGTCCCACACAATCACTGGGAAGCGGAGCGGCTTATCGCGCAGGACAGTCTCTGATTCTGGATGGCGCAGCGGAGAAAGCGGCAATAACTCCAGCCCCCGTAGGGGCGACCCACCTTAGCCCACCGCTTCAGCGGTGGGAACATCGCCAAGAAAACCAAGTCCCGGCGGGACGGTCCTTCAGTGCCCCTGCGAACAGCAGGCTTGCTTTGAACCGGAATGCATGTGGAGTATACTGTGGAATAGGTTCCACATATGCAAGTCGTTCAAATTGTGCTCGATAAAAAGCTGTTACACGCCGCAGACCAGGCCGCGAAGCGCACCAAGCGAAACCGGTCCGCTCTGGTGCGCGACGCGCTGCGCGAACATCTCCGCCGGTTGGAACTGCGAGCCAGCGAAGAGCGCGACCGCCAGGGCTACTCGCAACATCCGCCATCCGACGCGGAAACGCAGGCTTGGGAAAACGAGGCCATATGGCCGGAAAGATAACTCGTGGCCAGATAGCCCGAGGTGAAGTCCGGCTCTACCAGTTTGCCCCGCCCGACAAGAAACGGCCCGCTCTCGTGCTCACCCGCAACAGCGCCATCGGCTATCTATCCACGGTCACGGTTGCGCCAGTAACTTCCACCATTCGTGGAGTCCCATCGGAAGTCGTGCTGAATGAGGAGGACGGCATGAAATCCCCGTGTGCAGTCAACCTGCACAACGCGGTCACCGTATCTCAACAGCGATTAGGAAGACGTGTAGCCCAGCTAAGTCCCGCCCGCATGAACGAAGTCTGCGCCGCCCTGCGCTTCTCGCTGGGCTGCGATTCAAACTAGTTGCCGGGTGCCCGAGACAATGAGGGTGCCCCACACATCGCGCACTTTGCGATGTGTGGGTGCAGTCGCCGGGTGCCCCAGGTCTCGCGTTTTTCGAGACCTGGGATTCCACGGGCGCGTCCATCAATTTAAACTGTCATTCCGAGCGAGTATTTTTTAAGCGAGGAATTCATCACAAATTGACCGTGTCCCCCATCACAGACCTGCACCATAATTGCTGCGAAGATACCTCGTCAGTGCACCATTGGGAACTGTGCCAGTCTCCAGAGACGAACACATGTTCGAACCCAAATTTTTTATCGCTCTTTGACGACAAATGGCTCCGGCCGCACTCTCGCAAGTGCACGCCAAACAGCAAAATTAAGGGCTAAGTCGAATCTTTTGAAAACTTTGCCTCTAACAATCCTGTTATCATCAACATAACTCATTTTGGGTGGGGGGCCCCCCATACATTTCAAGAATTGGAAACCGGAAAGCTGCCCTGCTCGATCCTTACTCCTCGCGATAAGCCATTCGCACCAGCGTCCTTTCCGCGAATGGAACATAGACCAGCGCGGCAGTTGCCGCCAGAGCCAGACCGGCTCCGATTTGTGGCATCAGAAGAAACGGCGCGAGAGCCCAAAGCAAATCGAGCGCGAACACAAACGGAAAGAGCCTGCGAAAGCTCGCGCCCAGCTTGCGAAAATCAAATGCGACGGCGGAGATCAGATAGCAGCGCAGAGGAATTCCAATCGCGCCCGTAATCAGCACCACGGCAAACAGCTGCGGCGCTTGCCATCCGTTGAGCAGCCGAGTCGCGATGCCATCAATGCCGCGCAAATGAGCGAACGCGCTTAGATAGAAGACGAGAAACATTACTTGAATAAGCGCAAACAAGAAGCGCACCGAACCTCGGCGCGGAATCGGCACATGCAATTCTGGATGAAGCGCAGCGTCGTCATTCGCGGAACCGCCATCTGTTTTCGTCGTCGCCGCAGCCGCTGGCGTTGATGACTGCGACTCCGCCGCGCGATCAACCGGCGCAATGAAGCGGTAGCCGCGCCGCGCCAGCGTCTCGACGAATCGCGGGCTCGAAGCCGAATCTCCCAGCGATTCGCGAATTTTGTTTACCGCCGTATTCAGGCTGTGATCGAAATCGACGAACGTATCTGCAGGCCAAATTGCCTGACGGAGATAGTCGCGAGTAACAACTTGTCCGGCGTTTTCGAGCAGAGTTACAAGGACTTGAAAGGGCTGCTCCTGCAAATGAATCCGCCTGCCATTTTTGCGGAGTTCGCCAGCGAGTAAGTCCATCTCAAACACGCCGAATCGAAGCAACCTCGCATTGTTAGATGGTGAGCCGTTAGGCGATGGCGCGGTCATAACTCCGCGCCAGTTTACACCGGCGCAACGCGGTTTCCCGCGCCTGACGTTCTCCCAAGCTCGCAATCAATGGTGGAAACGGAGAACGGCTCGTAGCTTTTTCACAAACTTTCTTTTCCCTGCGGAGCTACAATCATCTCGTGTCAGCGCCTGTTCCAACCAAAATAGAAGCAGCCAAGGTTGAGCCAGCGAAGCCCGCTGCCGATTCCATTGCCGATTCTGCCGCTAACGATCGGCATCGGCATCATCACGCGGCTTATGCCGCCGAAGCCAGCGGATTGCTGGTCATCGCTCTTCTTCTGCTCGTTCTCGTTCTGATCCGTTATTGGCCGTATATTCGCTGGAGCGCCCGCTAGCGTTGCCGATCTCGCCCGATCACGAACCGTTCCTCGCAGTTGTGCTCGGTCCCACAGCCAGCGGAAAAACCGCGTTGGCGTTGGCCATCGCGCGCAGGTATGGCGGCGAGATCGTGAACTGCGATTCGGTGGCGATGTATCGCGACTTCGAGATTGGAACGGCAAAGCCCACACGCGCCGAACGCCAGGAAGTACCGCATCATCTGCTCGACTGCGCCGATCCGCTAGCCGATGTGACTGCAGGTGAATACGCGCGCCAGGCGCGGCAAGTGATACAGGAAATATCCGGACGCGCACGCTTGCCGATCGTGAGCGGCGGAACAGGCCTGTATCTGCGAGCGTTGCTCGATGGACTCTTCGCTGGCCCTCAGCGATCAGAGGAGTTGCGTGAGCGCTTGCGGCAGCGCGCAAGCGAGCGCGGAACGGTTTATCTGCATCGCATTCTCCGCCGGCTCGATGCAGCGGCTGCCAGGCGCATTCACGCGAACGATACGCCCAAGGTGATTCGCGCGATCGAAGTATGCCTCGCGTCGCGGCAGCCGATGACCGAACTCTGGCAGCAAGGGCGCGATCCGTTGACTGGCTTCCGAATCTTGCGCCTGGGCCTGAATCCTGCTCGAGACGCTCTTTATGCGCGCATCAACGAGCGCGCCGCCAAGATGTTCGACGAGGGATTGATCGAAGAAACTGAAGCCTTGTTGGCGAAATATGGTAACGCGGCGCGGCCGCTGTCATCGCTCGGATACAAGCAAGCAGTGCAATTTCTGACGGGCGAGATTGATCGCGCAGCCTCGGTGCAGGCGGCGCAGCAGGCGCATCGCAACTACGCGAAGCGGCAGATAACGTGGTTCCGGCGCGAGCCAGAGGTGCGCTGGCTGGCGGGATTCGGTAGCGATCCGGCGATTCAGGCGGAAGCAATTGCGACGGTCGAAGATCTTTCTGATTTCACACTTGTCTAAGCTGGAAAACTCAAGACACCTCCCGACGGGGAAACGGATCATTCGTCACAAATTGAATGGGCCGCCATCACAGACCGGCCG
>JBAWBR010000073.1:0-12408 GCA_049589875.1 Terriglobales bacterium
GTCGATGTCGGAAGACAGGCTGCTGGCCCAGGGAATGTTTCTTGAGCTTCTGTTTAGCCACAAGAAACCCGAGTTGCCCGATGGTGTTGTGCTGCAGCAATAGCACCAACTGCCGGTAAACTGCCGGTAATATGAAGAATGGAAAGTGATGCTAAAACCTTTGAAATGTGGTGGCCAGGGAGGGAGTTGAACCCCCGACGCCAGCCTTTTCAGGGCTGCGCTCTACCACCTGAGCTACCTGGCCACTTCTTGTCCGCGATCGCCGCAATTGGCGCATCACTGGGCGGAGGGCTGCAACTCAGGCAGCCCGATTCGCGGAGAGCGTGCGGGACCTACGAATTATAACAACGTAGCTGGCTTCACTCAAAATAAACCGGACATTTTTGTTTGAACGTAACACGCGACATTTCTTTCGCGTTCTTACCGCGACCCGATTCGCTACAAGCCACTCCTCACTATGCCGTTCAAAATCGTCATAGAGCAGCGGTTCACGCCAAACCAGTAGGCGATCTCGCGGTAATCGCTCACCTCAAACAAAGCGAGGTCGGCATCTTTGCCCGGTTCAATACTGCCTTTGCTGTCCGCCAAACGCAGCGCCCAGGCACCGTTAATGGTCGCGGCTGTGATCGCCTCGGCCGGAGACATTTTCATGTGCGTGCACGCCAGCGACATCGCCATCGGCATACTGAGAGTAGGCGATGAGCCCGGGTTGTAGTCTGTCGCGAGCGCAACCGCAACTCCCGCTTCAATGAACTTTCGCGCATGGGGATAGCGCGACAGGCCGAGAAAATAATTTGCTCCCGGAACAAAAGTTGCAACCGTGGCGCTGGCAGCGAGCGCAGCCATGTCGGCATCATTTACATAGTCCATGTGATCGAGCGAGGCAGGATTGAATTGAAGAAACGATTTCAGGCGGGTCTCGCTAAGCTGCCCCATGTGCGCCCGCAGCGCGAGACCATTTTCACGCGCCGCCCGAAAAATCCTTTCGGCCTCTTCCGCGCTGAATGCCCCGCGCTCGCAAAAAACATCGGCGAAGGCCGCAAGTTTGCGCTTCGCGACAGCCGGCATCATTGCATTGCACACTAAGTCGACGTAGTCCCGCGAACGCCCGCGAAATTCCGGGGGCACCGTGTGCGCGCCGAGAAAAGTTGGAACGACAGTTCCCTGCCATAGCGCCGCCGCCGCTCGAATCGCTTGGAGTGATTTAATCTCTGACGCGAAATCGAGTCCGTATCCAGACTTGGCTTCGACGGTGGTCGTTCCGTGACGTGCCATGTCAGCGAAGGCCGCAGCGACCATCTGAGTCAGCGCTGGCTTACTGGCTTTGCGCACGCCGTTGATGCTCGCTCGAATTCCACCGCCCGCCTCGGCGATCTCTTCGTAACTGGCGCCGGAGATGCGCTTCTCAAAATCAATCAGTCGTGGCTGAGCAAATACCGGATGCGTATGCGAATCGACGAACCCAGGCAGCATTACGCGTCCGCCGCAGTCGATCTCGACGACTTTCCTACGATTCTTTTTCAGCCACGGATCGCGCAGCGCATATCGAGTCCTGTCGACGGAAACGATCCTGCCGCCGAGGCAAAGCACGGCTGCGTCTTCGATAATGCCGAGGTCGGAAAGCGAAGCTCCGCGCCGCGGGCCCGTTGCCGCCGAGCGCAATGTGAGAAGCTGGCCGATGTTGAGCAAGAACAGAGCCGGTACCTTAGCTTTTTTCTGCGTCTCTCTGCCTCTTTGGCGAACGTTCATTTCTGCGCCATCGGCACCTTCACGCCCTTCTTTTTCGCGAACTCCTTCGCTTCGTCATACCCCGCGTCCACATGCCGAATCACGCCCATGCCCGGATCGGTCGTCAGCACGCGTTCAATGCGCTTCGCCATCATCTCCGTTCCATCAGCAACGGTGACTTGCCCCGCATGCAGCGAGTAGCCAATTCCAACTCCGCCCCCGTTATGAATCGACACCCACGATGCGCCCGCGGCGGTGTTTAGCATTGCGTTCAGCAGCGGCCAGTCGGCGACGGCATCCGTCCCATCTTTCATGCTCTCGGTTTCGCGGAAGGGCGATGCTACCGAACCGCAATCCAAATGATCGCGTCCAATCACAATCGGAGCCTTAATCGTGCCGTTCTTTACCAGATCGTTGATGGCGAGACCGAACTTCGCCCGCTCGCCATATCCCAGCCAGCAGATGCGCGCCGGTAATCCTTGGAACTTGATGCGCTTGCGCGCCAGTTCAATCCAGCGTCGCAGGCTGCGATTCTCCGGAAACAACTCCAGGACCAGATCGTCGGTCACCGCTATGTCCGACGCTTCGCCCGAAAGCGCCGCCCAGCGGAACGGCCCCCGTCCCTCGCAAAACAACGGGCGAATATATGCCGGCACGAACCCCGGAAAATCGTACGCATTCTTCACCCCGCGCTGAAACGCGAACGTTCGAATGTTATTGCCATAATCGAATGTGACCGAACCCATCTTCTGCAGCCGCAGCATGCCTGCTACATGCTTGGCCATCGCATCGAGCGAGCGCTCCTGATAAGCCTTCGGGTCGATTTTTCTTAAATCAAGAGCCGCCTCTAACGTCAGACCGTTCGGCACATACCCATTCAGCGGATCGTGCGCCGATGTCTGGTCGGTCAGAATATCCGGCACAACGCCACGCTCCGCCAGTTCCGGAATAATGTCGGCGCAATTCCCTACCAGCCCGACCGAAACATTTTCTTTCTTGCGCACCGCGTTCTTCAAAATGCGCAGCGCTTCATCCAAAGTCGTGACCAGAAAATCGCAATAACCGGTCTTCAGGCGCTTCTTAATGCGCTCCGGATCGACATCGATCCCCAGAAACGCGGCGCCCGTCATGGTCGCCGCTAACGGCTGCGCCCCGCCCATACCTCCCATGCCGCCACTCACAATCAACTTGCCCGAAAGGTCTCCGCCAAAATGCTTGTCGCCGGCCGCGTTGAACGTCTCATATGTTCCCTGCACAATTCCCTGCGAGCCGATGTAAATCCACGAACCCGCGGTCATCTGCCCATACATCATCAAGCCAGCGCGCTCCAGTTCGTTGAACTTCTCCCAGTTGGAAAAGTGTCCCACCAGATTGGAGTTGGCAATCAGCACGCGCGGCGCATAGTCGTGCGTTTTGAACACACCCACGGGCTTGCCGGACTGCACCAGCATCGTCTCATCGCCTTCGAGACGCTTCAGCGTATTTACAATTGCGTGGTAACAATCCCAGTTGCGCGCGGCTTTTCCCGTGCCTCCATACACAACCAGGTCTTGCGGGCGCTCGGCAACTTCCTCATCGAGATTATTCATCAGCATGCGCATCGCAGCTTCCTGTTGCCATCCTTTACAGGAGAGCGTATTGCCGCGGGGAGCGCGAATGCGTGTGTAAGAAGACGTTTGGAGGTCGGTATCAACAGGCATGGAAGTATGTTAGTTCGTCGGGCCGTGAATCATCAATCGGAGCCAGATCGCCGACCTTCCCCGAAACGTGTATTGCCGTTTCTATTGCCATTTCTATGATGATTTCTGCTAAAAGGTGAAAGTCCCGCTTTTCTGAGCGCTTTAGCCTCGTTCTCCGAAGCGGAGATCCATCGGGTCCTTCATCCCAAGCGTTAGTTTGCGGGTCCGGCAAACAGCAGCAGATTGCCGTCCGGATCTTTGACGATAAAATTCCTGGCGCCCCAAGGCTGTTTTTTGAGCGTCTGGTGAAAAGCAACTCCAGCCGACTGGAACTCTAGAAAGAGCAGTTTGATCTCGTCCGTTGAAGTGACGGTCATGGACGCCGATAACAACTGCTCCCGATCGCGTACCATCGATTCGATAATTGGCCCCTCAACACACCTTAGATTAAGACGCGCCGCATCGCGAGCAACCTGCGCATAGTATGGAGGTTTGCCGTAACTGAATACCAGCGAGAAGCCTAACCTCTCACAGAAGAATGCACATGATTTGTCAATATTTGTGACCAGCAGTTGCGGCTCGGCACCGACAATCGTTGCTTTCGAAGGCAAGGCTCTCCGCGGAAGTGGTTTGGATAGGGATGCTTTGGATGACGAGGCATTCACCTTGATCGGCGGGTTCGAAAGTCCGGTTTTCAGGGCTTGCCAACTCGCAAAGCCATGCCTTCGCGCGACCAGTTCTTGAGCATCGCTAAGCTTAAAGCTCGCCGCAAGAATCTGGGAGTCCGGCATATTCAGGAAACGGGGCAAATGCGCGCGGATTTGCGGAGCGACAGGATAGTGGCCTTCGCGATGCCACCGCAGGATGAGCTTAGCTTGTTTTTTGAGATTGTCGAAATTGGGCATGCAGGCCTCCACGAATAAGATCGTTAGGTGGGCATTGCCCTTCGGCCGCGTGCCGTTGCATCCTACATGCGCAGGAGGCAGTATCCGCGAAGGCGGCTGCCATTGTCAATTGAGAAGCGTGCCGGGTAGTCTCCGAATTGACTCGTGGGCAGTCTTATTGCAGAAAGGCTAATTAAGGAGATCCCGTGGACGCAAACGAGAAAAACAAAATGACCTCGATTGGCAAGCCAGTGCCCGAATTGCCCGTCGCCGATGTTGAACGCGCGCAACAGCATTACAGAGATACCCTCGGCTTTCAGATTGGCTGGCTCTATCCTGGCAAAGGAATTGGGGCCGTCTCACGCGCTGATATGGGGCCAATATTTTTTCGACAGAGGAAGCCACCATTCGAACCGTCGATCCATTGGGTTTTTGCCGAAGATATCGATGCGACGTGCGAGGAGTTGAAATCGCTCGGCGCCAACATTGTCGAGCCTCTGGAAAAGAAGCCTTGGGGATTACGGCAATTCACGGTGAAGGACTTGGACGGGAACCTTTTCTATTTTCATCATGACTAGCCAAATACCGGCCATGAAATCGGAACTGCTGCGCTTCAACGGCGCTGTCGAGCGCGATCCCGCCATCGATGCCTGGATGAAGACTAAAGTGCAGGCGAGCGAATTGGGAGCCATCGCGCGGCAGTGGTTTCGGGTGATGCGAAAATGTGGAGATGAAGTTCGAGAGCTTTTCCATGACGGCTGTCCGGTTGCATGTTTGGGAGATGCGCCCTTCGGCTACGTCAATGTGTTCACTTCACATGTAAACATAGGGTTCTTTCACGGCGCAGCGCTGCCCGATCCGGCACGCTTGTTGCAAGGCACAGGCAAGTTCATGCGCCATGTGAAGCTGCGACCCGGAACGGCCATAAATACCCCGGCGCTGCACTCTCTCATCGATGCTGCATACTCGGATATAAAAGCGCGCGTCGAAAACGGGTAGGTTAGAGAAAAGGCACGGCCGAAACCGTGCCCTTTAATTTGCGATTTAATGTTCGCAATTTGAATTGCGTTACTCTCCCACCAGTTCCATTGGTTTCAGCGGGCTCGGCCAGGAGACGACTTCATTTTCCTGAGCGTCAACCACGGCGATGGCCGCGACGCCGACGATTTCCTCTACTTCCGTATCGCGTGGCACCACGTGCACAGGTTTAGCCATTCCCATCAGGATCGGGCCTACCGTCGTCCCGCCGCCAAGCCTCGCAAGCAGCTTGTAGGCGATGTTTGCTGATGCGAGATCCGGGAAGATGAGCACGTTTGCCCCGCCTTTCAGTGGGCTGAAGGGATATTGTTTTTCCAGCAACTCGGCTGAGACGGCCACGTCCGCCATTACCTCGCCATCGACGATCAGGGACGGGTCGGCTTTATGCAACAGTTCAACCGCCTTGCGTACCTTCAGGCTTTGCGGATGCACCGTGCTTCCAAAGGTGGAGAATGAAAGCAGGGCAACGCGCGGCGTGAGATCGAAGCGGCGCGCGGTCTGGGCCGCGCAGAGCGCGATCTCGACCAAATCCTCCGCCGTGGGATCGATATTCACGCTGGGATCGGCCAGCAGATAGAGCTTGCCGGACCTCGTGATCATGAGATAGCAGCCTGAAACCTTCCGCAATCCTTCCCGCGTTCCAATGATTTGCAGGGCCGGCCGGATCGTATCCGGAAAATGCTGTGCGACGCCCGAAACAAGAGCGTCCGCTTCACCCATGCGAACCATCATCGATCCGAAGACGTTCGTATCTTTCATCAGGACACGTGCTTCGGTCAGTGTCACGCCGCGGCGCTGGCGCAGGCGATACAGCTCCTGAATAAAGCGCTCGCGCAGGGGAGAAGCGGCCGGGTCCACGATCTTGACTCCCGCAAGGTCCAGACCCAACTCCTTGGCGCTGCTTTGGATTGTTTCCTCATGCCCGAGCAAGATCGGATAAGCGATTTTTTCTTCGAGCAGAATATGCGCAACCCGCAGCATCTTTTCGTGCTCGCCTTCGGGGAAGACGACACTCTTCGGCCGCGCCTGAGCCTTTTGGATCATCATGTGCGCGATCTCATAAGCCTTGCCCAGCCGGCGTTCCAGTTGGTCGCGGTACTCATCGAGAGGAATTGGATTCTGCGCCACGCCGGTCCGCATCGCCGCTTCTGCGACCGCAGTCGCCTCCCACAGCAACACGCGGGGATCGAACGGTTTCGGAATCAGATAATCCGGACCGAATTTCAACCGCTCCACTCCATAGGCGCGGCAGACTGAATCGGGCACATCTTCCTTCGCCAGATTGGCAAGTGCGCGAGTCGCCGCCAGTTTCATTTCCTCATTGATCGCGGTCGCATGCACGTCGAGCGCGCCTCGGAAAATGAACGGGAAGCCGAGAACGTTGTTGACCTGATTCGGAAAATCCGAGCGCCCTGTCGCAATGATGATGTCGTTGCGGCAGGCCTTCGCGTCGTCGTAGGTGATCTCGGGATCGGGATTCGCCATCGCGAAAACGATTGGCCGATCCGCCATCGACCGCACCATGTCCTGCGTGAATGCGCCTTTCACCGAGCAGCCGACGGCCACGTCGGCGCCCTTCATGGCCTCGGCCAGCGTGCGCGCTTTAGTTTCGCGGGCGAACCGGTCTTTGTATGGGTTCATGCCATCGGTGCGGCCTTTGTAGACCACGCCTTTGGTATCGCAAAGCGTGATGTTCTCGCGCTTCACGCCCAGTTGCACATAGTGCTCCGCGCAGGCGATGCCCGAGGCCCCAGCTCCATTAAACACCACCTGCACTTGGTCAATCTTTTTCCCCGCGACTTCAAGCGCATTCAAGAGCGCGGCTCCAGAGATGATCGCGGTGCCGTGCTGATCGTCGTGGAACACGGGAATTTTCATCGTCTTCTTTAACGTCTCTTCGATGTAGAAGCATTCCGGCGCCTTGATATCTTCCAGATTGATGCCGCCGAACGTCGGCTCGAGCAGTTGGCAAACCTTAATGATTTCGTCGGGATTGTGGCTGTCAATCTCGATATCAAAAACATCGACGTCGGCAAAGCGTTTAAATAAAACGCCCTTCCCTTCCATGACTGGCTTGCCGGCCAGCGCACCGATATCGCCCAGACCGAGCACCGCCGTTCCATTGCTGATTACAGCCACCAGGTTTCCCTTGGCGGTGTATTTGTAAGCATCCTGCGGATTTTTGTGGATTTCGAGACAAGGCTCCGCCACGCCCGGCGTATAAGCCAGGCTCAAATCGCGTTGCGTGCGGCATGGTTTGGTTGGGGAAACTTCGATCTTTCCAGGTCGTGCCCCGTAGTGATAATCGAGGGCCTGTTGTTTGCTGACGGCCATAGTGCTCCTCCCTTTTGTCGCGGCCAATATTGGAACTCAATGTGTGAACTAAATCGACTGCCGCGAGAAGGCCTAAGCGCATATCTCAAGAGCGCGAAACGCCTTTAAGTGTATTGTTTCGTATGCAGAGGCGGCGCGATGTGATCCCAGACGTGTCAGAGTGTGATCTGGATCATCGTGCAGCACACGAGACACGCGCAAAAACCGCGTTTTACCCACCCAATGGGCTAATCGACGCCTTTTTGTCTTTTCTCCGCGATTGCGATGGCATCATCGAGCATTTTCTCGATCCGATTGGCCCGGCCCTGTGGCGTACGGTAATAAAAGATGGCGAGCAGGTGAGACCGCCGGCGCGCTTTCGACATCTGATCCCATCCTTTTCGAGCTCGCGGAATTCGCGCCAGGGCGAGGCGCAGCATCGGAGGCAGCTCCCTTTCCGCCTGCATCGTTTCGAGCAGCCGCTCGGCAATTTGATCCGAGCGGCGGGCCCGCGCCTCCGCGCTTTGGGGTTCGTTGACCCATCTCGCGATCTCGGCTCGCGTGGAATGATTAAGCTGGTCATACCAGCGGCGAAATGGGCGGTCGGCGGCCAGTATCCTCTGTAGCGGCTCAGGGATGGTTGCTTCCCGCTTCTCTTTATCGACTTCGATCTCGAACCGGGCAACCGAACCCGGCGCGGCGCGCGCACCTTTCTGCATGCGTTTGTTGACTAAGAGAATGTGGCCGCTCTCGCCGGTGGGAAACAGCGACGTGCCAAACGGAAAGCCATTTATTGTGCCCTTAATTTTGATCTGGCCGCGTGTGCCAAAGACTTTTGCCGCATCAAAAGGAATGCGAATGACGACCCAGTTCAGCCTCGATCGCATGCGTTCGAGGGTCGCATCGAAGCGCTTCGCGGCGTGGAAAGGCGCCGTAGATCCTGCATTTTTTCGGGCTCTGGCCATAGTGAAAAAAGCTGCGCACCAGCATCTTAATACGCGCGAACCTGCCCTCAGGCTGGCTGTCTGGGCGTAAACTACTAGGGTGCAGTTATGTCGGAGAAACGATAGTGATCTGCCCAAGTTGCGGCGAGGATAACTCGCCTGCTTTTCGGTTTTGTGGAATGTGCGGCACTCCGCTTGAAGCGCGCCGGGCTGCTGCGGCACCGGTTGTAGCCAGCTCTCAGAATGCCCCTCGCAGGGGCGATGGTGGTCGCGGCTTTGGCGATAGCCCCAGCTCCGATAGCCCCAGCTTCGACAACGCCAGCTACAAGTCCAGGGACAACCAGAGATTTGAGGCGCAGCATGTGCCGTTTTCCGCCCCGTCCTCGCAACCCCAGCGTCCGACCGCCACAATCGCGGGCCCATCGCTGCTGGGATTGAATCCGTCGCTGGATGCTATGGCAAATGTCGATGAGCTGCGCGACCGGACTTCGCAGGCGGAGGTGTTGGCGGAGCCTGACGAATCCAATGGCGGACGGCATCGCGCGATCCTGCTTTTGGGATTGCTCGTAGCCTTATGCGGCGCTGCCTGGTGGACTTACACCAATTACCTTGGGGCATCCAGCGCTGCCATGCGGCGAGCCGCTTCGAATCAGGCGAACGTTCCAACTGACACGGCGACAGCGAATCCATCTGCGCCACCTGCGTCGACAGCGACGAGCTCTCCGCGGTCTGGGGCGTCGTCTGAACAGCCGTCGCCCGCTCAATCAACTCCTATCCAGCAAGCGGCGCAGCCATCCGGCACGGGCGCTCCGACGAGTAATACTTCGGGAACCCCAGCTCCGGCTACTACAATTCCCGCCACTTCAGCTCCGTCTGCATCTGCAACCGTCACATCTACGTCCACAGCGCAGCCCAGTTCCGCATCACCATCCGTCCCGCGAACACCGAATCGAGGCAACGAACGAACCAGTGCGGAACAGACTGCGACAACCGCCGCACCCGGGCCCGCCGCGCGGGTCAGCGCCCAGGCAGTGAAGCCGGCGCGATCGAAGACCGTGCTCACTCCTGAACCTTCTCCCGGGGCTGGCGCTGCCGAGAACGCCGACGTTAACGCTGATAATGGAGACGCCGATTACCGCAAGGCCGAAGGCTTTCTTTATGGCCGCGGAACCGCACAGAATTGCGAGCAGGCGGTGAAATATCTGAAGTCTGCCTCCGCCAAGCAAAACGCCAAGGCTCGAAGCATGTTTGGAACCATGTACGCAACCGGGCACTGCGTACCTCGCGATCTGCCAACATCATATGGCTGGTTCGCGCTGGCGCTGCATGTGGATCCAAATAATCAGATTCTGGAAAAGGATTTGACCGCCGTGTGGAACCAGATGACTCCGCCCGAGCGTGAGTCGGCCACGAAATCAAAGCCGTAGCCGGGTGAACGTCGTTGGCTGCTCTCGCGGTAGGAGTATCCGGTTTTGATTTCTTACCTAAGCTGAAATGGTTCGGGGAAGGGCACGGACAGACGCGGGCGCTGAGCCGTTACGCGCTGACTCCCCGCTTCTACTCCCCGACTGGCACCAGATTCAGGGCCTTCTTCAGGCTGCCGCGTTCCTTCTGGATTTTTTCCTGCAGCAGTGTGATTGCGTAGATCAACTGTTCGGGGCGCGGAGGACACCCGGGCACGTAAATATCCACCGGAATGACCTGATTCACGCTCTGCACCAGCGCGTAGTTGTTGAACACACCGCCGGACGTGGCGCACGCCCCCATCGAGATCACCCACTTCGGCTCGGGCATCTGCTCCCAGAGCTGCCGGATCACGGGCGCCATTTTATTCGAGACGCGGCCGGCAATAATCATCAGATCGGATTGCCGCGGCGACGGGCGAAAAACTTCTGCGCCAAAGCGCGCGATATCGAAGCGCGACGCGCCCATCGACATCATCTCAATCGCGCAGCACGCCAGGCCGAAGGTCATGGGCCAGATGGAATTCTTGCGCATCCAGTTGACGGTCGCATCGAGCGAAGTCATGACGATGCCTTCGGGCACGCCGTCTCCAAAAACCAGTTCTTTGACGACGCGCTTGCCGTTTTCTATGTCAACGTACGGACCAAAACTGTGTTCTTGCGCCATAACGTTATTCTAAGTCAGCTTGTGGCTACTGGCTAGCTTCTTGCTGACGGCGTGGTCGGCTTAACCAATACTCAAGCTTTTTCCCCACGCCGCGGCATCATTGCGAGAGTCATACTCAGCGCCTCGGCCTATCGTGGCACGATGGCGGTAAAATCAGCTGCACGGAGGAAGGCGAATTTGCCAGAACAATCAAGAACTCTCGCTAACGATCCGTTCGCGGGCCGGCAGCCAACCAGTCACGAGCAGATGACGGGACTGCCTTGGGATGCTTCTTACCACAACGGCCCCGCGCCCTGGGATATTGGCCGGCCGCAGCCAGCATTAGCGCGTTTAGCATCCGAAGGCGGATTCGCCGGAACAGTGCTCGATGCAGGGTGCGGTACCGGGGAGCACGCTCTTCTTGTCGCCTCGCTGGGCTTGCCGGTTCTAGGCGTTGATGTGGCGGAAACAGCGCTGGCGATCGCCCGAAAGAAGGCCGCCGATCAGGGGGCGGAAGTGGAGTTCGCGGCGGCTGACGCGCTCCAGTTGGGGCGTCTGGGACGCATGTTCGAGACTGTGCTGGACTGCGGACTATTCCACACCTTTGACGGCAGCGAGCGAACCGCATACGTGGCGAGTCTCGCGTCTGTGACGAAGCACGATGGAACTCTCTATGTGTTGTGCTTCAGCGACGAGGGTCCCGACACTGGCCCGCACCCCATCAGTCAGGAGGATATTCGGTCCGCGTTCACCCCCGGCGATGGATGGAATATCGCCAGCATCGAAGCAGCCCGGATTCACACGAGATTCCACGGCGATCATGGTGCACCCGCATGGTTGGCGACAATCAAACGAATGTAGGTGCGCGAGTTCGGTGGCTGTAGGCCCTTTTCCCAGGTTCTCGATTCACAGCCACAGCAGCGGCACCAGCCCTGCCGCAGCCAGCGTCACCAGCAGCGATAAACTCTGCACTCCCGTCTTTCGGTCGGCCAAACTGAACGAGTAGATTCCTTTGATCAGGTTGTTGCTGGCTGCGGCGATCAGCACCGCCACGGCTGCCACGTTGAGCGGCGTGAGGCTGCCCGCCGCTTGAGTCATTCCCATGATGAAAGGATCCACATCCGTGACGCCCATGATGGCGGCGAGAATGTCGACTCCGGCTTTGCCCAGATAGGTGACCGCTAACTGTGTGGCGACCAGCATGGCGAGGAAGAAGAAGGCAAAGAAGAACGCGGCCAGCAGCTCCAGAGGATTCTTGGGTTCGAATTCGCGCTGCACATCTGAGGTGATAGTATCCGCCCTTCGCGACCACAGAAATCCAACTGCAACGGCCACAGCGGCAAGCACCAGGCACGTGGGCGCAAGTTTTCCCGCCAGTTGACGATTGAACAGAGCCAGCAGCCCGGCCAGGCGCAGATACATCATTCCCGAAGCGATCAGAATGCTCCCGGCGAAAAGATGCGGCCGCTCTTCGCGTGCGGCCCTGCGCGACATGACCACGGTCGTCACCGTGGATGAGTACGCGCCGCCCAGGAGCGCGGCCAGCACAACTCCTCCGCGCTGCTTTGTGACTTTTTGCAGAATGTAGCTGCCATACGAAATTGCGCTTACAGCAACCACAACCAGCCACGTCTTAAATGGATTGACATGGAAACGCCCAAACTGTTGATTTGGGAGCGCAGGCAAGATGACAGCGGTAAGCAGCAGAAATTT
>JBAWBR010000074.1:0-45386 GCA_049589875.1 Terriglobales bacterium
ATCAATTCATGGAGCAGTTCAAGATTCCCGTCCTCGCCGATATCGACACGCGTGCGCTCGTCCGCCATCTGCGCACCAACGGCGTGATGCGCGGCGTGATCTCGACGCTAGAAGATGACGCCGAAAAATTAGTTGCCAAGTCGCGCGCCATCCCAAAGATGGACGGCCAGGACTTGGCCAAAGTAGTTAGCACGAAAAATACCTACGTCTGGGAGACCGGAGAGCGCTCGCACCTGCCGGACGAAATCGTCGGAGTAAAAGATGAACCGCCGCGCTTCCACGTCGTCGCCTACGATTTCGGCATCAAGCAAAACATTCTGCGCAAGCTGCGCGCCGAGGGCTGCAAAGTAACAGTTGTACCCGCGCAAACCACCGCCGAGGACGTGCTTTCGCTCAAACCCGACGGCGTATTCCTCTCCAACGGCCCCGGCGATCCCGAGCCCTGCACCTACGCGGTCGACAACATCCGTCGCCTCATGGGACGCCAGCCCATCTTCGGCATCTGTCTCGGCCATCAACTGACCGGCATAGCGCTCGGCGGGAAGACCTTCAAATTGAAGTTCGGGCACCACGGCGGCAACCATCCGGTAAAACAGTTGCAGTCGGGTAAAGTGGAAATCACCGCTCACAACCACAACTTTGCGGTCGATCCCGACTCGCTTCCGCAAAGCGAAGTCGAATTGACGCACATGGACCTGAACGACTCGACTTTGGAGGGTTTGCGGCATCGGAATTTGCCGTTGTTTAGCGTGCAGTATCATCCTGAGGCCGCGCCGGGGCCGCATGATTCGCATTATTTGTTCAAAGATTTCGTGAAGATGATGGAGGAGTGGAAAGGCAGTGGCCAGTGATCAGTGGCTCGGAGTCAGTGGCCGCTGGTCAGAAGGTACTTTGAACGCCATCTTTTTAAAATGTCATCCCGAGCCGTGCGGAGGCGAAGCCGAGGACGAGCGAGGGATCTGTAGTTGGCTGACAGTGCGGTTCCCTTTTTTGAGACTTGTCATCCCGAAGGAAGTGAGGGATCTGGAGTTGGTCGGTAGTGCCGCAACGTTTTCGTACGTTGAGCCGTTGGCAACGAGGATTAGGAGCATGCCGGAAGAGAAGCGCTACTACGTCTACATCATGGCCAGCCGCTCGCTAACTCTCTACACCGGCGTGACCCGAGACCTCCACCACCGCGCCTTGCAACACAAAGCGAGTGAAATCGAAGGCTTCACGAAGAAGTACCACATCAACCGCTTGGTCTATTACGAAACGTTTAAGTACGTGAATAACGCCATAGCCCGCGAAAAACAAATCAAAGCCTGGACACGAACCAAACGACTAGAGCTGATCAAGACCATGAATCCAACCTGGCAAGACCTGGCGGAAGGTTGGGGAGAAGCAACAAAACTGCAGATCCCTCACTCCGTTCGGGATGACAATCCTGAGGGTATTTCAGTCGGCAGAGAAAAGGGTAAACAAGAGGGTGAAGCGAAAACTAAAGAAATAAATAAGGATGGCGAAGAAGAGAGTAAAGAAGAAGTCAGAGTAAAAAGTAGACAAGAAGGCAAAGAAAAAGGTCGCATCGGTCCAACACCAAATCCGCAGCACTCAACCAGAGGCGTCGCATGACTTCTCTCTCAAACCCTCGTCATTCCGAACTTTCGACGACGTGTTACCCCCTACTTTTAAACCCTTGTCATCGCGAACCTTTCGATATGAAACCTGAAGTCTTTATACCTTGCTCCTCGGTTCGTCTGGTCCCCACAGATACGAGTTTGGATGTTCGGGATCAAGATGTGAATATCGAGAATGTCCGCGTCAAAGGACGCGGAGCGCAAGCGGAAATGAGGGCGCACGTCATCCGCAAATTGCATTCGGATGCGAACGCACCCGTCAGCCTGAGAAAGGTGACATCTGGTCACTACTGGATTCGTACACAGGCATCGGGAAAAGAGCTCCTCGGAGCTATCAACCTTCCCGACTTTACGCATCTGGGGAAGTGCGTGACCGATCTCGAGGTTGCGCCTCTGGCAGGCGCGCTGGCGATGGAGGAGAAAAACTGAGCAATGCCACGCAGAACTGACATCTCGAAAATCCTCATCCTCGGCTCTGGACCCATCGTCATCGGACAGTCCGCCGAGTTCGACTATTCCGGCACGCAAGCCTGCAAGGCGCTCAAGTCCGAGGGCTACGAAGTCGTGCTCGCCAACTCGAACCCGGCCACCATCATGACCGATCCCGAGTCGGCCGACCGCACCTACATCGAGCCGCTCACTCGCGAATATCTCGAAGAGATCATTCGCCTCGAGCGCGAAATGTCGCCCAGCGCCGGTTTCGCCGTCCTGCCAACCGTGGGCGGACAGACCGCGCTCAATCTCGCCATCGAACTCGCCGACGGCGGCGTGCTCGAAAAGTACAACGTGCAACTCATCGGCGCGCAAATCAACGCCATCAAAAAAGCCGAAGACCGTCTTGTCTTCAAAGATGCCATGCAGCGCATTGGCCTCGACGTGCCGAAATCCGCGCTCGTCAACAATCTAAAGGACGGCCTAGAATTCGCGGGCAAAATCGGCTTTCCCGTCATCATTCGCCCCAGCTTCACCCTCGGAGGCACCGGCGGCGGCATCGCCTACAACCGCGAAGAGCTGATGGATGTGCTTGCCCGCGGCCTTGATCTCTCGCCCGTACACGAGTGCCTCATCGAAGAATCCGTCCTCGGCTGGAAGGAGTACGAACTCGAGGTGATGCGCGACACCAAAGACAACGTCATCATCATCTGCTCCATTGAAAATTTCGACCCCATGGGCGTCCATACCGGCGACTCCATTACCGTCGCCCCCGCGCAAACGCTCACCGACCGCGAATATCAGATGATGCGCGACGCCTCCATCGCCGTCATCCGCGAGATTGGCGTGGAAACCGGCGGGTCGAATATTCAGTTCGGCGTAAATCCATCCACCGGCCGCATGGTCGTGATCGAGATGAACCCGCGCGTCTCCCGTTCATCGGCGCTGGCTTCGAAGGCCACTGGCTTTCCAATTGCCAAGATCGCCGCCAAGTTAGCCGTCGGTTACACGCTGGATGAAATCCCCAACGACATCACTCGCAAAACTCCTGCGTGCTTCGAGCCCACGCTCGACTACGTCGTCGTCAAAATTCCGAAGTGGCAGTTTGAGAAATTTCCCGGCGCTGATGAAAGCCTGGGCCCGCAAATGAAGTCAGTCGGCGAAGTCATGGCCATCGGCCGCACTTTCAAAGAAGCTTTGCAGAAGGGAATTCGCGCGCTCGACACCGGCAAGAAAGTCGGCTCCGAAAAAATCGAACCAAAAATCCTGACGCAGCGCTTAGTCACGCCGCATCCCGAACGCCTAAGCTACGTTCGCTATGCCCTCCGCCAGGGCCACACCATCAAGCAAATTGCCAAGATGACTTCAATCGATCCCTGGTTCCTCTACCAGCTCAAAGAGATCAACGACATGCAACTCGAGTTGGAGAAGCACCCCATGGATTCGATTCCGCCCGAAATCGTCCGGGAGGCCAAGCGCATGGGCTTTTCCGACGGCCGCCTCGCTCTCACCTGGCGTCTCGACGGCAAAGGCGGACAGGAAAAAATTCGCCACTTCCGCAAGAAAAATAAGATCAAGCCTGTCTATAAGCGCGTCGATACCTGCGCCGCCGAATTCGAGAGCTATACGCCATATCTGTATTCGACCTACGAAGAGGAAGATGAAGCCGCGCCCACTGCGAAGAAAAAAGTAGTCATCCTCGGTTCCGGTCCGAATCGCATCGGGCAGGGAATCGAGTTCGATTACTGCTGCTGTCACGCCAGCTATGCGCTGCGCGAAGATGGTTACGAGACCATCATGATCAATTGCAATCCTGAGACGGTTTCCACCGACTACGACACCAGTGACCGCCTCTACTTCGAGCCGCTCACTCTCGAAGACGTTTTCGCCATCTGCGAGCACGAGGGCTTGGCAGGCGCGCCCGTGGGCGTGATCGTCCAATTTGGCGGACAGACTCCGCTCAATCTTTCTCTCCCGCTCAAAGCCGCCGGCGTTAACATTATCGGCACTTCGCCAGAATCCATCGACCTCGCCGAAGATCGCAAACGCTTCGGCAAACTCCTTGAAGAGCTCGATATCCCACAAGCTCCCGGCGCAATGGTTACATCGATTCCCGAGGCCGTCGAAGCCGCCAATAAAATTGGTTTCCCCGTCCTTGTTCGTCCCAGCTACGTTCTAGGCGGCCGCGCCATGGTCATCGCCTACGACGAAGACACCATCAACGAATACATGAAGCAGGCCGTCGAGTATTCGCAGGATCGTCCCATTCTCATCGACAAATTTCTGGAAGACGCAATCGAAGTCGATGTCGATGCGCTCTCCGACGGCGAAGACGTCGTCATCGGCGGCATCATGCAGCATATCGAAGAGGCCGGTATTCACAGCGGCGATTCATCCTGCGTGTTGCCCGCCGTCGACATCCCCGAGTCGCAGCTCAATCGCATGCGCGACTACACGTTCAAACTAGCCCGCGCACTGAAAGTCATAGGCCTGATGAATATCCAGTTCGCTATTCCGCGTGCCAACGGCAGCTCCGGCAACGGACATCACGAAGCCAAAGTTTACGTCCTCGAAGTCAACCCGCGCGCCTCGCGCACCGTTCCTTACGTCAGCAAAGCCACCGGCGTCCCCATGGCGAAGATCGCCGCGCGCCTCATGACCAGCCGCAAGCTCCGCGAATTTCTCCCTGAATATATCGAGCAGGCGAAAGATCTCGACACCGGTCACAACTATTTTGTGAAGTCGCCTGTCTTCCCGTGGCAAAAATTTCCCGGAGTCGATACCGTTCTCGGCCCCGAAATGCGCTCTACCGGAGAAGTCATGGGAATTGCCGACAACTTCGGCGAAGCCTTCGCGAAAGCTCAACTCGCGGCTGGACAAAAACTTCCCACCGAGGGCACCGTCTTCATCAGCGTCACCGATCATGACAAGCCGGGCGTAATCGATGTTGCTCGCCGCTTCGCCGATATGGGTTTCAAGCTCGTGGCCACGCACGGCACCGCCGATCGCCTCGAAGATGCCGGCCTCGCCGTTGACCGCGTATATAAGGTGAAGGAAGGCCGCCCCAACGCCGTCGATCTGATCAAAGCCGACCGCATCCAGCTCATCATCAATACACCTCAAGGCCCCGATCCCTACTTCGACGAAAAAGCCATCCGCCGCGCCGCCGTAACCGCCCGCGTCCCGACGATTACCACGCTGAGCGCAGCCCGCGCCGCCGCCGAAGGCATCTCTGCCCTGCAACGTGGAGAAGTAAGAGTGCAGGCACTCCAAGCCCTGCACGCCGAGCGCGCGCACAACGCGCTGTCATCGTGAAAGCAATCATTGTGTTCAACTGCCGCTTCTCCACCTTCCGTGACCTTCATCACCGCTTCCCGCGCTCCCAGGCGAAATAATGAGTAATACCGTCGGAGGCACTCATGGAAGTCTCAGTCGAGCATCTTGGTTCCGTTCAATTCGAAATCAAAGCCCGCCAGCATGTCATCGTCAGCGATCAGCCCGCCGATAATGGCGGCTTCGACGAAGGCATGACTCCGCCCGAACTTCTCCTTGCATCGCTAGGTTCCTGCGCCGCTTTCGACGCCGCCGCATATCTGCGTAAGCACAAAGTCGCGGAGCGGGGCACAAAAGTTCGCGTTGCCGCCGATAAGCGCAAAGACCCTCCGCGCCTGGACGATTTCCGCATCACCATTAACATCCCTTCTGGCCTCGACCCAAAACATGTTGAAGGCGTCGAGCGCGCCGTGCATCAATGCCTGATTCACAATACACTCCTGAATCCGCCCGCCATCGCGATCGAAATTCACGGCCCGGTGCTCGCAACCTGAGACGCAAACGGGCATAATTTTCTCGGCCATGCCAAACATCACTGCCAAAGGAGGCTTCGCCGCTCTAGCCATCATCGGGCTGCCGCTTTTTATTGCCGTCTTGCTCTTCGGTCCAACCGCCTTCGACCTCGCTTTCCATCGCCGCCCGCCCGAGCGTTACCTGATCCCCGCCGGCTTCACCGGATGGACCCGCATAGAATTTCGCAAAAGCGCCGCGCCCCCGCTTCCTGTCGAAGACGGTCATCGCCTGCTCATACTTGACGCCAAAGGCGCGCTCGCCACCTCCTCCAACCCGCAAACCGGCCACGGCAACGACGATTTCTATTACTACTCCGCCGGCGATTCCTCAAAAGCGCATCGCACTCCAATTTCCAATGTTGGCGTCTGCAAAGGCATCGGCATGATCTGGCAAATTGAAACAAGAATCGACGAAAACACAGGAACTCCCGTCACCCGCTTCTTCGTCGGCACAGAAGATCGGTACCGCCGCGATGCCGACCCCACCGGAACCAAGCTTCCAGCCTGCGAGTAATCGGCGCTCTCGCCCAGTTAGGAATGGGGCGCGGGCAAGATTCAGCTGTGTTACAATTCTGTCCATGAGTAACACACTCACCATCCGCCTGCCCGAAGAACTGCTAGAACAGCTCCGGAAAAAGGCGCGCCGCACAGGCCTGCCCATCGGCAGGCTCGTTCGCCAATCCATCGAAGCCACTCTGTCGTCTGACGATGACAATCGGCTGATGGAGTTCGCGGGCATTATCAAAGGAGGTCCTCGTGACCTTTCCTCACGTAAAGGATTCTCCCGTAAGTAAGATTCCCGCGATTGCCGACACAGGCTATCTGGTCGCGCTGCTGCGACGCGAAGACGAACACCATGAATGGGCCACCGAACTGGCTGGCGAATTTCAATTGCCCCTCCTGACCTGCGAGGCAGTTCTCGCGGAAGCCGCGTTCCACCTGCAATCGAGCGCTTCCGTCTTGAGGATGGTTCAACGCGGGGCGTTGCGCATATCCTTTGATTGCTTGAGCAACCTGGGCCGACTTCAGGACCTCGCAGCTCGCTATGCCGACCGCCGTCCCGACCTCGCCGATCTATGCCTGATCCGAATGAGCGAACTGTACCCGCAGCATCTCGTAATCACAATCGACGAATCCGACTTCCGCGTCTATCGCCGAAACAAGCGAGAAGTTATCCCGCTGATCTGTCCGCCGGCAAAGTAATTCAGTTAAGCTGTCGAAATCCGATAAAATTATTCCCATGCTCTTTCACGGCGTCTTTCCACCTATCACCACGCCCTTCTATCCCAGCGGCGAGGTGTATTACAAAAAACTGGAATCCAACGTGGAGCGCTATTCCCGCACGCCAGTCGCTGGTATCGTCATTCAGGGTTCCACCGGAGAGGCCATCCTTCTCTCCGACCAAGAGCGCCGCGACGTGCTCCAATGTGCCATTGCCGCCGCCGCCCCGCACAAGGCGATGATTGCCGGTGTCGGCATCGAATCTGCCACCGAGAGCATCCGCCTCGCCGAATATGCCGCTGCGCTTGGCTACGACGCGGCCATGGTCCGCACTCCGCACTACTACAAAAAACAAATGCAGCCCGCCAATCTGCTCGCTTTTTATCGCACAGTCGCCGACCGGTCGCCGCTACCCATCGTCATCTACAATTTCCCGCAAGCCACCGGATACGATATTCCCGCCGAAATTGTTATTGAACTCGCCAATCATCCAAACATCGTGGCCATCAAGGAATCCAGCGGCAACCTCGATAAAGTCAAAGCCATGGTTGATGGCACAAGCCACATCAAGCGCACTGCGACCGTCACCGAAACCTTCGCAGCAGTTACTCCGCGCATGATCAAAGCAGCCGAAGCAAAGCAGAAAGAGGAAAAAGAGAACAGGCAACTGGTAACCGTGGCCTCTCTGACCGGCGCCGCCACGTCGGGAAAAGATAATGCGGGGACAGACAATGTGGGGAGGGACGCCCCCGGCCGTCCGGCGGAGCGAAGCTCCGCATCCCCCTCGTCATCGGCTGTTTCGTTAGTCGGTAATCTGAAAACTCGCCAGAAAGAGATCGGATTCCAGGTCATGGTCGGAGCCGCTCATCAACTCGAACCCTCCCTCGCCCTGGGAGCCGTCGGCGCTATCCTCGCCTTCGCCTGTCCCGCGCCCACCGCCTGCTACGAAATTTATGCCGCCCTCAAAGAAGGAGACACCGCTCTCGCCCGCGAGAAGCAGGATCGCGTCAAACTGCCCGCCCAGCGCGTTGTTGGCGATCTCGGCGTTCCCGGCGTGAAATATGCGATGGACCTCAACGGTTACTACGGAGGCCCGGCGCGTCTCCCATTCCTACCACTCACCGGCGATCAAAGAGCCGAGATCGAAAAGCTAATGGCCGGTATTCGAAGCTAGCCGGCCCACTTAGGTGCCAGCGCCTGTGGCCGCTCTATGCGGTCTTTCGAGCATTTCCGCAGCCACTACTAGGCGATGTTCCCCCGGCCACTCTGTCTGCAATTGGGATCGGTCCGCAAATTCGGATCCAAACTCCCAACGCAACAATCACACGATGGTAATGCTGGAGTGAGCGACCCATGGCGATAGAATCGGGCTGGCGCGGAGCGCAAAAGGCACATTGGATCAGCTCAACTCATCGCGAACGAAGTGGCAACACGCCGCTCCTTACCAGAACTCCTGGATCCTTTGCCTGGCGCTGGCGGCCGCAACGCTGGCTTTTTACAACCCTATCGTTCATAACCGGTTCATTGATTTCGACGATGAAGCCTACATTACCGCGAACCCGCCTGTGCAGGATGGGCTGACACGGAACACCGTAACCTGGTCCTTTACTACTTTTCACGCAGGCTATTGGCACCCAGTAACATGGCTGTCTCACGCCTTGGATTGCCAGATATTTCATTTGAATCCCGTAGGGCATCACTACGTGAATCTCATATTCCACGTAATGAATGCGCTTCTGCTGTTTCTTCTGTTGCGAGAGGCAACGGGCAAAACCGGGCCCAGCTTCATCGTCGCGGCGCTGTTTGCCTTGCACCCAATCAATGTCGAGTCGGTCGCCTGGGCCGCCGAGCGCAAGAACGTCCTAAGCATGCTTTTCTTTTTGCTGGCAATGCATGCTTACAATAAGTATGCGCGCAGTGGTAGGCGATTGTTTTATGCCGCAGTGACTTTTTTGTTTGCGCTGGGCCTGATGGCAAAGCCGCAAATTGTAACTCTGCCATTTGTGTTGTTGCTGTGGGACTACTGGCCGCTCGAAAGACTTTGGCCCGCCGATGAGTCCGGACGAGCAACCGCAACTTACTCGCCACGCACGCTGCGCTTCTTGCTTCTCGAAAAACTTCCACTGTTCATTCTTGCCGCCGCCGATTCATATGTCATCGTGCTGGCGCAGCGCGCGGCACACGCGGTTCGAGCGGCATCGGAGGTCTCATGGCAGGCTCGGGTTGAGAACGCCGTGGTCAGCTATGTTCGATATATCGAGAAGGCGTTCTGGCCAACTCGTCTGGCCGCAATGTATCCACGGGAGACGTTTCCCGTCTGGCAGGTGACCGGAACCGCCGCATTGCTGATTCTTCTCTCTATCCTGGCATTACGCTGGCACAACCGCCGCTATCTGATTGTTGGCTGGCTATGGTTTCTCGGGACGCTGGTTCCGATGATCGGGATTATCACAGTTGGCGAACAAGCGATGGCCGACCGCTTTGCCTACATCCCATTGATCGGTTTGCTTATAGCCGTCGTGTGGACACTCGAGGCGGCCATCCCGCAAAGCCCAAGTCTGCGCACCTACACGGCGGGCATGACTGCCGCCGCGATGCTGCTTCTTGGATGTCTAACCTACCGCCAACTCAGTTATTGGCACGACGATGAATCCCTTTGGCGCTATACGTTAAGCGTTACAAACGCGAATTATATGGCGGAAAGCGGACTTGCAATTGCCCTTGCTAAAGCGGGGCGCGCGGATGAAGCCATCGTGCACTTCCGCGCTGCCCGCACGCTGCACCAATATCCGGCGGATCAGATTTTATGGCTTGCTCATTATGAGCTCCGAGTGGGACATCCAACGGAAGCTATAGAAGAATGCCGAGCCGCGCTCGCCGCCTCGTCCGCCCCGCCTGTACGCGCAGCCGCCCTCGATGAGATGCGCCAGGCATTTCTTGAATTGCATCGTTACGATGAGGCGGAGGAAGTCGCTCGCCAAGCCCTGAATCCAGCGCCTGAGCCAGGCGAGCGCCCAGCTCCCAATGGCATTGATCGTCTTACGCCGACCGCTTCAGCAGCAGGCAGGTAATGTCGTCATGCTGAGGCGTATTACCTACAAACCAATCCAAAGCAGCCAGCAGGCTCTTTAACAACTCGGGCGGCGACAAAGCGGCGCCCCGATCGACCACTCGCATAAGCTCCGGCTCGCCATATTCATCGCCATTGGCATTCATCGCTTCAACAGCGCCGTCGGTAAAGATAACCAGCCAATCTCCCACGCCAATATTCATCGTGCCCAGCTGGTAGGTTGCGCTGGCCAGCACCCCAATTGGAATGCCGCCCTCCTCGGGGCGGTGCACGGCGCCAGAGCTGCGACGGAGAAACGGCACATTGTGGCCGGCGTTTACATAGGTCATATCGCCCGTGGCTGGGTTGAGCTCAGCCAAAAACGCGGTTGTGAAGCGCGCGCCACCCTGGCTGTTGGAACAGGCGTAGCGATTCAGCTGGGCGACGATCTCCTCCAGCGACAAAGGACTCGGCGCAAGCGTGCGCAGGCTGGCCTGGAATGTGGCCATCAGCATGGCCGCGGGTATGCTTTTTCCTGCTACGTCGGCAACCACGAACAAAATGCGATCTTCGCCCGGAGCCGTGCCCGGCCGCAGAATCACGTCATAATAATCGCCCGCCACCGTGTTCGCCGGCCTCGTCGCATAGGCAATGCCATAGCCTGGAATCTGCAGCGGCGCGCCCGGCAGCAGCCAGGCCTGTATATCCTTGGCAATTTCCAGGTCGCGCTTCATGACCACGCGGTCCGCCAGTTCAAGCAGCAGCACGACGAAAATCAGCAGAGCGCCCCAGAAGTGCGGGTCGAGCTCCCCCATGTGGACCTCGCCGCCACTGTCTTTGTAACTGAATCCGCCTGCTGGACTCACAATGAAAATCAAGCCAAGAAGCAGCAATACTCTGCGCGCCGGCGACAACTTTTCGATAATTGCCCAGAAAAGTGTTTTGACCATGTACCAGACGCGCTGACCTCGCGATTGCCCGGCCTGACGTTCTCCTATGCCCGCTGAATAGAGCCTGTAGCTTGAACGCGCATCCTTTTGCAGTTGCGCCCAAAGCTGGTGTACTTCCATGCCTTCGCTTACGCGCTGCCAAAAACGCGCAAGCTTCCCCTTCTGTCTCGGCTGTTGTGTCTTTGCTTGGGGAGGGCTCGCCATATTTTGGTTCGACCATTATAGGGGGAGCCAGGCCGGTGTGCTCACCGGTTGATTCCTTTGCCGAATTCAGAATCACCCAAACAGCGGCATTTGCGCTTCGCCGAAAGCCGGATGCGATTGCATACTCCTTCGAGCGTGATGGCTTCCAAAACCGTACTTCGTCCGCAGAGCTGCCATCAGGCGCGACAGCCGTTCCCCATATCCCTTGGGCAAAAACGCGCGGTCTTGATAGCGAGTTCGATAGAGTTCAACCAGAGCGGGAAACTCCAGCTCAAGAAAAGGAAGAAATACCGCGGCCGAACACGGCTTCAAAAAAAGCGGATTGGCATACACATACTTTGCGCCCGCTTCGGCTGCCGCTTTCACGAGGGCCTCCAGATCGCTTGCCCCGTCGGTGATCTCGGGCAGCACCGGAGCGCAGATCACGCCCGAATCAATGCCGGCGCGATTCAATTGCCGCACCGCCTCCATGCGCAAATCCGGACGCGGGGCACGCGGTTCAAGCTTTCGCGCCAGATCCACATCCACCGTGGTCACCGTCACATTCACAAACAGGCGGTTGCTGGCTGCGATGCGCCGGAGAATCTCGGCATCGCGAACCACCAGATTCGATTTGGTGACAATCCCGAGATCAAAGCCCTGATGCCGCGCGAACTCCTCAAGAATGGCGCGCGTCACCTCATAACGCCGCTCAGCCGGTTGATAAGGATCGGTGGCGGTTCCAAGCGCAATCGATTCGCCGCGCTTTACCTTTTTCAGTTCTTGCCGAAGCAAAGTGGCCGCATGCTCTTTGACGAAAATCTTGCGCTCGAAGTCGACGCCGTCGCGCAGTTCCATAAATTCGTGGGTGTAGCGCGCATAGCAATACTTGCAGGCAAACTCGCATCCGCGATAAGGATTGATCGCCCAGGCAAAAGGAAGCTCCCTGCGGCTCACCACGCGGCTTAATAGCGAGCGGGATTCGAGCGAAAAGTATTCGATGTTATGCCCTTCGCGCAGAGATTCTCCCTCTGCTGCAAGGCGTGCAATTCCCAGTAATTTCGGCTTGGCGTCGCATTCGGGTAGCAAGGGAAGTGAAGACATAAAACGCACCGTTATTCGCTATTTGTTCGCCTATCATAGGCGCGGTGGCCGGGTCTGTCAAATTCGGGCAATGCGATAGCACATTCAGGGAAGAATTGACTGGGCCCAACCCCACGCTTTCGCCCGTGGAAACATATCAAGAACCCGACCGGCGCGCCTGGTTTCGTGTAGGCATATACTTCGATCTGGAATTTCTCTTAGGATATGAAGTGAGCGTTGAGCGCGGTTTCGCCATGACTAACAATGTGCGGTTCCATGTCACGACAAGCCGTCGATTTTCAATTATTGCAGTACTCGCTTTTACGTTCGTCGCGTGCGTCCTGGTCGCCGGACAAGAAAACGGCGGCTTGCCAGCGTCTGCGGCCAAAGTACATTCCGCGCCTATCGTCGATGCCATCTCTCCGCTCAGCGCCGCACGCGGAGGTCCGACGTTCACTTTGAGCGTCGTGGGGTCGCACTTCGTTCCGGGCTCAATTGTGCAGTGGAACACCGGTGACCTTCCGACAACCTTTGTAAGCAACAAGCTCGTCACGGCCGCCGTTCCCGCAGACGCCCTCTCCAAGTATGGAGACGATGCAATCTCAGTTATTAATCCGGACGGCGGCGGTGTTTCCAACTCGTTAACCTTTACCGTCCCTTGTGTGATACCGCCACCGTCGCGTGCGTCAACTCAAGACCGGGCAAGACTAGGCGCGTACTATTTTGATGGCTGGTCCGGTCCTCTTACAAACTTCCACTTCAAAGGCTTACCGCTCGGTCCCTACCAGAACCGGCAACCGTTTTCGGGATGGCAGGACAGCAATCGATGTGCGGTCGAAGAACAACTCGCCACAGCACATAATTTCGGCATTGATTTCTTTGTCTTTGACTGGTACTTCAACGCCAGGACCAATGAGCCTGGCGACAATCTGAATTCGGCAATCGAGATCACGCATTCGCTGCCCGATCGGCACGGGATGCAGTACGCCATCCTATATGTGGATAGCCCGCCGTTTGACGTGTCGCCATCCCAATGGCCGGCCGCAGTGAACGAGTGGGTGCATTACATGTTGGATCCAGCCTACGCCCGCGTGAATGGTAAGCCGGTACTTTTCATTATCGATGTCGGCGAGATGTATCAGATCTTTGGCTCTGATGCTGCGGTTGCAAACGCGCTCGCGCAATTGCGCGCCGCCGCCCAGGCCCAGGGTCTTCCCGGTGTTTACGTCGTGGGCGGTTTTGGAGAGCCCGACGGCACACTCGGCCGGAATACCTTGGCTCCGGGCTTTTCGATTGCTGGTACGGATGGATACGATGCTGTCGCCCTCTATAACTATCCGTTTGCTCCGCCGGCTCTGAATGGCCAGTTGCCCTTCTCCGAGCTTTCCGAAGCTGCACGCTGGACCTGGAATGAGGCAGAACACGATAGCTCCATTCCTTTTGTTCCGACGTCGATGGCCGGTTGGGACCCGCGCCCGTGGCACGAAGTCGAGCCTGTTACAGGCGACCTGATGTGGTATGCCAGAACTCCGCCCGAGGTTGCGGCATTGGTTCGGGATGCAATTGACTGGGCGAATTATAACCCTCAACTGAGGCCTGAACCCGCGCCCATCCCACCACTCGTTCTTCTCGAAGCTTGGAACGAAATCGGCGAGGGAAGCCATGTGGTGCCGACTGTCGAGGACGGGACGAGTTATGGAGATGCAATCGCAGCCATGCTCTTGAAGAAATAGCGGCAAGTGCCGGGTCACCGGATTCCCCAAAAAGGCGAGGGCCCGGGAGCAACTTACGTTGCGCCCGGGCTGGGGAGGTGAGGCGTGTTGCGAGGTTGAGGGGCGGGTTAGAAATCCAGAGTCGATTCGTCGGAGGCGATTACCGTAAAGTGGCAGCTCGGGCCTCCGTAGTTGTAGATGTAGCCGACCCATCCGTTTCCGGATTCAACGTCGTAGTAGGGGAAGCCGTGATCCACGGTCGAATAGTAGAAAGTGGCTCGGCCGTTGGCGGGGAACTGCGAGCACGAGGTAACGCTGTAGGCTTCGAGCACGGCGGCAAGCCCCCATGTCCAGTGCTGTCCTGAGGTATGCACATCCAGCCAGGAATAGTGGCCGGTGGTCTGGTCCTGCGCTTGGATCTGCCAGTACTTAGTGCTGCCGGAAGTGGCGTACATCTCTGTGTACCCGGCAATCCAATCTCCTGGGTAAACAGCGACCAGCGGGCTGACGTAAGCGGAACTGGGGCCGACCAGCCAGCTGGCGATCGCCCAGTAATTGCCGCCGCCAGCGGCGCTCACGCCATACTGGAGCACGGGCTGCATAATCCAGTTTTCAGCCGTCGGCTCAATGCCGTTGAACAGAAAAATCGTCGCGCCGCTTTCGGATGGATAGGACGGCACGCTCCACGTGCCAGCCATGTAGTCGATGTTGTCGCTTGCGCTGAGTGGCAGTTTCCATTGCGAGGCTTCAACCCAGCCGTTGCCGGTGCCGGGAGTGTGGGCAAGACCAGTGTTATCCACCCCTTGACCTGCGTTTTGATTTGCGGTGTGACGAGTGTTGAGAGGCTGCTCGGGGCAGGCGTCGTAATGGGCGATCAGCGCGCCTTTTAGTGTGACGTCGCCGCTCGGCTTGCCGTCGCTGCCGATTTCGATGGTTGCGCCATTGGGCACCGCATGCACGCAATCGGGTCGGATCAGTTCGCCCGGAATCTGCACCCAGTGCGACTTATCCATGGTGGCTTCTCTGCCGGTTGCCTGCGCTTGCGCCACAGATAGGCTTGAAAGCGCCAGTCCGCATAAAGTTGTGGTCAGCATGAGCCCAAACCATCGCAGTTTGGAATTCTCTGAAGGGCGTGTCGAATCGTTGCCGCTCCGCGTGTTGTTGACTGTCGTTTTCATTTTCATGCTCCTTCGCTTTCAGAATGTTTGCGAGTGAATTTCCGCGTTCACTAGATAACGCGACAGGCGGAAGCAAACGGGGTCATGTGAAATTGGAAAATGAAAGAGGCAGGCGAAAGAGGCAGGCGCTGGATAGGGGCTGTTTTAAGCCGAGGGCGGCAAAATCCTGCGGGCGGATGGCAGCCACGCGTTAGAATGGCGTCGCCTGAACTTCCAGTCAGATTGGATAAAGGTATGCCGAAGAAGGATATGCGAGAGAATAAGCCGGCTGCCAAAGCCCGAGAACGCCTCCTGAGCGCGGCCCGCAAAGCCATGAAGAATGCCTATGCGCCCTTTTCGAACCTTCGCGTGGGCGCGGCGATCCTCACGGCCAAGGGTGAAATTTTTGCCGGCTGCAACGTTGAGAATTCTTCCTACGGCATGACCAACTGCGCCGAGCGCACTGCAATCTTTTCAGCAGTTGCCCAGAGCGGACCAAAGCTTAAGATCGTCGCCGTCGCCGTTACTAACGCGCAAGGCGTCCCCTGTTCGCCTTGCGGCGCATGCCGGCAGGTGATCTACGAGTTTGGCCCGGACGCGGTTGTGTTCTATCAGGGCAAAGATGGCTTCCAGGAAAGCCATATAAGCGAGCTTCTTCCGGAGGGATTTCGCCTCCAGTGAGCCAGCCTGCTCCACAGCAATTTCGGGTGGTCGATCTCATCCGCAAAAAGCGTGACGGTGGCGCACTTTCGGCTGCCGAGATTACCTACATCATCGACTCCTACACCACGGGATCGATTCCCGATTATCAGGTTGCCGCCTGGCTGATGGCGGTTGTGCTGCGCGGCATGACGCGCGAGGAGCTGGCGGCATTGACAAATACCATGCTGCACTCCGGTGAAGTGCTCGACTTGAGTTTTCTTCCCGCAAAAAAAGTAGATAAGCATTCCACCGGCGGCGTGGGCGATAAGACTTCTCTGGTGCTGGCCCCGCTCGTTGCCGCCGGGGGATTGTATGTACCGATGATCAGCGGACGCGGCCTGGGCCATACCGGCGGCACGCTGGATAAACTCGAAGCAATTCCGGGATTTCGCGTCGGTCTCTCTGTGCCGGAATTCCATCGCGTGTTGAAGGCGTGTGGGACAGCGATGATCGGCCAGACGGAGAAAATCGCTCCAGCTGACCGCAAGCTCTATGCTCTGCGCGATGTCACGGGAACTGTCGAAAGTCCGAATTTGATTTGCGCCTCCATCATGAGCAAGAAACTCGCCGAAGGTACCGACGCGCTTGTGCTCGACGTGAAGACCGGATCGGGCGCATTCATGAAGAAAGAAGAAGACGCGGTTCACCTGGCCGAGTTGATGGTTGAAACCGGCGAGCGCATGGGCAAGCAGATGGTGGCGCTGATCACCAATATGGATCAGCCGCTCGGCCGCATGGTGGGCAATGCGATGGAGGTCGAGGAATGCATTGAAGTGCTGCACGGCGGCGGCCCCGGCGATCTCCGCGAACTTTGTCTCCACCTCGCGGCGTGGATGTTTTATCTGGGTGGCGCGGCGAAAACAGTCGCGGAAGGGAAGCAACACGCCAGCGGAATCATCGAGTCCGGCCAGGCCTTTGAGCGCTTTCGGCAGATGGTGGAGTTGCAGGGCGGCGACCTCAGCACGATTGACGACCCGTCGCGGCTTCCCTCCGCCGATCATCGCGTCGATGTGCTGAGCCAAAGCGAAGGATTCGTCTCCGCGATTCAGTGTGAGCAAGTCGGCACAGCGTGCGTGATTCTGGGTGGCGGCCGCGAGAAGAAAGAAGATTCAGTGGATCCCGCCGTCGGCATCGTTATCCACAAGAAAATTGGCGACCAGGTTTCCGCTGGCGAAGCGCTCTGCACAATTCACTGCCATTCCGATGCGCAAGCCGCGCGCGCCAAGAAGCTGCTCGAAGAAACCTATACAATTTCACCCGCGCCACCGGCTCACAAGCCTTCATTGATTCATCGTGTAATTCACAAAGAAGCGAGGTCCTGATCAAGCGCGAATTTGGCTTGACGGGATGAAGGGAAAATAGATGGGACGATTCACCGGCATTCTTGGCCTGATCACCATGCTTGCACTGGCCTATATCTTTTCGACAAATCGAAAAGCGATTCGTATAAAAACAGTGGCCTGGGGACTCGGCCTCCAGATTGCCTTTGCCGTTTTCGTGCTCAAAATTGAATTCGGCCGCACGCTCTTTCAGAAAGCCGGAGATGCGGTCAATCGGCTATTGAGTTATGCCTTTGTGGGTTCGCAATTTGTTTTTGGAGATCTGGGAAAACAAGGCTCGCATCTCGGTTTCTATTTTGCGTTCCAGGTCTTGCCTACAGTGATTTTCATCTGCGCGCTGTTCGCGGTGCTTTACTACATCGGCGTGATGCAGGTGGTGATTCGCGGCGCTGCGTGGCTCATGACGCGGCTGATGGGCGTAAGCGGAGCTGAGTCGCTGAATGTGGCCGCCAGTATTTTCATGGGACAAACCGAGGCTCCGCAGACCATTCGTCCTTTTCTTCCGGACCTTACGCGCTCAGAAATGATGACCGTGATGACGAGCGGCATGGCGCATGTTTCCGGAAGTATTATGGCGGCTTACATCGCATTTGGAATCGAGCCAAAACATTTGCTGAGCGCGGTGATCATGACCGCGCCGGGCACGCTTGTGATGGCGAAGATGCTGGTTCCGGAGACAGACATTCCAAAAACCGCGGGCCGCGTCGTGATGAGCGACGAAGAAATGGAAAAAGAGAAAAATGAGAATCTGCTCGGAGCGATCGCGCGCGGGACAACTGACGGCTTGTGTATGGCGCTGAATATCGCGGCCATGCTCATCTCGTTTCTCGCATTGATCGCGCTGCTCGATGGAATTATGGGTGGCATTCACGCACATGTCGCGTGGTTTCCATCGAGCCTTGAACACATCCTCGGTGTTTTGTTTGCGCCGATTGCGTTCCTGATCGGAGTGCCCTGGCACGACTGCGCGGCGATTGGCAATCTGCTCGGAGTGCGCATGGTGCTCAATGAACTGGTGGCGTTCTCCATGCTGGGGCCGCAAAAGACCATTCTCGATCCGCGCTCCTTTACCATCGCAACCTTTGCGCTTTGCGGTTTCGCGAACTTCAGTTCGATTGGAATTCAAATGGGAGGAATCGGCGCGCTCGCTCCGAACAAAAAAGGGGAGCTGGCAAAGCTGGGAATCCGCGCCATGCTCGCTGGGACAATGGCCAATTTGATGTCAGCCTCAATTGCCGGCATGTTGCTGTGACGTTTTGCGGTTTTTGAGAAACGCAGAAGGTCGTGGTTTTTTGGGTCGCCCACCGGGTTCCAATGCGGTACAACGCAGCGACGGCTTTAGGACCCGGGCAAGACCTGCGTTCCGGCGATTGCCGCGAGGGCCTCATCGGTCGTTATTAAGCGCGCTCCCAGTTCCTCAAACTCCGCCACTGTCTTTTCTCCAACGACGGGCGCCAATGTCCCAATCGCATCCCGCACAACGGCGACGCGGAGCTTGCGCTCGATCAATCCTCTTACCGCGCAGGCCACGCAGTATTCGGTGGCAACGCCAAAAACGATGAACTCAGGCGCGCTTCCCAAACGAGCAACTAATTCATCCGCATGCCGCGTCTGAAAAACATCCAGCGTCTGTTTCTCCAGAACAATCTGCTGGTAAGGCAAGAGGTCGCTGGGCACCGTCGCATCGGGCGAGTTTTCGATTCGCAGCACTCGTGCGGCAAACACCTCGGGGAGCAACTCCGCTCCCGGTGTGCCCTTCACGCAATGAGGAGGAAATTGTTTGAACTCGGGATCGTCAGGAGAATGGAAATCGCCGCTCGAAACCAGCAAAACATCATCGCGTCGGGCCGAGTCGGTTAAGCGGTGGATGTTTGGCAGAAGCCGCTCCGCGCCCGCGACATAGAGTTTTCCACCCGGCAGCATGAAATCTCTCTGCACATCAACCGCCCACAAAATGAAGTCCTTTGATCGCACCATGGCTCCTCACATCGATGCTTACATATGGAACGGCCATCTGGCAAAGTCGTGAGGTGACTGACCTGCGGTCATTTTGTCCGTGGACAAAATCGGGCCCTCTGTCCACGAAATAGCAGCTCACACCCGGCGGTGATCTGCATCACAGCACACGCGTTTATTTCTCGATAAAAGGGACAACACGAGGGGATGGAGTGATGGAGTCTGGTTGGGATGGCCTGGTAGCTTCGCCCGCGTTGTGCGAAAAATTGCTGCCCCTTTCCACGACAGTTTCAAAACCTTTAGGTACCGTTCTTTTCCTGCGCGGCGATGTCTGCGACGGGGCCTTTCTTATCTGTTGCGGAAAGGTGCGTCTCTCACTCGATGCCGGCGACTCGCTTTTTCCGCCTCGGATTCTTGGCCCTGGTTGCATTGTGGGATTGCCCTCCGCGCTTTCTGGATTGGTCTACAGCCTTAACGCCGAAGTTGTGGAGGACGCCATGCTCGCTTGCGTTTCGAAGGAGGCGCTCTGCTGCTGTCTACGGCAGAATCCTGAGTTGTGCATGGAGGTCATGCAGCTTCTCAGCCGCGAGATCTCGACCACCCGCGCAGTGCTTAAGAACGGCGCAATAGAGGCTTAGAATGTACTCCGGCTTGCTGTGCCACTTCGGCGATTCGGCGTCCTCTTTCCGCGCGCCTTCGTACCAAACTCTGCAATGATGAGGTTGCCTCGCCGGTTCGCCATGTGTAATGCTGTGGAGCGAATTTCACTCCATCTTGAGGAAACTATCCATGTCCGTGCGCACCGTTTTTTGCTTGTTTGTTTTATCGTCGCTGTCATTGCATGCGGCTGACAAAATGACCATGCCGAATGTGAAAGAAGGCTTATGGGAGGTGACGGTAACTCATCCGCCGGGCGGTATGGGCGGCATGCCGGAAGACGCCCTGGCAAAATTACCGCCCGACCAGCGTGCGAAGGTTGAAGAGATGATGAAGCAGCGGGGCATGAGCATGAGCGGCAATACCACTGTAATCAAGAGTTGCGTGACCAGGGAGAAAATCGAAAAAGGGATGGCGTTCGCCGCCGACCATCAAGGCAACAACTGCACCCGGACCGTCGTCAACTCTTCAGACACGCACTTTGAAGTGAAATTCCATTGCGATGAAACCAAGAAGGACGATAAACGAACCATTATCGATGGCACTACCATCGTCGATGTTAGTGGAGATACTACTAAAGGGAAGACCCACATTGTCAGCAGCGGAGGGGATCACCCAATGACAATGGATATGAACTTCACCTCCAAATATCTCGGCCCGGCATGCGGAGACGTTAAATAAAACAAGCCCCGCCGTAGCGGGGCTTTGCTTTCAAGTGGCGACCCGCCACTTGACCATGTGGTCATTTCGTCGCCTAGTTTGGCATCAGCACCGTGTCAATTACGTGGATCACGCCGTTGGATTGATACACGTTGGGAATCGTGACCTTGGCGGTGTCTCCCTTTTCGTCCTTGAGCACAATGCTTTTCCCTTCTTGCATCGCCCAAAGCTTGCCGCCCTCGACAGTCGTTAGCTCGGCTTTACCATGTCCCTCTTTGATTTGTTTCATGAGATCCTGTGCGTCTAACCGCCCAGCAACCACGTGATATGTAAGGATCTTGGTCAGCATGGCTTTATTCTGGGGCATCAACAGCGTATCGACAGTGCCTGCGGGCAGCTTTGCAAATGCTTCGTTGGTCGGGGCGAAGACTGTGAACGGCCCAGGTGCTTCAAGCGTTTCCACCAGCCCAGCCGCTTTCACCGCGGCAACTAGAGTGGTGTGATCCGCCGAATTCATCGCGTTCTCCACGATGTTCTTGGAAGGATACATTTCGTGTCCGCCCACCATCGGGTCCTTCATCTGCGCCAGCGCGAATGACGCGGTTAACGCCATCGATGCTACAAAAAACCATACTTTGCGATTCATAAGCAAGTAATCCTTTCGGAATGATTTACGTTCCGAATGAAGTACGTGCTGCAGGCAGATTTGGATTGGGCGCCGATTTCGCGCATTGTTCGTTTTACCGGGAAGCGTGCCAGGTTCAAGTACACTGTCCCAGAAGCCGCGACAGTAGTCAGTTCGGAGCTATGGGAGCAAACCAAATGCTCCCACGCCAGTTTGTGTTCCTACGTACACTTTGCCGTTGGCAATGGTCGGCGTGATGAACTTATTGCCATTGCCAAAATGATCGCGTCCGCTCGCCGCTTGATTGGAGTCATAAAGCTCAACAGCAAGATTGTTGGCATTGTAGGCATATAACACCGCTGGAGAAGTATTTGAAGCCGCCCACACAATCAGATTGCTCCTGTTATTTCCCGAGATGCTTGGGGTCGCGCCTGGATAACTGAAACTGATCGTCGTCTCTGACTGTGGAGTGGAATTCAGCTTTCCGCTGGAATTAAATGCAAAGGCCTTGATGGCGTCGTCCACAGCGCCATAGTAGATTCGTCCACTTTCAAAAGCCGGAGAAGAATACACCGACCCACTTAAAGACCCGGTTAACTCCTGATAGATCTGGCTATTATTACTGGGATTGAACTTACCCATGTTCGTCCGGTCAGCGAGATAAATATTCTGGTCTTTTCCAGCGCCGACAACAAGTTCATGAAGCGCGCCAGTGGAATCCTTGAACTCGGGAATAACCATGGCGCCACCCGATCCCAAGTCCTCATCTGAATTGGACTCGCTGACCGTGTTGTACATGTTGAAATAATCCGCCACCGCCAGCTTCTTGTTTTTCGTGGAAAGCTTCATGATGGCGTTGCCGTAATTTCCATTTACCGGGAAGCCGTTGGCATCAAGGCTGGTATCGAAAGTTCCGTTGGCGTCGAGAAAATAAATATTCCCGCTCCCGTCGGATGCCAGGCCCGCGCCAGCTCCCCAGATGGCGCCTTCACTGCCATTTGGTGTCACGTTCAGCACCGACGTTTGCTTTAAGGTCGATTCGTTATAACTGATGATCCATCCGGTGTAGGGACGATCGTCGCAATGCGAGGCCCACGATGTGTATACAGTGTGATTGATAAGCAACAGGCCCGCCCGCTCCTTATATTGCTTGGGATCGAAAACAACATAACCCTTGCTGCTGTTATCGCCCGTTCCCGGATATTGCGCGGCAATCGGGACGGGCCCGCCAAACTCCTCGGCCCCAGTCGTAATGTCGAGCCCGTGCAGGCGCTGATAGTAGTTCCCGGAACTATCCTTGCTCATGGCGACCAGATAGATGGTGCCATGCGGCCCCGATGTTAGATCGATAACTGGTGTCGAAGTGATGCCGATCTTCGGAGTAACCTGACTGCAGCCGCGATCGTCGGACGCTGTCTCGCCGGAACCAAGCGCGGTGACGTGCCAGAGCAGTGACCCGTCATCGGCATCGAAGGCATAGACAGTGGCATTCTCGCTCTCGACAAACAACACATTATGAGTGCCGCCGCCCACCGTCAGATTCGGCACGTATAACGGCTGGGCATCGACAAGCCCGTCGGTCGAGACCGTAAACAGCTTGCCGAACTTGTTCGATTGCACATTTTCGAGCGTGAGAGTTGTCTCACTTGGGTTTCGTCCTGTGCGCATATTGTCATTGTGATAGGTGAGCACGCCGTGAAATGCCGGCTCGGCGCGGGCCACCGTTTCTCGCCGCGCGTTGAGCGCAACGAACACACTAATCAGTAAGATTGTGGCGACAAACAGAACGATTCGCAGAAGGCGGGTCCGCTTCATAGCAAGCCTCAAAAGCTGGGATGTCGGAAACCGGGC
Source organism: Terriglobales bacterium (assembly GCA_049589875.1). GTDB lineage: Bacteria > Acidobacteriota > Terriglobia > Terriglobales > Acidobacteriaceae > Acidiflorens. The sequence goes on from JBAWBR010000074.1 coordinate 23,043, forward strand.
TAGCGGCCCGGTCTCGAAACGAAGCGGCCTTCACATTCTATCAAGTCTCGGAGGTTGATGAGCTCGTCGCTGTTCAGCGGGGCCAGAGCCAGCCGAAAACACCAGCGGTCAGCAAGGCGTATATCAAGCCGTCAAATACTTCCTTCAACGTGCTGGACCAGGGTTGGCCTTTCCAAATCCCGTCGCTGATGTGTGCTAGTCCATAGGCCATAAAAGCGGCGGTTCCAGCAACGCGAAACACGACAGGATAGTCGGCCCCAAAAGCGACCGTGTGGCCTGTGAGATACGCAGTGAAGAATCCGATAATCAGGCAGAAGCCAAACCACTGCCCCAAAAACTTCTGCATGGCCGGCGGCCCGCTGGGCATGATGTTCATGAAGCCGACCGGTCCCTCTTTGTATTTTTCGATCGCGGCGGGAGACTTCATATCCTTATGAGTGCAGAAAGGGAAGATGTAAACACCGCGTTTGAGGCTGGCGGCGCGCAAGGTGGCGCGAATCTTGTCTTCGTCCGGCAGTTGCTTGTAATCGCTTCGATGATAAGGCAGCAGCATATGCATGATGGAACTGGCGACGAAGACGATGACCGCCGAAACGACAATTGGCAGCCACAGTGCGGCAAGGTTGACCATAGAAGCCTCCACAACTGACGAAGTATTGAAACCAGAAAGTTTTGAGAACGAAATCAGATTTGCAGGTGAGGCTACGCTGCAACAAGGCCGTCCGTCAAGACGAGAGCTCGCCGCTCAATTTTTTAATGTGTTTTGATCGATTACTGGGGGCGCTGGGGCAACAAAAATCCAGCGCTCCTCCCCCGAAGGGCGCTGGATCCGATTGATTCACTTTCCTTCACCCGTAGACGGGACCGACTTTCCTTTTCCTCAACTCCGGCCATTTCTGGTACTCCGCGGCACCGTTGACGATTTATAACAGGAGAAGTCAGTCCTGACGCGGCATTTGATCTTACGATATTCGCCTTGTATGTGACACCTGATACCAGTCTACGTGATGTTATTGCGCATCTCGGCTCTGCTCCGGCAACAAACCTTTCGGCGGCGCGGGAATCGCAATATCGATCTTGTGTACAGGGCCGAGCGATGCCGGAGCTTTATCGAACTCCGCTGGATTACCCACCACCAAAACGGCCATTTGATCGCGATGCAGATACTTCGCCGCGACCCGCGCTACATCAGCTTTGGTCACTTTTTCAATTCCTTCCTGATACTTTTCCAGGAAATCGAGCGGGTAATGATAGAACTCGTAAGCCATCTTTTCTCGCAACACTTTTTCCGGAGTGTCGAAGCGGAATACGAACGAATTCAGGATGGCGTCCTTGGCGCGCCCAATTTCCTCATCGTTGATCGGATTCCCAGCGAGCGAAGCAATTTCCTGATCCAGAGCCTCGATTGATTCGAATGTAGTTGTGCTTTTCGTGCGTACCATCAAGCGCAGCATTCCATCGTGATCCCATGAGGTGCCAACGCCGCCTCCCACTGCGTAGGCCAGGCCTTTCGTAGTGCGAATATCGCTGAACAGGCGCGACGAAAATCCGCCGCCAAATGCCTCGTTGAAGACGGAGATCGGATAGTAATCGGGGTTTCTTCGGGTAATTCCCAGCGCCAGCATCTGAATCTGGCTTTGGTTTACATCGGTCTTCTCCACCAGGTAATAGTCCGGCTTGGCAGGATCGGGCTTACTCTCGAAATCCGGAGCAGCCGGGCCTTTTGGCCACGATGCAAAGGCTTCGCGCAATCGCGCTTCCATCTTGGCCGAATCAAAATCCCCGACGACCCCAAGGATAATGTTATTCGGATGAACTGTGCGCGAATGCCAGTCAACTAAGTCCTGACGAGTAACTGCCGCAACCGTCGCATACTCTGGAATGCGCGCGTACGGACTGTTCGCGCCATACACCAGCTTGGCCGCCTCGCGCTGAGCAATTTCAGTCGCATCGTCGTTGCGGCGGGAAATGCCGTCATACTCGCCCTTCTGCGCAATCTCGATTTTATCGGCACGAAACTCCGGATTCCTCAGCAAATCGGCAAACACTTTGAAAACGTCATCAAAATCCTCTTTCAGACACGACCAGCCAATACTGGTCGAATCCTCGGAGCCTCCGGTTTCAACCTTGGCTGCGCGCTGCTCCAGAAAATCGTCAAGCTGATCGCCAGTCTCCGTCTTGGTGCCGCCGGTGCGCCACACTTCGCCATAGATATCAATCAGGCCGGTTTTATTTGCGGGTATGTCGCGCTCGCCGCCACGAATGCGCGCAGTGCCATCAATCAGCGGCAGTTCGTGATCCTCCTGCAGAAAGATCACCATGCCATTGGGTAATTCGATGCGCTTTGGCTCCGTGGGTTTGAACGCCGGCAGCTTTGGGATGGGAATCTGCTTCCAGCTTGTTTGAGCCCACGCCGGAGGAATGCCCGCGAAAAGTGTGGCCGCCAAAAGCGCCGGGAAGACGAGGAAATATATGCGCTTCATTGTCCACCTCCCTGCGGAACCGCGGCTGCCGAAGGCGCAGGCCCGCTAAATTCAATAATCCCCACCGTGCGGTTAGTAGGAACGAAGGTTTCATTTGCTACGCGCCGAATATCAGCCTTAGTAACCTTTTCAATGCGGTCGACGGAACGGAATAGCTCCCGCCAATCGTCATACCGCGCCTGGTTTGTTCCGAGCGCGAATGCCAGCCCCTCATTCGACCCCAGCGAGCGGATTAAGTTAGCCTTGGCTCGCGTCTTGATCATCTTCAACTCTTCATCGGAGATATCTTCTTTCTTTATGCGTTCAATCTCCACGTGAATCGCATCGGCCACTTCCTGCGTTGTGTGGCCCGGAATCGGGACGGCATAAAACGCGAACAGGTGCGGATATTTATTTCCCGGCAAACCAGTGAAACCCTCTGAATCCGATGCAATCTGCTTGTCACGCACCAGCGCGCGATAAAGCCGCGAGGTGCGGCCGCTCGACATCAGATCCGCGATCGCGTCATAAACCTCGTCGTCCGGACTGCGATAATCGGGCCGGTGGTAGCCCTCGAGATAAAGCGGCTGCGCCTGCTCACGTAGAACCACGCGCCGCTCCGAATTCTGCGGAGGTTCGATGGTCCCCGCTTCATCCGGTTTCGGCCGCGCCGGCAGCCGCGAAAAATATCTCTCGATGATTGGCATCGCCTCCGCGGCCTTCACATCGCCAACCACGGTCACGACCATATTCGACGGTACGTAGTATTTATCAAAGAAAGCCTGAGCATCGGTGGCCGAGAAAGTGTTGAGGTCGGAAATCCAGCCGATGGTCGGCCGGTGATAGGACTGCGCGACAAAAGCCTCTTCGGTAAATTGTTCCAGCAGTCGCCCCGTTGGATTGCTGTCCGTCCGCATGCGCCGCTCTTCAATCACAACATTGCGTTCCTTATAGAACTGCCGCAAAACCGGATGCAGGAATCGCTCCGATTCCAGATACGCCCAGAGCTCCAGCCGGTTCACAGGAAAAGAATAGTGATAGGCAGTCTCATCCCAGGTGGTGAACGCGTTCATTCCCTCGCCGCCTTCGCTCTCCACAATTTTTCCAAATTCGTTGTTATATGGAGCCGAGAATTTATCGGCTGCGGCGATCGCATCCTTCCACTCTTGTTCCAGCTTCTTCACCTTCGCGTCATCCCGGTCAATGCGCCTGTCCCGCTCGCGTATGTACTCGGCATAAACCGTTTCCACCCTGGCAAGCGCGACTTTCTCGCCGGCATAATCGCGGGTGCCGATGGTGTCCGTCCCCTTAAAGGCCATGTGCTCGAACATGTGTGCGAGGCCTGTCTTTCCCAGAGGATCCTGCACCGACCCTGCATCCACATGGGTGAAGAATGAAAAGACCGGCGCTTCCGGCCGCTCGCAGATAATAATAGTGAGACCGTTGGAAAGTTTTTTGACAGTGGTGCGCTTTTCGAAGGAAGCCAGGTCCTGGCTGAAGGCCAGGGAACAAACAACGAAACACAGAACAATCGTGAGCCGAAAGCGGAACTTCATCATGCCTCCACGCAATGAACCAACCTGAAATCGAAGGTACGTGGATGCCGCAAAGATTGTCAAACTGGGCATTGTTGCGGTCAACGTTGTAAGCTAGCGGATCATCCAAGACGAGGCCGAATAGCCGGCGGAAGCCACTGGCAACGAACGGCCGGCGACGAACCGCGGGCGACCAACTCATGTCCACTCCCACCATTGTCGAAGTTGCGGGCCGCAACCTCAAGCTTTCAAATCTTGAAAAAGTGCTGTACCCGGCCGCGAATTTTGCCAAAGGACAGGTCGTGGATTATTACGTCCGCATCGCCCCCGTGCTCGTGCCGCATCTGGCGGGCCGTCCGCTCACCATGAAGCGCTATCCCGAGGGCGTGGACCACGAATTTTTCTTCGAGAAAAATGCGCCCAAACACAAGCCTGATTGGGTGAAGACTGCGCCCGTCTGGAGCGAGGGCAATCACCGCACCATACATTTTCTTTTGGCCAACGACCTGCCAACCCTTGTCTGGATCGCGAACCTGGCTTCGATCGAATTGCATCCATCGCTTTCGCGCGCACCCGACATCGCAACGCCAACCATGATTGTTTTCGATCTCGATCCCGGCCCCCCCGCCAACATTATTCAGTGCGCCCAAGTGGGATTATGGGTGAAAGATATCTTCGATCACTTCGGGCTGCAAAGTTTTCCGAAAACGTCAGGCTCGAAGGGCCTGCAAATCTACGTTCCGCTTAATACCAGGACGAGTTACGGCGAGACAAAAGCTTTTGCGCATGCGATTGCGCGCCTTTTGGAGCAGGAGCATCCGGAGTTAGTGGTCTCCGACATGAAGAAAGCGGTACGCACCAACAAGGTCTTTGTCGATTGGAGCCAGAACGACGAGCACAAGACGACGATTTCGGTTTACTCTTTGCGGGCGCGCGAACGGCCAACCGTTTCAACTCCGGTGGAGTGGCGCGAGGTCGAAGAGGCGCTGAGAAAAAAAGACGCATCGCGGCTCGTGTTCGAAGCAAAAGATGTGCTGACACGAGTCGAAAAGATGGGAGACCTCTTTAAGCACGTGCAGGAGTTAAAGCAGAAGCTACCGCAGTTGGCGGGATTGACCGAAGAAACAAAAAGTGAGGAGAAACAGGCTGGCAGCCTCGGTAAACACGCGGCGGTGGATGCGCCTCGGTCCCGCGCCGCAAAGGCGAAATCCGCGGTGCGAAAACGGCGCAAGGTATAATTCCGCGCGAATCAGCCTTGGAAAAACGCATGCCGCAACTTTACATTGGCACATCCGGCTGGGCTTATCCAACGTGGAAGCCCGCGTTCTATCCGGAAAAGCTCGCGCAGAAGAAATTTCTGAATTTTTATGCCACGAAACTGAACACGGTCGAAGTTAACTTCACCTTTCGCCAACTGGTCAAGGAAACGACCGTCGAAAAATGGATTGCCGATACGCCCGAGCATTTCCGCTTCACCATCAAAGCGCACCAGATGCTCACCCATATCAAACGCTTGAAGGACAGCGGAGAATTCCTGCGCCGCTTCCTGAGCACGCTCGAAGCTTTGGAGCGCGCACACAAGCTCGGACCTGTGCTCTTCCAGTTGCCGCCAAATTTCAAAGCGGACCAAGCTGTGCTTTCCGAGTTCCTGCAGACGCTGCCGCGCAGCGTCCGTGCAGCATTCGAGTTCCGCCACGCCTCATGGTTCGGAGAAGGAACAGCCGACGAAGCGACCTGGCAAACCTTACGCGACCGTAACGTGGCCCTTTGTGTCGCCGAAAGCGAAGAGCGGGACACGCCCGATGTTGTTACCGCCGATTACGCCTACTACCGCTATCGCAAGCCCAGCTACACGGCGGACGAACGCCAGGCAATGGTTACCCGTATTCAGCAGCACCTGGCCGAAGGCCGCGACGTCTTTGCCTACTTCAAGCACGAAGAAACCCCGGAGGGCGCGCTCTACGCAGTGGATGTTCTGGAAGGCTGCAATCGGGAAAGCCGCTAGTTAAACTTATTCGCCTGCGCTGAATCCCGGCGCATCCGCCTCGTTACTTTTGCGGTTCCTTTTTGCGGCGGATACTAAATCCACATGCCTCCCGCCCCCAACGCGACCGTACTCTCCGGCTTCCTCGACTACCTGCGAGTGGAGCGTGGTTCGGCCCGGCTGACGATCGAAGCCTACACGCGCGACCTCAGCCAATTCGCGGAGTTTTTGGAGAAACATCATCGCTTGCTAAGCAACGCGCGCCGTGATGATGTGCGCAACTTCATGCAGGAGCTGTTTTCCAATCAGGTTGACGGCCGCTCGGTGGGACGCAAGCTCTCCGCCATCCGCCATCTCTATCGTTACTTGTTGTTGGATGGCAAGATCAAAAAAGATCCCACCCTCAACATCGATTCACCCAAGCAATGGAAGGTGCTACCCAAGGCTCTAAGCCGCGATGAAGTGGACGCTATGCTGAACAGCCCGCGCGAGAATATTCGCAGTCCCCGAGCCCAGGCGCTCAAGTTGCGCGATCGTGCCATGATCGAGCTGCTATATGCCGGCGGATTGCGGGTCTCCGAGGTTGCCGGGTCGCGCCTCGAAGATCTGAAACTCGATCTCGGGTACATCCTGGTACACGGAAAAGGTGATAAGGAACGCATGGTTCCCTTGGGAGTACCCGCGCAACAGGCTTTACGAACATACTTACAGGATGGCAGGGAAGTGCTGGCGGGAAAGAAAAATTCCCCATCGTTGTTTGTGGCGACGGGCGCGCGCCGGTTAACGCGTCAACGCGTGTGGCAGTTAGTTGGGCAATCCGCTCTGGCCTCGGGCCGTCATGCGAGTCCTCACATGCTGCGTCATTCCTGCGCCACGCACATGGTGGAGAACGGCGCCGACCTGCGCACGGTGCAGACGATTCTGGGTCATGCGGATGTTTCGACCACGCAGATTTACACTCACGTCGCGCTCGACCGCTTGAAGAGTGTATATGCAAAGCATCATCCAAGGGCGAAAGCGAGAAGGGCTTTGTAATTGGTAATCGGGTAATTTCGCAATTGAAAATCAGCGGATACTGCTCCCGCCGGTCGCGGGTGTTTTCGATTTTTCAGATTACTAAATTACTCAATTACCAGATTACAGAATGAGCTGCGGTTTGTGCACCCAAAAGTCGTCCAATGACTCCATCTGCCGCGGTTAGTCCGAAGCGTACGACGGTCGAGCGCGCGACCGACGATTTTCTGCGTCATCTGCACGAGCGCAACGCTTCCGCTCATACCATCAAGGCCTACACGGGAGACCTCGACACCTTTGCCGCCTACATTGGCAGTCGCGATTGGAAGACGATCGACCACGTGGTAATCCGCGGCTTTCTCTCTTATCTTTACGATAAAGGCCTGAGCAAGACTTCGGTCGCCCGCGCGCTAGCGGCTGTGCGCTCGCTCTATCGCTGGCTTGCGCAGGAGGGCGTGGTCGAGCAGAATCCGGCCAAGCTGGTTTCTACTCCGCGCCTGCCCACCAAGTTACCGCGCGTTCCGACGATTGAAGAAGTGAACGCAGTTCTCGACGACAAGATGCCGGAGGTTGCTTCGTTTCCTGAGCGCGACCGGCTCATGTTCGAATTACTTTATGGCTGCGGTATTCGTAACTCTGAGCTGGTTGGCATTAATCTCGAAGATATAAGCGTAAGTAATCAGGCCATCCTGATTCGAGGCAAAGGTAAAAAAGAGAGGTATGTTCCTTTCGGGGAGTCGGTAAGTACTGCGCTCGCGACTTACCTGCCGTGGCGGCAGCAGTTACTGGCAGCTGTCAATAAAGGCACGTCTGCTCTGCTCGTCAATCAGCGTGGAGGGCGGTTAACGACGCGCAGCGTGGGACGGATCGTCAAGCGAATCGCCATCGCCAAAGGATTATCGCCCGATGTGCATCCCCACACTTTGCGGCACGCCTTCGGCACACACATGCTTGAGGAAGGTGCTGACCTGCGCGCGATTCAGGAGTTACTTGGCCACGAGCGCCTTGCCACCACCCAGCGTTACACGCAGCTTTCCGTCCGTCACATGATGGATGTCTACGATAAGACGCATCCGCGAGCAAAATAATCGTTCGGGTTAGCGGTCCGCGTCTCGCAAATTCTGCCACATGTCGGCAATATGGGATTTCAATTTCGCAGTTAGCTCGTCGTACGCAGCTTCGCTCGCCGTACTTTCCGCGGGCGGAGAAATTGGCTTTCCAAACTCCATTTGCAAGCGGGTCAGCTTAGGAAACTTATGATGGCGCGGCCACGCTTCATAAAAGCCCTCAATCGCGATGGGAACAATCGGCGTTTGCGTGTGGATCGAAAGAATAGCGGCACCCTTGCGGAACACGCCAAAGTTACCCGTGTTAGTGCGTTCCCCCTCGGGATAAAGGATAAGCACGCGGCCCTGCCTTAATCCAAACGCGCCCGCGCGCATCGCGGGCACAAGATTGGCGTCCGGGTCGAGAACCACCACGCGCAGCCATTGTGCCAGGCGCCGCATAAAGCCCTGGCCGAATATCTCGCTGGTTCCCACCGCGAAAGTGTTGCGAAATATAGCCCATGGCAGCGCGCCTCCCAGAATAAGAGGATCAATGTAGCTCTGATGATTCGAACACAAAAGCAGCGGCCCTTTTTGCGGCAGATTCTCAAGTCCGTGTACCTTGAGTTCAAAGCGGTCGAGTGCGAATAGATAAATGAGCCGCCCCAAACTGAAGAAGAACACTTCCGCGAACAGGCTGTGCTTGGCCAGCGCAAGGACATCCGGCACCGTGACCGGCTCATCAAGTATCGCCGACCAGGCAGGCCCAATCCCCGTGGCGCTGCCTTCGCCGCGTTCCGCGCTGGCGAGCACGGCGTCCACCAGATCCCGCACGGAATAAATTTCGGCGAGTTGCGATTCCCGCACATCGCCGCCCAGTTGCTGTTCCAGTGCGCTAAGCAACTCGATCCGCTGCATGGAGTCCAGTCCAAGATCGAGTTCCAGATTATGCGTCGGAAGAACCGGGCCCAACTCGTTTCGCGCAGCCTCTTTCACAATGGCGAGCGCGCGCTTTACCTCCACGCGTTCAAGCCATGCTTGTTCATCGTCAGTGAGCGGTTTCTCCGTGCCAATCGCGGCGTCACCGTTGCTTCCCCGGTTTTGTTGCTCGCGAACTTTCTGTTCGATCTGGAATCGCTTGAGCTTGCGGGTGGTGGTTCGCGGCAGGTCTTCCTGCCAGATCTCATAACTTCCAAGCCGCTTGGTCGATGCAATTTTGTGCGAGAGGGCCTCGATATCGAAGCGGAGCGCTTCTTTTGTGTTGACGATCTTGCGCTCGCGCAACAGTTCGAAGTTGGGTACGACAACGCCATAGAGGCGTTCGGATGTTGGATCGCCCTTGCGCGCCTCCAGCGCCATCACACAAATTTCTTTCACGTAGGGAGACTTCAGGTAATGCGCCTCAATCTCCTCCGGATAAATATTCTTTCCGTTCGCAAGAACGATCACTTCCTTGCTGCGGCCCGTGATAAAAAGATTTCCAGCCGCGTCGAAATAGCCCAGATCGCCCGTGTAAAACCATCCCTCGCGCAGCACCGCCGCTGTCGCATCCGGACGATTCCAGTAACCCTTCATCACAATCGCGCCGCGAATTGCAATCTCGCCCGCTGCCGGCTGACCTTCTTCCACAATCTGCCGATTCACGATCCGCGCCTCAACCCCCGGCAACGGAGGCCCAACAGATCCGAAGACTACATCGCCCGGACGGTTGAGAAATGCTCCGCCCGTGGTTTCGGTCAGGCCGTACGCGTTAAGCACATCGATGCCGAAGGAATAAAAATCGCGCTGAATCGCGGAATCAAAGCGCGAGCCACCCGTTACCAGATACCGCATACGCTTGCCGAACGTAGCGTGAATTTTGCCAAAGAAAAGTTTCCCCGCATTGATCCCAAGCCGCCGCAGGCCGCGGTTCAGCGCCATCAGCGCTCCCACCACGGAAGCGGCAGCTTTGCCTTTTTTGCCAATCTCTTTGAATATTTTTTCGTGGATAAGGTAGAAAAATTGCGGCACGACCGCGAATACCGTTATGTCGCGCTCGTGCAATGCGCGCAGCAGTTCCGTGGTATTCAATATTTCCAGATAAACTACGCGCGACCCGTTAAACAAAGGCAGAAATAAATTCGCCATTTGGGCCAACACGTGAAACATGGGGAGAATTCCCAGCAGGGCATCCGTGGGTCCGATCGTCACTACGCCAAAAACCGAATTCGCTTCTCCTACTAAATTTGCGTGTGTGAGCATCACGCCCTTGGGATCGGCTGTGGTGCCCGACGTATAGAGCAGGGCTGCCAGGTCATCTTCGCAGGGCACAACCGGCTGGAATGCGCCCGGGCCCTCTTCGAAAATTGAATCAAGATCTCCCCAAAATTGGGTTCCTGACTGTCCTCGCTGTTCGCCGGGAACGAGCATCGTCCATTCCTCCTGCGCCGACGTCATCACCAGACCTGTGCCGGTTCCCTCAACCGCCTTTGCTGCCACAGAAAAGTGTTTGGCGTCGCAAAAGAGAAGCACCGACCCGCTATCCCGCAGCAGTGTTCTTACTTGCTCGGCGTGGAAGGCAGTGTCGAGAGGAACGGCTGTGCGTCCGGCCGCGATTACGCCCAGATAGGCCGCCACCCAGCGCGGATGATTGGACGCCAGAATGGCAACTCGCGCGCTCCGCGGAACGCGGCTGGAAAGCCACTGTCCAACACTCTCCGCCATGTGTGTTAGTTCCGAAAACGTGACGCGTTCGACCGTTTCTGCCCGCTGGATTTCAAGAGCAATGTTGTTAGGGAACCGCCGGGCAGACTCCTGAAAGCGCTGATAGAACGTTGACATGATTCGTAAGGGGGGAATGATACAGGGAAGTGGGGACAGGGGCCAACGCTTCAATTACCCGCGCAAGGGCTTTGCTGGTTCGCCGCGATCTCTCCCGCATCTAATGTGCTAGGCTTAAATCGATACTTGGACGTGCGTCCTCTGAAGGGTTTCCGCTTTGATTAACACTTTACTAGGCAAGGTTTTCGGGACGAAGAACGAGCGCGAAATTAGGCGCCTGCTGCCGCGCGTCGCGGCTATTAATGCGCTCGAGCCGGAGATCCAGAAGCTCACCGACGAGCAGCTCCGCGCCAAAACCGATGAATTCCGCGCCCGTATTCAGCAGCGCCTTGGCGCCATCGCCGAGGAGCCCGAAACTGATCGCGATCTCCAGGATATCGACCGCCAAAAAGAGATCGAGACCGAGCGCGTGCGCGTCCTTGAAGAGGCGCTCGACGAGCTTCTCGAAGAGGCGTTCGCCGTGGTTCGCGAAGCCGGGCGGCGCGTCCTCAACATGCGGCACTTCGACGTGCAATTGATCGGCGGCATGGTGCTGCACTCGGGCCGGATCGCCGAGATGAAAACCGGCGAAGGCAAAACGCTGGTAGCCACTCTTCCCGTTTATCTCAACGCCCTCAGTGGCCGGGGCGTGCACGTGGTCACGGTCAACGATTATCTCGCCAAGCGCGATTCGGAGTGGATGGGCAAGCTCTATAGCTTTCTCGGCCTGAGCGTGGGCGTAATTATCCACGATCTGGACGACGAACAACGCCGCGCCGCCTACGCCGCCGATGTCACCTATGGCACGAACAACGAATTTGGCTTCGACTATCTGCGCGACAACATGAAGTTCGACTTGCGCGACTGCGTGCAGCGCGTCCACAACTTCGGCATCGTCGATGAAGTCGATTCCATCCTGATCGACGAAGCCCGCACACCGCTGATCATCTCCGGAGCCAGCGAGGAATCCACCGACAAGTACTACAAGGTGAACCGCATCATCCCCAAGCTCGAAGAGGGCGAAGAGATTGATGTTCAGCCGGGCGAGCCAAAAATCTACACCAAGGATTTCGTCGTCGACGAGAAGCATCGCAACATCACGGTCACGGATGAGGGCTGGGAAAAAGTTGAAAAGCTGCTGGGCATTGGCAATGTCGCCGATCCGGAAAATTGGGCTCTCAAGCATCACGTAGAGACCGCCGTTAAGGCACATGCCCTTTATAAGAAAGATGTCGAATATGTGGTGAAAGACGGCGAGGTAATCATCGTCGATGAGTTCACCGGACGCCTGATGCCGGGCCGCCGCTGGTCGGATGGGCTTCATCAAGCCATCGAAGCCAAGGAAAACGTCAAGATCGAGCGCGAAAACCAGACCCTGGCCACCATTACCTTCCAGAATTATTTCCGCATGTACAAAAAACTCGCGGGCATGACCGGTACCGCGGAAACCGAAGCGCCCGAGTTTGAGAGCATTTACAAACTGGAAGTGATGGTCATTCCCACCAATCGCGCTTTGCTGCGCATTGAGAATCCCGATATCGTTTACCGCACCGAAAAAGAAAAGTATTTTGCGGCCGCGGATGAGATCCAGCGCCTTCACGAAAGCCAGCAACCGGTGCTGGTGGGAACAACCTCAATTGAAAAATCGGAGCGCCTCTCCGAACTGCTGAAGAAAAAGGGAATCAAGCACGTCGTGCTCAACGCCAAATACCACGAGCGTGAGGCCGAAATCGTGGCTCAGGCCGGCCGCAAGGGCATGGTCACCATCGCCACCAACATGGCCGGCCGCGGCACCGACATTTTGCTGGGCGGCAATCCTGAATTCATGGCCAAGCAGGAATGCGTGAAAAAGGGAGTCGCCCAGCCGGTTCGTGTAGCGCAGGGAAAGATCGAGAACGTGGCGGATGATCCTAACCGTACTACCTGGTATTACGCCGGCAACGAATATGCCGTTCCCACCGACCAATGGAATGAAGTGTTCGCGCGCCACAAGGCTGACACCGACCAGGAACACAAGGATGTAATCGCCGCGGGCGGCCTGCACATTTTTGGCACCGAACGCCACGAGGCGCGCCGCATCGACAATCAACTTCGCGGACGCGCCGGTCGCCAGGGCGATCCCGGTTCCTCGCGCTTTTATCTTTCACTCGAAGATGATCTGATGCGCATCTTCGCCAAGGAATGGGTTTCGAATTTATTGCAACGTCTTGGCATGGAAGAAGGCGTGCCCATCGAATCGCGCATGATTTCACGCCGCATTGAGGCCGCGCAGAAGGCGGTCGAAAGCCAGAACTTCGAAGCCCGCAAACATCTGCTCGAATACGACGACGTAATGAATAAGCAGCGCAAGGCCGTTTATGGACTGCGGCGCCGGCTGCTTGAAGGTCTCGATCAAAAAGATCTCATCCTTGAAGATTACGTTTCCAGCATTCTTGCCGAGATCCTCGAGCAATTCTGTCCAGCGAAGGCTCATGTCGATGACTGGGACCTCAAGGGCCTGAAAGATGCGATCTTCACGCGTTTCGGCGTCGATATTTATGCCGAGGGCATAAAGCCGGAAGCACTCAACCGCGCCGAACTGGGCGACGCTATCTTCGACAAACTCAAAGAGCGCTACGACGCCAAGGAAAAGCTTATTGGCGGCGACGCCATGCGCTACCACGAACGCATGATTATGCTCAGCGTTATCGATGCGCAGTGGAAAGATCACCTGCTTTCCATGGATCACCTGAAAGAGGGTATCGGCCTCCGCGGATATGGACAGCACGATCCGCTGGTCGAGTACAAGCGCGAATCCTTCGACATGTTCGAGGACATGATGAAGCGCGTTCAGGAGGAGACCGTCCGCTATCTGTACCTGATGCAGATTCTCGAGCGCCCGCCCGATCAAAATTCGATGCCTGGAGGCGCGCCGGGGGACCACTCCGATCAACAACCCCAGCCTGGCGCTCCTTCCGTCATCACTGGCGGCCGCGATGGAGGCAATCATCGTCCCCGCCAGGTAGCAACGTCGGTGGATGAGATTGAAGAAGCCTTCCAGCGCAAGAAAAAGCGCGAACTCGAGCAAGCTCGCATGGCTGGCGCCGGCGATGCGCGCACCGTCCAGCAGGTCGTGCGCTCCGGCGACAAGGTTGGCCGCAACGATCCATGCCCCTGCGGCAGCGGCAAAAAATATAAGAAATGCTGCGGCGCGTAAGCTTTTCAGAAAAACAATTGTCTAAGCAAATGAATGCGAGCTAGTCCGTTTGGAGGTTGCGCCCGTTCCCTCCACGGGGTAAAGTTTCTTCCCTGATTCACTTTCCAGGAGGCTACATGCGCAGATTTGTGAGAATGGCACTGCCGGTTCTGGCCGGCGCGATGGTATTCGTTATCGGAAGTTCGAGTTCCTTGTGGGCGAGCGTGCCCGAAATCGATCCGACGTCCAGCATCTCCGGAATAGCTCTGCTTGCAGGCGCCGTGGTTGTGATTCGCGGCTGGCGCAAGTAGTTAATCAGCCCGTGGTTGCGGAATCAGTTCTTAAGACCATGGGCATGGTTAGTTTTTCCCAGATGTTCATTCCAAGGAGGCGACAGGGCCTTATGAAGCGCCTGTCAGCCCATGTTTTCGTCGGACGTTGAACTAGCGGCGGGATCTGTTTCGCAGCCTTTCAGATCCCTTTTGCCGCGGCGGCATTCGTCCGCTGCCAAAATCTTTCTCCTTGTTTTCCTGTTTTCCTCGGAACTGATCGTTCTGTCCATCTGGTTGGACGGCGGCTCTCTCGTCCAGCGAGGCGGGTTGATCGGGATCATCGGTGGATGGGGAGCTTGGATTCTTCGTTACGTTATCGGCTACGCAACACTTTTTCTGACTTTTGCCTTCCTTCGATATCAACCCTCACTTCAGAAAATTGCTCGTCACACCGGGGAGAGCCCTGTTCGTTGGAGTTTTTTCCTGGCCCACGTTTGCACAATGGGCGTTTTCGCGTTGCTGTCTTTTCGGCTATACGGGCCGGTCAAATTGAGTTCCTGGGACAATCTGCTCGCCTTAAGCTGGTTTGTCGTGGGAGTGTGTGCGATTGGTTTGGCTGCGTTTGCATTTCTCTCACTGGCTTTTTGGACTCAATTACTCCGTTACACCGGTTACCTGTGGATCTATGCATCAATGGCCGCGGCCTTGGCATGTTCTGCCGGCGCCATGCTTCGCCGGCTTTGGAAACCCGCCAGTTACTTGACGCTATATCTCACCAAAATCTTACTGCGTCTATTTGTGCCCGGTGTGATCGCGAATCCGGCGGCAATGTTGATCGGAACGCCGCGCTTCCAGGTGGAAATTGCTCCGCAGTGCTCCGGCTTGGAAGGCGTCGGACTCATCTTGGCCTTTTCCATACTGTGGCTCTTGGTCTTCAGAAAAGAATGCCGTTTTCCACAAGCTCTTCTTCTCATTCCCGTCGGGATCGTTCTCATCTTCTTCCTCAATTCCATGCGCATCGCCGCGCTGATTTTGATCGGGAATGCGGGCGCCGAGCGGATTGCGTTGGGTGGTTTTCATTCGCAAGCCGGCTGGATTGCCTTTAGCGCGGTGGGGGTGGGGCTCTGCTTTATCGTTCGGCGTGTTCCATGGTTTACGGCGCCACAACAGAATTGGGAGAAGCCTGAGACCGAAGCTCACAATCCTGCCGCCGCTTTTTTGCTGCCCTTCATGGCCATACTCGCGGCCGCAATGATCGCCGGCGCTGCCAGGCCTGTGGACGGAGTGGAATGGCTGTATCCGCTGCGGTTCTTCGCAGCGGCCTGCGCGCTCTGGTTTTTTCGCCGCAGTTACACGAACCTTGGTTGGAGATGCAGTTGGCTGGCTCCGCTGATCGGAGCCGTTGTTTTCGCGATATGGATAGCTCTGGATCGCCCTGCCAGCCCGGTCGCCGATCAGGAAGTATCGGCGGCTTTCATGGGGTCCTCAACGATGGCTCGTATCCTTTGGATTACTTTCCGGGTGCTAAGCGCTGTCGTCACTGTGCCACTGGCCGAAGAGTTGGCGTTTCGTGGTTTTCTTATGCGCCGTTTGATCTCGCCTGCTTTTGATTCGGTCTCCTTCCATCGCTTTTCGTGGTCTGCGTTGCTGCTCTCTTCGGTCGCTTTCGGCTTGCTGCACGGCGGATACTGGATCCCCGGTAGCATCGCAGGTGTCTTTTTCGGACTGGCAGTGATCCGGCGCGGCCACATTGGGGATGCGGTGGTGGCTCATGCAACCGCCAATGCATTGCTGGCCCTATACGTTCTCACCTATCACCGATGGCATCTCTGGTAGACCCAGGGGATCATTTCCGGGAACTCCTGCACCCCCACGGATTCCTTATGTGCGGTGTGACCGGGCAACAGGCGTGTCAACTTCCCGAAATGTCATTTCGTTCGCCTTGCTTCGCGTTCGGCGCTTCCAGGCAAAAAACAATTCCGCATAGGTTTGCGTGATGTAATCTGCGGCCGCGATTCCAAGAGCCTTCGCCGTCCGGTCAATCCACCGCGATGGTCCTTCGACCTCTCCAATATTACCGATCGGCGTCTCATCGAGCACCACATGACCG
Source organism: Terriglobales bacterium (assembly GCA_049589875.1). Lineage (GTDB taxonomy): Bacteria > Acidobacteriota > Terriglobia > Terriglobales > Acidobacteriaceae > Acidiflorens. The sequence goes on from JBAWBR010000074.1 coordinate 39,440, forward strand.
GTGCCATCGCTCCACTCCGCTCGGTATTTCTCATATCGAAACGTGGGCGCAAATCCTAGCCCTCGGAGAATTGCATCCATCCGCTCGCCCTTTTCCACGCGCGTTTCCAGTTCCACTCTTGTCTTGTGGCGGCCAGCTTTGCCACTGCCTTTGGATTTGTGAGTGAGCACCCATGCCTCTCCGTATTTACGCAGCCGAAGTAATTCGCCCTTCTTGCGCAGCTTTTCCCCCGGCAGATCGTAGAGTGTATTCATCTCGTGTGTCGACGGCGTCACCTGCCGGAAGCCGCACCGCTTTAATGCTGCCCTCAGCAACTTCAAGTCCACGATTCGAAACTTGATTTCGATTTCCTTGGCCATGTCAGGAATTTTAAACCGCACAGCTCGGAAAGGATGCAGAGAAGAGAAGAAGAGAAGAGAAGAGAAGAGAAGAGAAGAGAAGAAATCCGGCTAAGTTAAAGAGCGATCGCCGCTGGTGCGCAGCCGCAACACTCAATCGCAGGACTATTTCTTCTCCGCGTCCTCAGCGTCGTCTACGCTTGAGGGAACTTGCTCGGACGCATCCTGCCGCTGCTGAAACCAGCTCATGTGTGGCAGTTCGCGTTCCACGTTCCGTCGTTTCGCGATCAGCTCTGCCATAATCGCGACGGCAATTTCTTCCGGAGTGATCGCGCCAATATCGAGACCAACCGGCGCATGCACCCGCGCGAACAAATCCGCGCGAAGGCCTTCTTTTTTGAGCTCTTCAAAAATGGTAATTGTCTTCCGCCGCGAACCGATCATTCCAACATAGCGGGCGGGAGTCTGAACAGCCCACCGCAGCACGCGCATGTCATCGCGGTGCCCGCGCGTCACAATCACAATGTATGCAGACTCGCTGGGCGCGAGGCGCGTTACTGCCTGCTCGAAGTCTTCCGCAATCACCTCGTGGGCCTCGGGAAAGCGCTCCCGATTGGCATAGGCTTCGCGATCATCGACAATGGTGACGTCAAATCCGACGACGCGTGCGATCTTGTAAAGGCTTGCTGCAACGTGACCTGCGCCGAAAATATAAAGTTCTGCTGGAGGCAGGATGGGTTCGACAAAAACTTCAAGCGTGCCGCCGCAAACCAGCCCGGTATCGAACTTGGGATCGTTATTCAGGTCGAACTTCAACGACCGCGGGCGCTCCGATTCCATCACCTCACGCGCCGCCTGCCAGACCTCCGCTTCCACGCAGCCCCCTCCGATCGTGCCCACAATCGACCCGTCATCGCGTACCAGCATTTTTGCCGTTTTGAACGAGGGAATTGAGCCGCGCACGTTGACGATTGTCGCGAGCGCCCCGCGCCGCCCATCCTTGCGCAACCGCACGATCTCCTCATAGAGGTCCATACCGTGATTGTCTTTGAGTAAATATCGAAGGTCAATGAGGGAATTCAGGCATGCGCCGGCCTCGGCCAGGAATCTGGATTCCACTTTGTGCTAGCTTGTAGAGTTCAACTTCGATTCAAGTTATTGGAGATGTCCCCATGAAAGCCGTCCGCATTCATCAATTCGGTGGGCCGGAAGTTCTTACTTACGAGGAGGTCCCCAATCCCGAGCCCCGCAAGGATCAGGTTTTGGTGCGCGTGCGGGCCTGCTCGCTCAATCACCTTGACCTGTGGGTGCGCCAGGGCCTGCCCGGCGTAAACCTGCCGCACATTCTCGGCAGCGACATCGCCGGAGAAATCGTCGAGGTTGGCGAATACATCGCCGATTTCAAAGCCGGTCAGCGCGTACTGCTTGCGCCCATGAGTTTCTGCAACCGTTGCGCGAAATGCGTTGCCGGATTGCAGAACCAGTGCCGCCAGTTCACCGTGCTCGGCAATGGCGTCGACGGCGGCAATTGCGAACTCATCGCTGTTCCTGCAGTGAACGTTATTCCCATCCCCGATTCGCTCGATTTCAACCAGGCAGCGAGCATGCCGCTGGTTTTTGTCACCGCATGGCACATGCTTACCGGACGCGCCGCGATCCGCCCCGGGCAAACTGTCCTTATTCTTGGCGCCAACTCCGGCGTAGGCATTGCCGCCATTCAAATTGCGCGGATGTTCCATGCGCGCATCATCACCACGGCCGGCGATGAACGAAAAATGGAGCAAGCCCTCGAACTCGGCGCAGATTTTGTCATCAACCATTATCAGCAGAAAATTGCGCAGGAGGTCCGCACCATCACCAAGGGTGAAGGCGTGGATATTGTCATAGAACACGTTGGCCCTGCCACCTGGAATGAAAGTGTTCGTTCCTTGAAGCCGGGGGGTACGCTTGTCACCTGCGGCGCCACCACCGGACCCAAGGCGGATATCGACCTGCGCTTTCTTTTCTCGCGCCAACTCGCGTTGCTTGGCTCCTACATGGGCACCATGGGCGAACTCAATGAAGTGCTCGGCCATGTTTTTGCCGGACGCCTCAAGCCTGTAATCGATCACCTCTTTCCGTTGCAGGAAACCCGCGCCGCGCACGAGTATCTGGCCAGCAGCCAGATGTTCGGAAAGGTTGTGCTCAATCCATAAGCCCCATAGCAAGGAGCCTGCCGCCGGAAACGAGCAGAGCATTGATAATCTGAACGCGGGATCAAGCGCCTCTCCGCCGCGGATGCCCGGCTTTCTCTACGGTACCGCGTGGAAGGAAGAGCGCACGGCCTCTCTCGCAGAAGCGGCTCTGCGCGCCGGTTTTCGTGGCATCGACACCGCGAACCAGCGCCGCCACTATTTCGAAGCAGGCGTCGGAGAAGCTTTGAAGTCCGTCTATCAAGACGGACTTGTCACGCGTGCAGACCTGTTTCTCCAGACTAAATTCACTTACGCGCGTGGCCAGGACCACCGCTTGCCCTACGACCCCGCCGCTACTATCTCCACGCAGGTTGCCCAATCCATGGCGAGTTCGCTCGATCACTTGGGCACGGATTACGTAGACAGTTATGTCCTTCACGGGCCGTCATCCAACTATGAATGGACCAGCCACGATTCCGAGGCCTGGGAGGCGATGAGGAAGGAGCGCGACGCCGGGCGTGCGCGGTGGCTTGGAGTCAGCAACATTTCATTGCAGCAGCTCGATCACATGCGACGTGTTGAAGCTGAGTTGCCCGCCTTTGTGCAGAACCGCTGCTTCGCGCGCCTCGCCTGGGATCGCGATGTGCGCCGCTTCTGCCACAATCACAAAATTATTTACCAGGGCTTCTCGCTGCTCACCGCAAACATTGAGGTGCTCCATCATCCGCTGCTGGCTTCGATCGCAGAGCGAGCCAACGCCGGATTAGCCCAGACCGTTTTTGCTTTTGCGCGAGCCATCGGAATCCTGCCGCTAACCGGCACTTCCGACATCGAACACATGAAACAGGATCTCGCCAGCCTGCTATTAGGTTTGCCCCGCGAAGCAGTCGAGGCGATCGAATCGATTGCAATCTGATTTCGCTAAGTGACTATAGGCACGTTGCTCATCCCCTCCGTCCCAAACACGCGCCGATAGCGCTCGATTTCCTCCTCCGGCCCCACTGCTTTTGCATAGTTATCGGAGAGTTTGACTGCCGGCCGTCCTTCCACGGCCGTTACTTTGCAGATCAAGCTGATGGGATCGAAGCCGCTGCCTCCCGCGGGATCGCAGTCGCGAAAGTCGTTGGTCAATAATGTGCCCCAGCCGCTGCTGAATCGAATCCGGCGTCCGCGCGTCCACCTCTTCGCATCCAGAAAATCGACAGCCGAATTAAAATCGGCGGGCGTAGCGCCTTCCGCGATCTTTCCCGCAAAATAGGCATGCAACCCAAGAATGTCGTCCACGTCGAGCGCGTCAGAAGCAATGATTCTCTTTTCCAGAGGATTGCGGCCGCGCTCCCTGAGCCATGCAATGTATTCATCTCCAGCGGCGTATGGATTCTTGCTATCGATACGCTGACCTGTCCAATCCGCTACCCAGTCCGGCGCATTTTTGAGAAACTGCGTGGTTCCGAAAGTATCCGGCAGCATAATGCGCAGGGCGCCATCGTAAGTCTGTTGCCAAAGCTCAAGCACCTTATACTGCGAGCGCTTCAGTTCCTCGTCATCTTCCGCCAGCGCAGCCAACACCATGGGAATCTCATGAGCATTAGTGCCAATCGCTTCCAGGTCATGCTTATGGGCAAGAAAGGCATTCGACGTTCCGGTGAACGCGGTCCCTAGATTAGTCGCCATCGCGCTCACCACATATTCCTGCCATAAAAAACTGTGCCGCCGCCGCGTGCCAAAATCCGCGACCAGTAAATCCGGAACGCCGCGCAGCCGCTCGATCTTGCTCCACAACCTGGTCTTCGACCGCGCATACAAAATGTCGAGGCCAAACTCGCGCAGTTGCTTCATGCTCGCCCGCGATCTCAGCTCGCTGAGAATTGGGAGCGCGTAAAGCTCCCACATCGTCGTCTCTACCCACGTTCCTGCAAAAGTGAGGTTGTATTGCCCATCCTGAACTACAACTTCGTACTCGGAAAGATGAAAATCGCGCTCCAGCCACTCCAGAAATGCCGGCTCGAAAATCCCACGCCTGCCATAAAACGTATTTCCGGCAAGCCATACAAGTTCAGATCGGCGAAAGCGCAAGCGCCGCACATGGTCCATCTGGTGAGTCAGTTCGTCGTGCGAAAACATCTCCGCCAGACGAACTCCGGCGCTGCGGTTGACCACCGAAAACGTAACCCGAGTGCTGGGGAAATGCTTCCAGATGAACTGCAGCATGAGCAGTTTGTAAAAGTCCGTGTCGAGCAGGGATCGGATAATCGGGTCTAATTCCCAATTATGGTTATGAGCCCGCTCGGCAAAGTTGATGATCATTGCACACTATCCTCTTCTGGGGATTACGGAAAAGCAACTCTGCAGACTGTTTTAAGAGCTCGCCGCACCGTATGGAGTGAGCCGCCTCGCTGCGACGCTATCCTGGCGCACGCAAGGTGTAGTTTTTTGCGATCTCGCGAAACGCAGCTAATTGTGCGGCCTTTGCAGCTTCACCCCATCCCAGCTCGCAAGCCATGACGTCAGCGACGACGGGTGCCATCTCCAAAGCAGCCGCCGCATTCAAAAACAACGCGCGAGTTCGGCGCGCGAGTACGTCCTCCACGGTTCGCGCCATCTCCTGCCGCACAGCCCACACAACTTCTGCGTTCACGTAGGGCAGCGCAGGATGCAAACGACCGCCCAGGCTGACATCAGTTTCGATCAGTTTGCGAATGTGCAACGCATCCGAACCATACACCGAGAGCGAACCAAACTCTTTTGCGCCGGCATGAAATCCGTGAATGCGCAAATCCTGCGTAACGCACGGCCGTTCTGGCAACTCCGCAAATGTAGCTGCCTGGTCGACGCAATCCTCCGCCATGTGCCGATAAGTCGTCCACTTTCCGCCCATCACGCTTATCAATCCAGAGCGATCGATGTGGATCACATGATCGCGGGAAAGCTCAGCCGTGCTCGCCTTTGCCGTACGTACAAGAGGACGCACGCCGGCAAAAACGCTTAGCACGTCGTCGCGCCTGGGTGCTCTCGCCAGATATTGGCCGGCCGTCGAAAGAATAAAATCGATCTCCTCATCCATCGCAACCGGCTCCAGAGTCGCTGCCGGAATTGCCGTATCCGTAGTCCCCACCAGCGTGTGCCCATGCCATGGGATGGCGAAGAGCACGCGCCCATCCCTGGTATGCGGCACCATGATCGCGCTTTCGCCCGCAAGGAACGCTCCGTCAAAGACGAGATGAATCCCCTGGCTGGGAGCAATCATGGGCGCGGCATCGGGCTCGGCAATTCGGCGCAGCCGATCGCTGAACGCGCCGGTCGCATTGATAACCACTTTGGCTAGGGCATGAAACTCCTCGCCCGTCTCCACTTCGCGCGCCGTAACGCCGTCGACGTATCCTTCCGCGTCTTTCCTTATCTCCGTCACTTCCGCATAGTTGAGCAGAGTCGCTC